>NZ_QMEA01000160.1 GCF_012912105.1 Brasilonema sp. UFV-L1
CCGATAGGCGCAGCCGTGCCGTAGGCATAGGGCTCAGGGCAAGCCTGTGGCATCAAAGCTATGCCCTCCCTTGCCCGCTGCGCTATCGGAGGGTCTCCCCCCAACCCCAACGCCAGTCCGCACCCTGCGGGAAGCCGCCCTCCGGGCGTCTACAAGTCGGGAGACCCGCCCACGCGGCTGGCTCCTCCGTGGGGACGCATGTGCCCCCCGTTGTAGCAAGTGGCGTTAGCGGAGCGAGACCGGAGGTCTTCCCCGTGAGGGTTACGAACCATGCCCTTGACGTTTAAGTTTTCAACTACCACAACTTGATTGTTATCAACTATTTTTCTAGATAGTTTGTGTAAGTAGTCTTGACGGACATTGCTAACTTGTTCGTATACCCTAGCTACAATCAAAGTTGCCTTTCTACGACGGCTACTGCCTTTTACTTTTCGTGCAGCAATACGTTGTTTCTTGGCTAGTTTCTTCTCATATTTGGTTAAGTGTTTTGGGTTTGGATATTTAGAAGTTTTTTCGCCATCGTAGGTAATCGCAAAATCTTTGATGCCCAAATCGATACCGACAACTTTAGCTTCTGTACTGGATACCGGATGATCTCCTTCATATTCCATCAACACAGAAGCGTAGTACTTACCCGACGGGCATCTACTAACAGTGACAGTCTTGGTAATTCCGTCAAGTGGTCGATGTATCTTAGCTTTGACTACACCTAGCAAGCCTGGGAACTTCAAGCAATCATTGATTTGCTTTACCTTTTGTGGGTATTGGATGGATTGACGATGATGTCTTGACTTGAATTTAGGATATTTTGCTCTACCTATGCCCTTCGGGCACGCTACGCTATCAAAGAAGTTTTGATATGCACGGCTAAGATTGAGGCTTACAGATTGCAAAATTTGTGAGTAACACTCTCCCAACCATTCAGTTTCTTTGTCTTTTTTGAGCGTCGGTAACAGCGAATTTAGTCCAGACTGAGATCAGCCTTTTCCGGTTGCTTTATAGGTTTCAATGCATTTGTTCAACCCATAATTCCACCACCAGCGAGCGCATCCAAAATGCTGTGCAAGTATCTGGACTTGTTGCTCTGTGGGGTACAACCTAACTTTTACGGCTTGTCTTCTCATCTAAACTTCTCCAAACATCGACCTGTTACTATTATATACATATTTTAATAACAGCATTCCGGAGAAGTTGCCCGTCTTATATCCCGGCACGCTCACGGAGTACCGTTATAGGACCTACGACGAAGAAGTTAAAATCGCGGGGCTGCGTCGGGAAAACTTGCGAGCCCTTGAGGTGGATGCTAACTATGCAATGCGTGCTTCGGCGTTACAGTAGTGCATTGAAGCCGATATTAAGGCGGGATTGACTCCATGTTTTTTGGCTGCGACTGTAGGAACAACTCCATCCAATGCGATCGATCCGATTCCGCAGTTGGGAGAAATAGCGCAAAAATACAATATCTGGCTGCATGTTGATGCGGTACCAAGATTGTTTATGCGACAGGGCGAGCGCCCATTCTTTACCAAGAACTCAAAAACGAAAAAAATCTTTTAGAACCCGATGCTCTGATTTTAGCTGTGGGAACAGAAATTTATCTTGACAGCAGTGATATTCCTGATTCAAAATGGTCGGAAAAACTTTCATCTGGTTGGAATCGTGAGCTTGTGGTATCAATAACGACTCGTTTTCCTGAGTTAGTTCCACAACCTGACTCAGAACAGCGGCTCTTCAAAGTGAGTTTTTTCCTTCAAGAAGAGTCAGCACAAAAGGTTTTACCGCAACTTCAATTAGAGTTGCAAAAATCTGGTTTAGACATAAAGTTAATCTACAGTAGCGGTATAGACCTTGACATCGTACCTGTTGGGAGCGATAAAGGACAAGCAGTACAGTTTCTCCGCCAAAAGTGGAAATTTGTAGCAGAACAAACGGTTGTTTGTGGCGATTCTGGTAATGATATTGCTTTATTCGCTGTTGGGAGTGAAAAAGGAATTATTGTCGGGAATGCTCGTCCGGAGCTACTTCAATGGCATAATGAACATTCTGCCGACTCCCGTTACCTAGCAACAAATTTTTGTGCTGGTGGAATACTTGAAGGTTTAAAACATTTTGGTTTCTTAGAATGATTAGCTATCTCAAAGGAATTGTTGCTGGTATCCAAAACAATAATGGTCCTCGCTATACTCTAACCTTGGAAGTGAATGGAATAGGGTATGATTTGCAAATCCCTGCACGATTAGTACAGCAATTGCCAAATTCTGGAAGCGAAGTGCAAATTTTTACCCATTACCAAGTTCGAGAAGAAATACCAATGCTTTATGGCTTTGGTTCACCAGGGGAACGAGATGTGTTTCGCCATTTGTTGAGTGTGAGTGGTGTTGGTGCAGCTTTGGCGATCGCCTTGTTAGACACTTTGGAACTACCAGAACTCGTGCAGACAATTATCACAGGTAACATTCAATTACTCATTCAAGCCCCTGGTGTTGGCAAAAAAATCGCAGAACGCATTTGTTTAGAACTCAAAAGCAAATTAGTAGAGTGGCGTAAGACAGCAGGCTTCTTCGTCGCGACAGGCGGTCCAGCACCAGGTATTCTTGAAGAAGTACAAATGACTCTCTTAGCATTGGGTTACACTGCTAATGAGGTGAGTCATGCTTTGCATGTGGTGAGTGAAGACATTGGACTACCCAAAGATGCTTATGTGGAGGAGTGGATTAAACAGGCGATCGCTCATCTCAGTAGTGAGTATAGCCAGTAGTCATTGTTCAGTTCCAAACCCCACAAGTAGAAATTTCGAGTGAGCAATCACGATGAAATGGCATATTTTTCACCCACTACCATTATCCTGCACACAAAGGTCTCACAGCATCAGTGGATAGAAATTCTCGTTGGCATGACAATTGTTAGACGTTCGATTGAGTCAAAGCATCGATTAAATGCTCAGCTTTAAAACAACTATTGCAAACCTCATCCTTGCTAGACTCTATTCTGCGATGAACACGTTTTGAGGCTATAAGAACAAAGCCTGCAAAAGCAGGCTAATTCAGTGCATTTCTACGCACAATAGCTCACAAATTTGACGCTACACCGACCCCAGAGAGTTGAAAAAACCGATAAACTAAAGCTTTAGCGGCAAACTCAGGCAAAGCCAACATTCTTCGCCAGCGCCAAGGTTCTTTATAGAGCCGATATAGCCACTCCAGATTATTATCCCCCAACCAAGCAGGAGCGCGAGTTTTTATCCCCGACCAAATATCAAAACTCCCTCCAACACCAATCCATATTGCTTGAGGACACAAATGGCGGTTGTGAGCAATCCATGACTCTTGACGTGGAACTCCCAAACCAACAAAAATGACTTGTGGTTGTAGTTGGGTAAGAGTTTGTCGTAATTGTTCTTCTTCTTGTTGTGAATGAAAGCCGGAGTGAGTACCGACGATGACCAAATTTGGAATTTGAGAAAGCCAAAATTCTGATGCTTTTGCGGCTACACCTGGTGCTCCTCCGTAGAAAAACACCTTTGTGTCATTCCCCGTTTGTCCAAGTTTGTGCAACAGTGTTTCTGCTAGTTCAATTCCAGGAGTTCTCTGAATTTTTTGCTGTAACAACCATCGCAGGTACAGAACAACACCTGCTCCATCTGGAATTACTAACTCAGCACTCTGTATAACCTTAGCTAAGGAAGAATTCCGCTCTGCTTGCATAGTCATTTCTGCATTGAGTGTGACGACATGAGTCCCCATACCCTGCTGTAAACGTTCTAGTAACCAGCCTGGATAGTCGGTTGTCACATGAACTGGTAGACCTAATACTGAAAACTTTCTAGGCAGTTCAGACATAGCTTATTCTTAATGAGCCTCACACCAACTATATAGATAGAACGATAGCTTATCAAATTGTTTCCAAAAGGATAATACAGGAATTTTACAAATTTATGACATCTTTACTACTGTGCGAAATCTAGGGACCATCACGTGAGACATGTACTTAAAAAGTCTGTTCATGAGTTAAACATATGATATGCTACCTCAATACTTCACATCGCATTTTTCCAACAAGCCACAAAATAGGGCATGGCTTGTGCTATTTATTTAAGTGTTAGTTTAGTTGCTATACAAATTCAAGATGCAGAATATCACTTATCAATATCAGATACTCCTGAGTAGAAGAAGCACTTCTAGTTTGTACTTTTCTCATCTGAGCTAATGTTTAACAAGGAGAGTTAGAAGGCTCTACTGTTCAGTATGTTAACACATGAGCCGTGGAGGCTTCTTACGGCTACGCTTTGATGAAATGTCTGCACTAAGGAGAATATACCTTTATGTGTTAGTCTAACTCAAAAAGCTCTCTTATATTTTTCCACAGGCATTTTTAAACTGTATCTTCCGAGACTTTTTAGTAAACTCAATTTTACAGCTTTTGAGTGTAAGGGCGGTAATAGACTATGGCTAAAATTCGTGTCGCTTTAATTGAAGATCATGATCTAACCCGTGTGGGTATCCGGACAGCGCTCCAGCAAAAGGAAGAAATTGAAGTTGTAGGGGAAGCAATTAATGCTGTCGAAGGTCTGAAAATGTTAAAGACACTACAACCAGATATTGCGATTGTAGATATTGGCTTACCAGACAAGGATGGAATTGAACTCACACGAGAGATAAAATCTACAGCGAATGGAGAAGAGGTAGCAACAAGAGTATTGATTTTAACATTACGGGATAATAAAGAAGCGGTGTTAGCTGCTTTTGCAGCAGGGGCTGACTCTTACTGCATGAAGGATATTAAATTTGATAACTTACTTGAAGCAGTACGAGTCACTTATAACGGTAATGCTTGGATTGACCCTGCGATCGCCCGAATTGTATTGCAACAAGCTCAACAAAATCCACCACTACCCGAAGTCACACAATTAGACAATAAAACGACTTCAGGCATGGCTGTTAATAGTAGTTCAGATGCCGGAAATCAATCTGGGGAGAACATAGATCCCTATACTTTAACAGAAAGAGAATTAGAAGTCTTGCAATTGATTGTAGAAGGTTGTAGTAATGCGGTCATTGCCGAAAGACTTTATATTACAGTCGGAACTGTAAAAACACACGTCCGAAATATTTTGAACAAACTATGCGCGGATGATCGTACACAAGCAGCAGTCCGCGCATTGCGTTCTGGACTCGTGGGATAGAGTTTATGTTAAGGTGCGGAAAATTTTGAGGGGACTTCTCAGAATTTACATAACATTTTGATAAATTAGAGAGATGATTGGTATACAGTGGTTAAATTCTATTTACTTTTACTTTGTTAAGTCTTTTTTAATGACAAAATGGCAACTACAAATAGTTGTCTTACTATCAAAGTCTTTGGAAAGTCAAACTAAGTATGACTGAGATAGAGACAGGAAGGCTCAAACTCATGGTGGTGGATGATGAGCCTGACAACTTACATTTACTCTACCGTACGTTTAGGCGAGATTTTCAGGTGTATCAGGCAAATGATGCCCTCACAGCTCTAGAGATTTTAGATAAAGAAGGTGAGATGGCTGTGATTATTTCTGACCAAAGAATGCCAGAGATGAATGGCACAGAATTTTTGGGTAGAACTGTGGAGCGTTTTCCTGATACAATTCGAATTTTACTCACTGGTTTTACTGATGTCGAAGATTTGGTAGAAGCGATAAACTCTGGTCAGGTGTTTAAGTACATCACCAAACCTTGGAAACCCGAACGACTCAAAGCAGTTGTTGAGCAAGCAGCCGATATATATCGAGTCGTAAAAAAACGTACACAAGAGTTGAGTCGCGCCTTGCGGAGGGAATCTTTGTTTAATGCAGTGACAACAGTAATTCGAGAGTCCTTAGACTACAACAGTATGCTACAAAGAATTGTCGCAACAGTAGGACAGACTTTTGAAGCTAGTTGTTGCGTGCTTAGAGCAGTGGAGGGCGATCGCCTGACATTAGATCAGTTCTACTACCAAGATTCAAAATCCCCAAAATCGAGTTGTTATTTTGATCCAAATCCTTTGATGGAGAAGGTTCTGCAAACCCGTCAATATCAATTCGCCCTAAACATACATGATGAAAAAGCTTCTCAGAAACTGGTTGTACCTCTGATATGGCAGCAAAATCTGCTTGCAGTTCTTGCTCTGTACCAATATCATCACGCTCGTTCTTGGCAAGAAGAAGATATCGAGCTGATTACAGATGTTATTGAACAAGCCGCTCTTGCACTCTCTCAAGCAAAACTCTACCAACGTCTTCATCAAAAGCAAGAGCAAATCCGTGCTGAATTGGAAGTCGCTCGCCAAATTCAAAATAACTTACTGCGTCAAACCATGCCCAACATCAAGGGCGTGAGGGTACAAGCCTGTTGCTATCCTGCTCGTGAAGTGGGAGGAGATTTTTTTGAAGTGTTTGTCCATCCAAAAGGAGACTTGTGGTTGGCTGTTGGAGACGTTTCTGGTAAGGGTGTACCAGCGGCTTTGTTCATGGCTAGTGCGATTTCAGTGTTGCGCCGAGAGTTGTCTCAAGAATCACCACCTCTGCCGAATGTGGTTATGCAAAACCTCAACCATACTCTCAGTGATGATTTGATCAGCAACAATTGTTTTATCACCCTCGCCTTAGCTCGCTACACTCCTACTACTAGAGAATTAGTCTATGCTAATGCAGGACACATATATCCCTTGCTTTGGTCATGGCAAAATACCGTGGAAAAAAAACCTGAATATCTCAAGGTACGCAGCGTTCCTCTGGGTATCTTCCCTGTATGGAAAGCTGTGTCTAGTCAGTTAGTTCTTGCTCCTGGAGATATCCTGTTACTAGCGAGTGATGGTGTGATTGAAGCAGAAGTCTTAAATAAGAAAGATTTGACAGAGACATTCGTAGATAGCGCTCAACAAGTAAGCCGTTCTATGCTGAATCAGGAGGGTTTGTGGGAACTACTCAAAATGGAGCCACAACCACTTCATCTTAACCATTTACTAGCGCGTATTCAGGCAGATAACCTAGTTCAAGAAGATGACCAAACTATACTTTCACTGGAGGTTTTGTTAAGTGATGAGAAGTGAACTTCATGTACCAAGCGACTTAAAGTTTTTAACCATCGTAGAAAACTGGTTGCTGGGTTGCTTGGAAGTCCAGTTCAAAAGTTCAGTTGATTGGTCTAAGCAATCAAGTCGCTTGCGATTGGTTTTAGTGGAAGCTTATTCTAACGTAGTACGTCATGCTCATAAAGATCAACCACTATTGCCAGTTCTGATTCGTTTGGAATTGAAAGAGCAAGATATAGCTTTGGAAGTTTGGGACTACGGCAAAGGCTTTGATTTAGCGGATTATTCGCCCCCAAATCCTAGTGATCAGCAAGAAGGTGGCTACGGTTGGCTAATTATGCATCGTCTGATGGACAAGGTGGAGTACCAACTACAGGTTGATGGTGGTAATTGTTTGAAGCTAGAAGTCAGCTTGCCAAAAGTCGCCCAATCAGTATAGTTAGTTGTTGCTCTAGCTTTCTCACAAAAAATAAGTGTGCCGACTACCCCCAACAAGAGCGCTGAACACGAACTATAGTTCTAAACTGACGAGGCAATTCAAAATCCCAAAGTCACATTTTTTGAAGAAAAATTCATAAGCTTAATAACTGTTGCTAAGTTGGTTTGATTTATTACTTTTCATCATTAGAAGATTGAAGGCTGACCAAGAAACTTTAACAAGAAAAAACTTCGCAACCTAGTTGTCAAAACTCGAATAATAAGAAGTTCTTAAGAAGGAATTTTGTACAATTGGGTTGCGGAGTAAAAGGATAGCGGTCCCTGCACCAAAATATCCAGATTTGGTGTTAAAGTAAAACGGGATCGAAAATATAACTGCTTCCTTGTGTCTACAGAATGACTCATCGCCGTAAATTGAGTAACTCTTTGGGAGAGGCTAAAAGTTTGATTCTCGTATAAAGAATTTCTTTTTCTTGATTGAGGATAAATGTCCACAAGACATTAACACTACACCAAGAAGTTTGTGCTTTGCCTGTCACCTGAAATTGGATTTGCTCTCCCTCTAAAGTCTCGACGACACCTTCACGAGGGTAAGCTTTCACACCTTGAGCCTCTTGTTGCAGATATCGAATTATTTCATCTCGCCCTACAATACCAGATTCAAACGGGGGATGTATGACACCATCTTGTGCAAACAAAGCAGCAGTTTCCTCAAATTTTTCGGCATTCAAAGTTTGAAAGTAATGCAGTAAAGTTGGTTCTGTAATTCCCTGTATCTGGAGTTTTTCACCTACCGTTGTGGCTGTAGATTCAGCAGCTGTCATAGATTTACCTGTATCATTACTCGCGAACAATTTATTTGAGTACAAAAACAAGTACACTCGAAAGCAGCTGAAGTATATTTTCTCGGCGAGTACAAATCATCCTGGTGATAGAAGTCTACTCCTGAAGCTGTGTACCACTAGGAATTCCAAGAAATAAATTATCCCGCTAGGATTTGTTGAGTGTTAACAGTTAACACTCAACAGTTATAAAATGCAGTACTAAGCTGTCACGCCTATAAGTTGCATATTATCGTTTTAGGGGGACAAATGCGTGACGGTTGATACTCAACTGTTATCAGTCAACAGCGGTAAAGAAGTCTCCTTCATCGCTTATCTTCAAAAAAGAAATAAGCATATTGACGCGGTAGTGTATAATAGAGAGAATACCTATTGGGTAAATTAAAAGAAATAAGATAAATGAATCAATCCCCAAAAATAAACAGCACTGAGGTGAAAAAAAAAGCTCTAGAGTTGGGATTCCAAAAAGTTGGCATTGCTGCAATAGATGGGGAAAATATAACAGAGACGCAAAGGTTGCAAGCTTGGCTAGCGCTGGGTTATCACGCTGATATGGAATGGATGGAAAATCCTAAGCGTCAAGATATTCTTAAGGTTATGCCAGAGGTACGAACAATCATTAGTGTAGCTCTCAACTACTACACACATGATCAACGTCCTGAAACAGAGGAATACGCCAAAATTTCTCGGTATGCTTGGGGGCGAGATTATCATAAAATCATGCACAAAAAACTCAAGGTACTGACAACCTGGCTACAGGGATTTGATCAAAGCATTCAAGCACGATACTATGCAGATACTGGTCCAGTACAAGATAAAGTCTGGGCACAAAAAGCTGGACTTGGTTGGATAGCAAAAAACGGAAATGTGATCACCCAGGAGTATGGCTCTTGGGTGTTTTTAGGAGAAGTGCTGACGAATTTGGAGTTGGAGAGCGATCGCCCACATACAGAACACTGTGGTACTTGTACTCGTTGTATCGAAGCTTGTCCAACAGGCGCGATTACTCAACCGTTTGTCGTAGATGCTAATCGCTGCATTGCTTACCACACAATTGAAAATCGCAATGAACAATTACCCCAAACAGTGACATCCCACTTACAAGGTTGGGTTGCTGGTTGCGATATTTGCCAAGAAGTTTGTCCTTGGAATCAGCGTTTTGCCAAAGAAACAGATGTTGCAGAGTTTGCGCCGTATCCGGGAAATCTTGTACCCAAACTGGTAGAATTAGCACTAATCTCAGATTCCGAATGGGATAAACAATTTCCTGCATCAGCGTTGCGGCGGATTAAACCAGATATGTTGCGACGGAATGCCCGTGCTAATCTAGACGCATTCTCCAAGGCGAAAGAATGACCCAGAAAGTAATCATTTTTGATTTTGATGGCACAATTGCTGATACAGTAGACGCATTGGTCGGTATTGCCAACCGTTTAGCCAGAGATTTTGGCTATATACCCATTACTCAAGAAGAACTTGCTCTTTTGAGAAACTTGAGTTCTAGAGAAATTATTAAATACTCAGGTATTTCCATTTTAAAAATACCTTTTTTGGTTAAAAAAGTGAAATCTGAGTTGAAAAACAAAATAAAAGAAATCAAACCAATTTCAGGGATTCAAGAAGCCTTAGTGGTGCTTAACAATGAAGGTTATCGGTTAGGAATTATCACTTCTAATTCTCTAGAAAATGTCACAGATTTTCTCAAAGTTAACAATTTAGACAATTTCTTTGATTTTATCTATTCAGGAGTTACGATTTTCGGAAAAACAACGATTATAAATAATGTTTTAAAGCAAAAACAGATTAAGCCTCAAGAAGTTATCTATGTAGGAGATGAAACCAGAGACATAGAAGCATCAAAGAAAGCAAACATTAAGGTGATTGCAGTTACTTGGGGATTCAATTCGCAAGAAGTATTAGCAAAACAAAATCCAGATTTCTTAATTCATCACCCAAGTCAACTATTAGAGGTGATAAAATTTATTGATTATTAAAATTAACAAAATTAATCAATTTATTTATTATCTATTTTTACTTAACAGAAGCTATTTTTCTAGTAAACTTCGGGAGGATTACCGCCTCCCGAATATATTTTGACACGCACTGTAGAAACGAGAAAAAAGTGAAATAACTCTGAATGCAGTTTGAACGCTTTCTAAACTTGATTGTTATCAAATCTAGCCACAATAACTTTGATTAATCTTTCACTTACTGCTTAGTTGCCTTTTTTGCTGCTTTTTCACCTTCAGGAGTGCGATCAATTTCACTAACGCTTAATTCCTGCGCAGCTTTGTAATCTGCTTCCATATCAACGCTTGGCGCTTTTTCTTCACCAGCTGCGATGTTGTCAGCAGCTAATTGTGCGTCGTGAGTAGGAGCTTGTGATGAATTTGGCTTGATTTCTTCAGGCATAATTAACTTTTTTCCTTTTTTTCTTTTGAATTTTCCTATCGATATCGTATTTTACCAAAGTCAATTCTTATATTTTTGGTATCTCAAGATAGATTTGTACCTCTATTAAAAGGTAGATAAGAGCTGATTTATCCAATTTTAAAAACTCTTTCTCTTGGAAGTCGATACTCATTCTAAAACTTTGATACCCCTAGATCTGACATGTTAAATAATTTTGGAAATTTTGGAAAAAAGTTATGACAGCAAGTTACCAGAAAAATACTCCTCAAGCTTTAAGCAAAGAAACTCAAGATGTGGTAGCAGCTTTTAACCGCTTAGATACAGATGCCAAACTAGCTTGGTTGTATTTTGCTTATGAGAAAATGGGTAACTCAATTACTCCCGCTGCTCCCCCTGCTGCAGAACCAGAGTTAGCACCACTACTTTTGAGTGATTATTACAAATTGTCTGCTGATGAACAACTGGCAATTATGCGGCAAATTGTCAACCGCGAAGATTCAGAATATTCTCGCGCCTATGGCGCAATCAAAGAAAATAACCAGTTATTCGTCTGGTTTGCTTGGGCGCAAACTATGGGTGATCAAGTGGTTGGAATGCCAAGCAATTACAAAGCAACTGATGCAGTTAACAAGGTGCTTTCCCAAATAGAAGGACTAGATTTTGAAGGACAAATGTCTGTGTTGCGGACAATTGTTGGTGATATGGGCTACAGCGATGTTAAGCCGATTGAAACGCAAGCCGAGACTGGCAAAACACCAAGTCTTTAGTTAGTAGAGCTTAATGGCTAATAGCTGATAACCATAAGAAGTGAGTTATTAGCCATTAAATAAAAGATGTGTTAACTAACCATTTACCGATAACCTTTTCCATACAGATTTCACCTTTGGTGAAGCCAAGTTTTTTGTAAAAGTTTAAAGCTTGATCTGTAAATAAACAAACATGCTGACCTTGTAACTCGTCTAATAGTATTTGCATCATTGTACTGGCAATTCTTTGGCGGCGATATGGCGTAAATGTCCAGACATCAACGATGTAAGCATTACAAATACCATCAGAAAGAACACGAGCAGTCCCAATAATACGATTATCTGTATAAGCGATACACGTTGCGTAACTATTGGCAAATGATGCTTTAAGCTGTTCTGGACTTCTGCCATTATCAAATTTATCTTGACTGAGCGTTGATTTCATCTCCTGCCAGTCAACATTATTGAGATCTCGTTTGTAAGTTACCATTAGGCTACAAATTACTACATTCGTAGTTTCTCTTATATTACATACATAATACAGCTTTTCTACAAATGTTTCATTAGTCAAAGACTGCTAATTCTTGGGCATTTAAACCGCATGCTTTTTGGATGGGGAAAGACTTATGTTTGAAAAAAGCCGCCCTACTAGTTCAGCACGTGACGAAACCTCAAGCTTTCGGAACATCCGTTTTAGGGCTTGCTTAACAGAATTTTCTGTAATCCAAAGGGCTGCACCGATTTCAGCACTTGTTAGCCCTTGTGCCACTAATTCAGCTATTTGAATTTCACGTGGTGTTAAACGGTTAATATTCGGAGAATTGAATTTTTTCGGTTGCGACTGTATTCTTTCTAACCAGGTGGACAGATGCAAGCAAACAGCACACACGTCAGCTAGATCCCGAGTATTAAAAGCAGGAGTTCCTCGAACGCGCGTAAAGCCAATTCCGCCAACAAGATGACCATTGCTGATAATCGGTCCAGCCATAACATGTCCATGATCAGAACGCGGGCAAATCATTTTCCATGCCCCAGGAGGTAACAGTAATTCTTCGTGAACAGGGGCATGTTGCTCAACCAAGTAGCGCAAAACTGGATTATGTTCTACAGATAAAGCTAATTTCAGCATGCGCGGAAGATTGGGATTGGCAGGGGGAAGTTTATCAAAGAAAAAAAGCCCGCAACGTTGGGCGGCAAAGTGTTCACCAACTTTAACCATAACGTGCTGTCGTAGTTCTTCTTCGTCACTCGCTTGAGCGATCGCCCCAAATAAAGACTGCAAAGAATTCCCCATCATCGTTGCTGCAAAGTGTACTCGTTCGAGGTTTAAGCGTGGTTGCTTGCTGTTCCTAGTATAGATTGGCGTTGCAATCTTAGTTCGTGAGGTCTTTCAATACACCTGCTAATTATTTTGGTCGGTGAACGCTTTGAACTCAATGGCATCATGGCTGCAAAAGAGGCGCACCTCACTACTATAGTTGAGCGATAACTCACGCAACCGTTGTTGATTATAAAGTCGAGCCTTGCGGTCTACCTCCATCAACCATTGATAAGTACGCAGACCAGGCGTGCAGTGTGGTTTAGAGGTTCCCACTTCGTGCCGATAAAAGTAGGCATCGCCTGCATGTAAAAGCCAACCTTCTGGTGTCTGGATGGCGATACCAGCATGACCGCGCGTGTGACCAGCGAGTGGGATAAGGAGAATCTCTGGTGGGAGTCCATCGAGGTCGCGCACTGCCTCGAAACCAAACCAAGGTTCACCTTTTGCAGAATAATACTTCCACTGTTTGACTTCGTCCCACTGACCAGGACGATAGCGTTGCGATGAGATAAAGCCGCGCCGTTCCCGCGCTGCTTCTATCTCAGGGAGCATGACATGTACGGTCGCTTCTGGAAAATCTTCCAAGCCGCCTGCATGGTCGAAATCGAGGTGGGTAAGCACTATGTGCCGCACATCGCGCGCGGCAAAGCCAAGCTGTTCAATAGCTGCGATCGCCGTGTATTTTTCTTCAAACTTAATGCGATTCAAATTCATGAAGAACGGGCTGAGTCTTGATAATGGCGCTTTGATATCGCGCTGACCAAAGCCCGTATCAATGAGAACGAGTCCCTGATTTGTCTCGACCAGCAGGCAGTGGCAGACCAGACAGGCTGTTAATCCGCGACTAAAACCATCGAAGAGTGCCCCGCCAATCGGACACATGCAACCGCAATTAAGATGATGAATACGCATAAATAATTCCACCCTCGCATCAATCTCTCTTAAAAACGAAAAAGTATGGACAATCAACATACTTAGGGGTGAAAAGGGGTGAAAAAATTTATGACTGGGATTTTGATTGTTTTAATCGCTTTTTCGTCACTTTTGCTGTCTTAGTACAGCTTTGCGTAAAATCGTAGCCTTTTTAAACACACCAGGTAGCGAGGGAACACGCACGGGCTAACGCCCTTCGGGCAGGGTAGGTACGCAGAGTTTCACCAAATTTAATCCGCTACGAATTAATGAAATGCTGTACCTAGTTTAAAGTCCAGTTTATATCAAGTTCGCTTAATCACTTATAAATCACGGATGACCCCACCCCGGTTTTGTCTAACGCCAAAACCTCCCTGCCCCTAATCCCCAG
>NZ_QMEA01000161.1 GCF_012912105.1 Brasilonema sp. UFV-L1
ATTTACGTCATTTCCAAAAATACAGCATTTACGATCGCACCTGCGGAATGTGGGATATAAATTTACATCTGCTTTGCCATAGATAGGGTAAAGACAATAAACTCAAGAGCTAAAAGCCCGGTTTCTCTGTCTTGGAAACCGGGCTTTTTAATTTAGATCTGATTTTAATTATTTTTTTCTATTGATTACCTATTAAAACATAATTAACGCTGTGATTAACTAAGCTTAACTTTACAAGTATATTCTCTTAATTGGTCAATGAAGTAGATAAGTGTAGTCGTTAAAGAATTTTTGTGAGAGAGCATGAGAAATTAAGAACTTTTGTCAACCATAATTGAAATTTAGTTTAAGCAGAAAAACAATACATATATTTCTCAATTTTTACCCTAATTCTGACACACTTTCCACTTATCTTTAGACGTAAATAAAAAATAAAAGAGGGGAGACAATGGCTTTATCAAGAAGACAATTTTTTACTCTTACAGGTGCAACAGCTGCCACTATTGTTGCTGGAGATGCTTTGAAGGGTCTTTATGCAAGAGCACAAGGAACGTCGCTCACAAGCTATGGCTATGGTTCGCTTGTCAAAGACCCTAATGGCTTGTTAGATTTACCACCGGGATTTCAATACGAAGCATTTTCGCGGACAGGCGATACGCTGAGTGATGGCAACTTAGTACCTGGTGGTCATGATGGAATGGCTACTTTCGCTGGACCAAATCGTTCTGTTATCTTAGTTCGCAACCACGAACTTAGCCCAAACTCCTCTACACAAGTTGTAGGCAATAAGTATGACGAGCTGTGTAAGGGTGGCACAACAACATTAATCGTTGGCCCAGATCGCAAACTCATTAGAGATTATGCTTCGCTTGCGGGAACCTACCGTAACTGCGCTGGTGGTCCAACTCCTTGGGGGTCATGGATTAGTTGTGAAGAAAACACTTCCACTCCAGAGACAACACCAGAAACGATAGAACAGCCAGCAAACTCTGGCATTTTTGTACCGAATCCAAACAAAGTTTCCAAGCGCCACGGTTATAATTTTGAAGTTCCAGCACTCCGTAGACCGAAACAGGGTACTGTTGACCCTGTACCCTTGATTGAAATGGGTCGGTTCAATCACGAAGCTGTTGCCGTAGACCCTAGAACAGGAATTGTCTATGAAACAGAAGACACGGGAGATAGTCTTTTCTATCGCTTCATCCCCAATAAGCCAGGTGACTTACAAGCAGGTGGTATTCTTGAGGCTCTCAAAATTAAGGATAAGCCTCAGGTAAATACCAAATCAAATTTCCCAGTCGGTCAACGATTCGAGGCTGAGTGGGTTCGTATTGAAGACTTTGATCCTTATGAAGACACCGTGCGCAAAGAAGGTTTTGCAAAAGGAGCTGCACAGTTTGCTCGCGGTGAGGGAATATGGTACAGCAATGGAGAATTTTACTTCTGTGCGACAAGTGGCGGCGCTAACAGTGGTGGTCAGGTTTGGCGTTACATTCCTGGCAGAAATGCCAAAGAGGGCGGCACTATTGAACTATTTGTTGAGCCAAATGATAAAAGTGTACTAGATATGCCCGATAACATAGTCGTGGCTCCTTTTGGCGACCTCATCCTTTGTGAAGATGGCGACGGCGATAACTTCCTTGTCGGGGTGACTCCTAAAGGAGAACTCTATCAATTTGCTCGTAACGCCCTCAACGACAACGAGTTTGCTGGTGCTTGCTTCTCTCCAGATGGTCAGACGTTGTTCGTAAATATCCAAACTCCCGGAATCACTTTTGCTATCTGGGGACCTTGGAATAAGCAGTGACATCCTCCCACCACGCTCCTCGGAGTACCGAGTACAGTGGGGGCGTATCCCTTGAATCACTCCCTGGTTCTTCCTGCTTCACGGGTCGTGCCTAGACTTGCGTCCCCGGACGACGATACCCTTCGGGTTCGCAGTCCCCTCTGTCGGGAAACCCTCCTGCAGGGCTGTCTCACCTCCACAGGCAGCTTGACCGTATGTCCCACGGCTGCAAGACCCCTCTGTTCCACCACCATAGCGGCAGCAACATCGCGGTCTGTTGTGTATCCACACTCATGACAAACATGAACACGTTCAGACAGTTTCTTCTTGCCAGTATGAGTTCCACATTGAGGACAGGTTTGACTAGTCCCATTAGGATTCACTTTGGCGAAGTATACCCCGCGCTTCCAACAAACCCAAGAAAGAATATCAAGGAAACTCCCCCAAGCAGCGTCCAAACAATGCTTTGCCAACATTCCTCGACTTGTTGCTTTGAGGTTCAAATCCTCGGCAAAGACCATACCAACACCGTCGCACAAAGAGTGTGCTGTTAGATAGTGAAAATTCTTGCGTGTGTCATAAATGCGTTCATGCAATCTGCGTATCTTGTGCTGCGCTTTTCGATAATTGGCAGAGCCTTTGGTCTTGTTTTTCAACTTGCGTTGCAGCCATCTAAGCTCGCGTTGCAAAGAATTGAAAAACCGGGGTCTTTCTACCAACTGTCCATCAGATACAGCCAAGAATTTTTCCAACCCAACATCAATACCAATGGAATTACCATTTGGCATAACATCAGGTACGGAAACACCAGATTCCAAAATCAATTGAGCGTACCATCCCGACGCAATGCTTCCAACCCTAACCTGCTTGACGACAAACCCGTCTGGAACTGGACGATGCAAGTTGATTGGCATTGCCCCAATCTTAGGCAGTTTAATCTGAAAACCCGTATTGAGGGCGTTTTGTCACAAAATCTCTCGTGCAATAGGTTCTTGTACGTAAATTTGAAAGGTTTTTACAAAAAGTTTTATAAAAATTCTGGAATGCTGTCATTACGATTTGTATCCATAACTGTAACTCTTTTCATCTAGCTATTTTCATCTAACTAAAATACAACGCAACTCCATTGAACATTGCTCTGTTGTGGGCGGGAGTCGTTGTACATTACCCTCTGCCAAGGATTAAAATTTTACAGTTATGGCAGCATTGAAAGCTTTTCCTCAGCTCAAATTCCTGAGTTTTTTTCCAAAGCTTGACCCTTTATCCAAGTTTATCTTTATTTGTCTAGGATTTGCCAGTGTAAGTTTACTTGCACTAACCACCTGGAGGGTTGCAGGACGTTTAACAGCGCCTCATCTGATTCTTGCAGCAGGAGATCCAGAAGGAGAAAGTTATAAGGAAGGCAGGCTGAAAACCCTTGAGAAACAGCAACGCAGTTGCGAATTTCGTGCTTTAGACAAGGGCGGGGGTCTAACACGTTCGCGCAGCGTGCCCGCAGGGCTTAGAAAATGAGCCAGCACGCCACATGCGGGACTGCCGGGGAACCAAGCGTCGAGCAGTGGCTCCTTTGTTTGTTGATCTATGTTCCAAGACGAGTATTCGTAGTTATAAGGCTGGCTCATTTTCTAGGGGACAATGCGTCGGATGAAAGCCGCCTGTGAAGGCTTTAGCCTTCTGTGATGCAATGTGGTAAAATTAAACACGTGGAGGGGTAATCAACCACGTTAAAAACCCTACACTGCTTAACAGCAATGTGTACCTTGACAATTGAATCTTGCTGGTTCTACTGCATTGTTCTAGTTCAATCCGTTGCAGTAGGTAAAAGATTCATCGGAGCTAGACGACTCAGAATATTGAAACAATCTTGTTTCAGTTTAAACAGAACTTGCAATTGTGCAACTACGGTCGGGCAGACCGAAAGTTAACGCTTGAGGAGCCAGTGCGTTGGGCGGCTCTGCCGACTTGTAGCACCTGGCGTGAGAGTCCCACCTCTTGGTTAGATAACGCAAGGAATCTAATCTAAGTGGTCTCGGTGAACCAAGAATCCCCTCGTCTTTAGACAGGGGAGTGTCAAATTATTAGCGAAGCCATTGAAAAGGTTGTTGAACGTAGATCCAATATCAAAATTACAGTCATAAGAACTGGGGTACAGCAGATAGTCTCAGGATGTTGGAAGAAGGTAGCGCAGAATTAGCAGCATCTCAAGCAGTCCTCCTTAGTTAACCACACAATATACGTTTGCCGTTCGATTGCGCCCTCTTTCCGGTTTTGTGGTCAGCACTCTTTGTCATTTTATACCGTTTTTGGCAATTCTATTCTACTAGTGGGTGTCCTCATTTCTTCAAAAAATTAGGCTAAATATCCAAACCAGCGACTGTTAACTCAGGTGGATGTTCAATAATAAATTGATAATAGATCTCACGTTTTGCCTGTGGTGAAAGAGTGAAAGACCATTCCAATATTCCCATTTCACCAAGTTGAATTTGTGGATTGCTACGGTTTAGGCGGACTTTAATTTGTTCGTTGCGACTGATTGGTAGTTGTTCAATAAGTTTTAAATTTGCTTGTTGATTTTGTAAGTTAGTTATGACTATCCGATAACCATAAGTTATTCTCCGATTGCTGCCAATCAGTTTTTTGTCTACCTGACGTTCTACTAAATCACGCTCAATTTTTAAACCTTCATCAATTCCTAAGTTAAGCTTGAACTCTTGCCCTGGTGCGATATTCTCTAATTGAGTTGTTCCTACAAATGTATTGTCTCGGAAAATATTCGCTTTGCCTGGTAACAGGGTGACGCCGTTGACACTATTTTTGACATTTGCTTGTAGATAAGCAAAGCTAACCAAGCGCGGTACTACAAGATACTCAAAGTCACAAGGGAAATCGTCGTTAAATATTGTTGTTTTATGAGGTGCGCCGTCACTAGGAATGTTTCCGTTGCTGTTCAGTTGAAAAGTGACTACATTTCCTTCTTTAGAAATTTCTGCAACAACGGTTTGTGCAGTTACTAAATTTTCCTGTGATTGTTCGGTTTCTAGAGTTTGACTTTCTGCACTAGTAGAAGCAGCGTATTGTACAGGCGATAATCTTTTCATACGCATAAACTCTGGTGGACTTAGTACGTCGATATACCAGGGTTCCAGTTTAGGTGACACAGTTCCTAGCCCAAGTTTTGCGGTAGACAGGGTAAAAGATGCGTCCATCCAATCTTCACCAGTGTTTTGGGTGACTTCCGCAAGATAGCTAAGATTGATGCTATTGCTACTTGTATTTACCCGCAAGTCATACAGCGGAGTCCAATTCGTGCAACTCACTACGTAGGAGACTTCTAACTCAAACTCTCCAGCACCTGTAGGCTCAATTGCCACAGTTATGGTAAAACTTTCCTTGAGTGATGGTGTTTGTATTTGTTCCCATTGTTGACGCAGGGCTTGTAGTTGCTTGTCTAATTCTTGCTGTTGGACTTTGCACTCTGCGATCGCAATCGCATACTCACTGTATTGGCTTCCCAGAAAGTTGAGAAAATCCAAAGTTTCGCTCAAGCTAAGATTTTTCCGGGACAGACTCTGAGCAAAAGGTTCTTCTGTCTTGTCACGTAAACCTTCAATAAACCTCGACTGCAAGGCGAAAGCATCGATTTGTGCTTGCAGGAGGTTCCATTCTGCTTCTAATTGCTGAATTTGCTTTGTCAAATTGGTCAATCGTTCGGCAAAGGGCTCGCAACAGTTGACTCTCTCTGTGCTAACTCCCAGTAGGTGTACTGCAACTTCGGCTCTACCACTAACCCTGATTGACTCAGTTTCTATAGTAACTGGCAGTTGGACAATTTTTAATTCTCGTTCCTGTCCAGTCAAGGCGATCGCACCTCGTCGTGTCACAAGGGCTTGTTTAGTATACACTGTAACAGCTACAATCCCGGTTTCTACTGTTGTTGGCACAGAGTTATGTTTCCTTCTCAATCTACAAGTGTAACAATCATCTTTTCAACTAAGTATTAATAGTTTTTTCTATACGTAAACAATTAGAGCCCGTTGTTTGCTCTGCAAATTGCTTGGCAGCTTCCAGTAGATACTCAAAATAGGTACGAGCAACGATAGATAGTTGTTTGCCAGCTAGGTAAACCATGTACCAATTTCGTTGAATTGGAAATTGTTCTACATCTAGAATGGTTAAATCTCCTGCATCTGTCACTAAAGTGTGTCGAGATAAAATAGAGATTCCCAAACCACCAGCAATTGCTTGCTTAATCGCCTCGTTACTTCCTAGTTCCAGCTTAACCTTTACGACCACTCCATGCTCATCGAATAATTTTTGCACTGATCGCCTTGTTCCTGAACCTGGTTCCCGCATAATAAAAGGTTCATCAGCCAGACGTTGAATAGAAATATTTTTTTCTTGTGCCAGAATATGATTTGCTGGTGCTATGACGACCAAAGGGTTTTCTAAAAATGGCTGGTAATTAACATCCAGATGTTCTGGAACTTGGCTCATGATATACAAATCATCCATATTACTGCCCATACGTTCTAGAATGCCTTCATGATTTGTCACCTGCAAGGCAATATCAATTCCAGGGTAAAGTTGGCAAAATGGACCTAATAAACGTGGTATGAAGTACTTGGCTGTCGTAATCACTGCCAAGCGCAATTGTCCCTGTTTTAACCCTTTTAAATCTGCCACTTTCATTTCAAATTGGGCAATTGTGTCGAAAATCTGCCGACAAGTGGCAAACAGTTCTCGCCCTGCTTCCGTAAGATAAAGGCGCTTTCCAACTTGCTCAAATAAAGGCAACCCAACTGATTTTGTGAGTTGCTTGATTTGCATAGAGACAGTGGGTTGTGTAAGAAACAGTTCTTCGGCAGCGCGAGTAAAACTCCCATGACGTGCTGCCGCCTCAAACACCTTCAACTGGTGTAGCGTTGCTTGGTTCAAGGTTTATTCTCCTCTAAGAGCAATTTTTCAGATATAAATCTAGTATCACTGAACACTTGCAATTCACATAGCTTTGTTCATGTAAAAGTTACAAGTCAGAAATATAGATAAATATCTATTAACACTATCAGAAGAATGGTATTTCCCTTATAACGTTAAAAAAGTTATGATTCAAAACAGCAACAACAGCGTAAGACATCTTCCAGCTAAGGTCACACACCTTAATGGTGGATAACGTAAGTTACGAGTTATGAGTCATGAGTCGTTCGTCATTTGCTATCTGTGACCAATACGGAGAGTTCAGCACTATGCAGTCCGGGAGCCATTGCGCCCTTGCGGGCAATGCCAACACTCGGTGCATGTGGCGCTTTCAAGGGCAGAGGTGACTGGCTCTCCTGTTGGGTGAACCCGTAAGGGTCATTTCTAAACGCAAAAGACAAAAAACTAACTTCTCAAGGCTAGTTTGCAAAAGTGGGGAATCCCCATATGCAACTCGCTCCTCTTAACTCTTAACTTTTTCACTCGCTATCACTCTTCAGTTATTTTTAGAGGTAACCTGTTTAAATCTGGCAGTTGTACTAGCTCTGTTTCTACGACTTGCTCCCTGATGTTTACTGGCAACCTTAACGGCTGACGTTCTTCTATCCAGCAACTTGCTACTGGCAACGTTTGCTCCAACTCCTCCAATGGTCTTGGAATCACCATCACTGCGTTTAACTCTCCAATCCGTTCTGCTTCGTACATACCAGCTTCCACTGCCACCGCCACATTTGCCACAGACCCACGAATAATCGCTGTACACAAACCCGCACCAATTTTTTCATAAGCTGCTAATTGGACATCAGCGGCTTTTAGCATTGCATCGGATGCTCCCACCAAGGCTGGAAAGCCTCTGGTTTCCACCAAACCAATTGCTTGGTTGCTCAGACGGTTGTAGCCGTCCTCAGCAAGAGCACTCAAACGGCTGTTGATAGGCAGTACGACTTCTAGGTTGGGATAAGGACGGGGAATGACCAAGCTAGAAACTAACTGACCAAATTGTTCAGCCGTTTGAACACCAGACTCTACTGCTAAACGTACATCCGCTATCCCACCTCTAACGATCGCAGTACAGTGACCACTGCCGATTTTTTCATATCCAATGAGGTGAACTCCAGAAGACTTCAGCATCATATCCGCTGTACCAACCATTGCTGGAAAACTGCGGGTAGACACTAATCCTAGCGCAGTGTCCTTGAGTGCATCCCGACGGCGCGATGCCTCGGTAGCGCTTATAGACCGTTGATTGTATGCCTCCATTTCAATTCTCCAAGGTACTCAATTGTTAGTTGGTCTTTCATTGCTGACAACTAACAATTAACACTTATTCAGGCTGACCGTCGTCTGAGATAGGTTCATTCAAAGATTGCTTATGGGGAAATAACGTAACTAACAGCTTTTGTATACTTTTTTGACCGTAAATGTGAGTACTGATTTGAGAGTCTTGATTGGAAACTGAGGGGGATGGAGAAGAGGTAGGGATATCGGGAGGTGGAGAAGACTTAGAAGTTAATTCCTCTTTGTCTTCTTGTCTGTTTGTCTCTTTATTTCTTTGTCTTCCTTGTTGTCTGGCTGTTCCATTGTTCGACTCCGTACCACTAAAAGTAGGGTCAGTTGTCGATGATTTTGACTGAGTTGTTTGTTCAGTCTGTGTCGGAGATTCAGAGACACGCCGACTTAGATCTCCCAGAACTGAGCCACCAGCTACGACTTGTCCAGGCTCAACAGAACAATTGAAAATTGTTGTCGCTGCTCCAATACAAGCATTAGCTCCTATTTTACCTTTACCAACCATCAAAAAACCGGCTCCCAGGTTTGCTCCTGCTTGCACCTCTAAGATTCCTTCATGGACTTGGAGAATTGACCCCATACCAATACAGACTCCTGAACCAATAATTATTTTGCTGTTTGGAGCTGCTTGAAGTATCACACCTGGTGCAAGTACTGCACTTGGATGAATTATCACCTCGCCACTTATATAAGAATCAAAATCATAACTTGGGCGCAGTGGCGGCACAGACATGATATGTAACCTCAGAAGCCTATAAATAGGAGGGGAGAGTGGAGGATGGGGAGAGTGGGGGATGGAAAGTTTCCTTTATCCTCTTATCCCCTGTGGTCCCCCGTCCATCCCTTTGTCTTATGGGCGTTGAATAATTGTTTCTAGTACGCGACGCTTAGCTTTGGGGTCAATACCAATGAGGCGCACATACTCTCCTTGGTATTCATTTAGATAACCTTCTAATGCTGCTGCAGCTTGTCGTGCAGAATTAGCCTCAATTTGCCCACAGCTTGACCACGAACCTGTACGGAACCGTCGCTGGTCTACGTGCTCTGCGCTAATTCTATACCCACTGTTGATGAGTTGCTGTAGCTGTTCTATGACCTCGGAACCCAGGCTAGTACTGGTTGCTGTTGCCCTTGCAGAGGAATTTGCAACTGGTGTACTAGCAACAGGCTTAGAAGCACCGGATGAGCCAACTGAACCATTAGGGCGTTGGATAATACTTTCTAACACTCGCCGTTTTGCTTTGGGGTCAATACCAATTAAGCGTACATACTCACCTTGGTGATTTTCCATACATTCTTCCAAGGCGGTGATGACTTCTTTTGTGGAAGTTGTTTCAATAGGTTGACAGCTTTGCCATGAACCTGTACGGAAGCGACGCTCATCTACGTGTTCTGTGCCAATTCTGTAACCACCTGCAAGAAGTTGCTGTACTTGGTTTATGGTTTCGGCACTGAGTTGACCACTACCACTACCGTTGCTGTAACCATTACCGTTGTAGCTTTTGTTTCCTTGATGGCTGGGAGCTTTAAAGTTGGTAGGCGCTTGTACGACTCCATCTGGGCGTTGGATGATGGTTTCTAAGACACGCCGTTTACCTTTGGGGTCAATACCAAAAAGACGAACATAATCGCCGCTATGATCGCTGAGACAATTTTCCAATGCGGCGATCGCCTCACCAACTGATCTTGCTTGTATTGGTGTACAACTTTGCCATGAGCCTGTGCGGAACCGTCGCTGATCGACGTGTTCTGTGCCTATTTTATACCCTTGCTCTAACAAATAACGTACTTGCTCGACTGTTTCAGTACCCAAGCTACTGCTCGCCACGTCATTACTCCTTTCAAACTCAAACTCAATAACACCGTTACTTGTATAAGATTTAGTCAATTCATTCCGAATAGTGTTTATACACTTACTATCCGCAGCACAAAGATAACCAGAGCGCAATGCTTGGTTAATCCCAACCACATGATGGGCAAATTGTTTATCCTGCCCTTGCACGTCTGGCAAGCGATCCGCTTGCTGCTGAGTTGTAATTATTGCTCCAGAAGCTACGTATTTACCAGGAGGAATTTCCACATCTTGAATCAGAGCATGCATCATCACGATACAACCTGCTCCAACTCTGGCGTTGAATACCGTAGAGCGAAAGCCAATGAAGCAATTATCCCCTACATAAGCTGGTCCATGAATGAGCGCCATGTGAGTAATGGATGCATTGCTGCCAATCCATACTGAGTACTCATTTTGGTCATCACCAATGACTCGACCTTGCTCCAACCCATGAATAACGACACCATCTTGAATATTGGTGTTTTCACTGATGTGAAAAGGTGTACCTTCATCTGCTCTAATCGAAGTCCCCGGAGCAACGATTACATTTGCGCCTACAAACACATCCCCAATAATATTGGAAAAAGAATGTACAAACGCGCTTTCATGGATTTTTGGCTCAGCTAAACTTTTTGACCACGGGGTTGGGGGTGCCGCCGTGCTGCGGACTGCCATCGCTAGATTCCTCCTCTCTCTATTGCACTGCTCGCCATGTGTCTTTTGTCATTTGTCCACAGTTAGTAACAAATAACTAATGACCAATGACTACCAACTATCGATACTGACTTTTTTTGCTGTAAATCAGGCGGTCTTCAACGTGAATCGTATCAATTATTGCGATCACCGCTGCGTCTACTGGACGTTGTTCGTTACCCAGAATTTGACGGGCAGCACTACCGCGACTTACAAGAACCCACTCATCCACTCCCGCACCGACACTATCTGCTGCCACTTCGTATTCTGGTAAAACTTGTCCTTGTTCGTCTACTAATTGCAACAGCAGCAGTTTCACACCTCTGAGACTTGGCTCTTTTTGAGTGCTAACTACTGTGCCGCGAACTTTAGCAATTTGCATGACACGTTATGGTCTTCTGCCGAAGGGGCGAATTGCGTTCACATTCTCCCGGAACTGTTCTACATCTTCTGTATAACGAATTGGCAGCACGTATTCTAGGTTTTCGTGAGGACGAGCAATGATATGGGTAGACAGCACTTGTCCACCGTTGACTCGCTTGACAGATTCAACTCCAGCACCAACTGAAGCTTGTACTTCAGAAACGTCTCCCCGCACGATCACGGTTACGCGACCACTACCAATTTTTTCGTAACCCACTAGAGTCACGCGAGCTGCTTTTACCATCGCATCTGCTGCTTCTACTACCGCCGGAAACCCCAAAGTTTCCACCATTCCTACTGCAATTGACATGAGCGTTAATCCTCCGCTTCCAAATAATTGAACACAATTGATACTCAAAAAGGGTGCGAAACTTTCGCGAGCGCTCAGTTTCACAATTCAAAACTGTTTGCTCAAAGCTTGATTCGGTGTAGTTGCTTTAGCCGGGGAACCCTTTGCGCACTCACTTGCCAACGGGTTTCCCACCGCACTACTAACGAATCTAAAATCCAAAATTGCTAAGTGCGGAATTGTTCTACGGCTTCGGTGTAACGAATCGGTAATACGTATTCCAAGTTCTCGTGAGGACGAGCAATGATGTGAGTGGATACCACCTCACCACCATTGACTCTTCTGGCTGCTTCCACCCCAGCTGCAACTGAAGCTTGTACTTCAGAAACGTCTCCTCGGACAATCACTGTCACCCGAGCACTACCGATTTTTTCATACCCTACTAGAGTAACGCGAGCAGCTTTCACCATCGCATCAGCAGCTTCCACAACTGCCGGAAACCCTTTCGTTTCAATCATTCCAACCGCAATTGGCATCGCATAACTCCCACAAAATTATTGCAATTTGTACTGTTTTGGAAAATTTTTGACGGGGATGCTCATCTTGAGCTTTAAAAGCATTTCCAAATTAAGCATAGAAAAGCTTGGCGTCCCTGACAATATAAATTACCATAATAGTTTATAATAAAATAAATTAAAAAAGCTTAATAGAATTTGAGATCAGCAATTCTGCTCAATCGAACTTCACAGATTCCTAGAGTAGACACTTCTGTTTTATAATTTTTTTATAATATTTGCTGAAACGCGGTTCATAAAGGTAGAAATTCTGCCTCAAGAAGAATGGCGGAAAACTTAGGCAGTCGTAACACTGTTCTTGGTAGGCTCTTACTCTCTGTAAAGAGAACCAGAAAAAAATATATAATTTTTTCTTATCTACCTTATCAACTAGAGTTTTTTAGTTATAAATTCTTGCTGTCAAAACAAAGACTAGTAAGGAGAAAACAGTGAAAGTCTCAGGAATATTTTACCTTTCTTTCGTGTTTGAGATACAAAAAATGAAACAAAAATTCTAAATAATCAAACTTAAATGGTTCAAAATTATAGAAGAGAGTCATTCATTTGCTGAAAGTGAAAAAACAACTCTTCATCTGAGTTATAAAGGAATATTTGAATGAATCAAATTCTCTTTTCAACAAGTTGGTGTATACCTTTTTATGGGTTAGTAGGTGCGCTTCTCACCTTACCGTGGGCAATTGGACTAATCCGGCGCACAGGACCAAGACCAGCTGCTTATGTCAACTTGTTGGCAACCGTTTTAGCTTTTATTCACAGCCTGTTCGTATTCGTAGATATTTGGAATACGGAACCAAAAAGTTTTTTGATTACCTGGTTCAAAGCTGCGGATTTTGATCTATCCTTTGCCTTAGAAGTTTCGCCAGTTAGTATTGGGACAACAGTTTTAATCACAGGGTTAAGTTTACTGGCACTCACTTACGCCCTTGGTTATCTGGAAAAGGACTGGGCTATTGCGCGTTTCTTTGCGCTGATGGGGTTTTTTGAAGCAGCGCTGAGTGGCTTAGCAATCAGTGACTCTTTATTTCTCAGCTATGCGCTTTTGGAAATGTTGACTCTTTCGACTTACTTGCTGGTGGGTTTTTGGTATGCTCAACCATTAGTCGTCACAGCAGCACGAGATGCATTTTGGACGAAGCGAGTCGGAGACTTGTTGCTGCTGATGGGAGTTGTGACGCTTTCCACCCTAGCAGGTAGCTTAAACTTTTCCGACCTCTATGAGTGGGCGCAGACGGCAAACTTGAATTCAACAACATCAACTTTGTTGGGTTTGGCGTTGATTGCAGGACCTGCGGGTAAATGCGCTCAATTTCCGCTACATTTGTGGTTAGATGAGGCGATGGAAGGTCCCAACCCAGCTTCAGTCATGCGAAACTCTTTGGTGGTGGCTGGTGGAGCGTTTATACTGTTTAAACTACAGCCGATTTTGGCGTTGTCGCCAGTCGCATTAAATGCTTTGATCATCATGGGTACAGTGACGGCGGTCGGTGCATCGTTAGTATCGCTCGCTCAAATTGACATTAAACGAGCACTCTCTCATTCCACAAGTGCATACATGGGCTTAGTGTTTTTAGCAGTTGGGATGCAGCAAGGAGGAGTTGCTTTGATGCTGCTACTGACTCATGCCATTGCCAAAGCACTCTTATTTATGAGTTCTGGTTCAGTTATCTTTACTACCAATACTCAAGATTTAACAGAAATGGGCGGTCTGTGGTCCAGAATGCCAGCAACTACCACAGCTTATGTTGTGGGTTCGGCTGGGATGGTGACATTACTACCACTAGGCAGCTTTTGGGCGATGTTAGGATGGGCAGATGGTTTGGCTTTCGTTAGCCCTTGGGTGATTGCTGTTTTAGTGCTGGTCAATGGTTTGACAGCGTTAAATTTGACACGTGTATTTCGCTTAATATTTTGGGGTCAGCCACAACAAAAGACTCGCCGTACCCCAGAAGTCGGTTGGCAGATGGCATTGCCAATGGTAACGCTGACGGTGCTCGCTTTGTTATTACCCTTGATGCTACAACAATGGTATCTACTACCTGATTGGGAAAGTATAAATTGGATTGTCGTGACGTTGTTAGTATCCTCTACAGTGCTGGGGATAGGCATCGGGTCTAACATGTATCTACACAAAGCTTGGTCGAGATCCAGAGTCCTGGCGTGGAGATTTTTACAAGACTTGTTGGGTTATGACTTTTACATTGACCGAGTTTATCGTGTGACAGTCGTTGGATTAGTCGCGCTGCTTTCTAAAATTTCTGCTTGGAGCGATCGCTATCTCGTAGATGGTTTCATTAACTTAGTTGGGTTTGCAGCAATTTTTGGTGGACAAACTTTAAAGTACAGCATTTCGGGTCGTTCTCAAGGATACCTCTTGACCATCCTTGTAGGCATTAGCTTACTAGGTTTTCTCATCAGTTGGTCATTAGGCTTGCTGAATATGTTCTCATTCTAGTCTGGTTGTCCCCTCTTCACTTTATCGACTTGTTTCTTATGCTGAGTATTTTGCTTTTGGTGCCATTGCTAGGTGCGCTTTTCATCAGTTTCTTGCCTTTTGGTATGACACCAAAACTTTCTCGTCGAGTCGCTTTGGTTGTTGCGAGTCTCGCTTTCTTATGGACTGTGGTCCTTGCAAGCCAGTTTAATCCTGGGCAAGTGAATCAACAATTCACGGAATTCTTACCTTGGATAGATGCTTTAGGATTGAATTATTATCTAGGTGTCGATGGTTTGTCATTACCCTTGCTGCTTTTAAATGGTTTATTGACTTGTATTGCCATTTACAGTAGCGACGAAAATCTTCAACGTCCTCGATTTTATTACACTTTGCTCCTGCTATTAAATGCTGGGGTGACTGGAGCCTTCATGGCACAGGATTTACTGTTATTTTTCTTGTTCTACGAGATAGAACTGATTCCTCTGTATTTTCTGATTGCCATTTGGGGTGGTGAACGGCGGGGCTATGCAGCGACTAAATTTTTGATTTATACCGCTGTTTCTGGGATAATAATTTTGGCAAGTTTTCTCGGCATGGTTTGGGTAAGTGGTGCTTCTAGCTTTGCTTTAGACGCCTTGAATACCAAGTCCTTGTCTTTAGAAACACAAGTCTTACTCTTGTTGGGAATACTGATTGGTTTTGGCATCAAAATCCCCTTAGTTCCTCTGCATACTTGGTTACCAGATGCTCACGTTGAGGCTTCTACACCAATTTCTGTCATGTTGGCTGGGGTTCTGTTGAAGTTAGGAACTTATGGCTTACTGCGGTTTGGGATGAACTTGTTGCCGAATGCTTGGAGTTATGTTGCTCCAGCTTTAGCAGTGTGGGCAGTTATCAGTGTGCTTTATGGTGCATCGTGTGCGATCGCCCAAAAAGACATGAAAAAAATGGTAGCATACAGTTCCATTGGACACATGGGCTATGTACTTTTAGCCGCTGCTGCTGCAACACCTCTGAGTGTGTTGGGAAGCATCATGCAAATGATTAGTCACGGATTAATTTCAGCCCTGTTGTTTTTACTGGTAGGTATTGTTTATCAAAAAGCAGGAAGCCGTGATTTAGATGTTGTCCAGGGACTCCTAAACCCAGAACGAGGTATGCCCGTCATTGGAAGTTTAATGGTTTTGGGAGTCATGGCAAGTGCAGGTATACCGGGAATGGTGGGATTTATTGCCGAATTCATTGTCTTTCGCGGTAGTTTCGCAGTTTACCCAGTGCAAACTTTGTTAAGCATGATAGGTACGGGTTTAACTGCTGTTTACTTCTTAATTCTCATGAATCGTGCCTTTTTTGGGCGCTTGTCTGCACAAGTGATGAATTTGCCACGCGTGTCTTGGGGCGATCGCCTTCCTGCTATTGTTCTCGCTGTGCTGATTGTGATTTTTGGAGTCCAACCTAATTGGCTTGTGCGTTGGACTGAACCAACAATGACAGCGATGATTAATATCCCAAACCCTGTGGTAACGGTGTCATTTGTTAAGGGAAAAAACAAAACTTAAAAGACTGCTTATAGCTTTGTCGTATGTACTTGAGTGCTTACGACAAACTTAACTTTTCATAGGAAAAAACTCACAATAAAAAAAAAACGGGCGTAGAACTTAATTGGTTTGAGTTTGAATTCTGCACAACGCCCTTGAAAAGTCAAAAGATTGACGTCCCCTACTCATTGTATTTTGAACGTTCCGTTTCATCAAACCCGGAAAAACTGCGGTGCCCTTCGGGAACGCGGGTCGCCT
>NZ_QMEA01000162.1 GCF_012912105.1 Brasilonema sp. UFV-L1
CCTACACCCCTACACCCCTACACCCCTGTCTTTCTTAGGAGTCTATGAAACAAGTTGCTACTGTAAATGTTCGTCCACGCCACATTCTTGAAGAAATTGTGTGGTACAAAAGGCAAGAAGTCGCACAAATGCGGCAAGAACTACCACTAGCGATTTTACAACAGCAGTTAACGACTGCTCCTCCTGTACGAAATTTCTTAACGACTTTACAACAAAGTCCGCATCATCCAAGCCTGATTGCAGAAGTTAAGAAAGCGTCACCGAGTCGTGGAGTCATTAGGGCTGACTTTGATCCGGTGGCGATCGCCAAAGCTTATGAGCAAGGTGGTGCAGCTTGTTTATCAGTTCTGACTGACTCTAAGTTTTTCCAAGGCGGTTTTGAGAACCTACGTGCTATCAGACAGCAAGTCGAACTCCCATTACTGTGCAAAGAGTTTATCATTAATATCTACCAAATCTACTATGCACGAGCAGCAGGCGCAGATGCCGTATTACTTATTGCTGCTATCCTAAGTGATGTGGAACTTCAAGACTTTTTGCGCGTGATTCACGATTTAGGAATGAAAGCTTTGGTAGAAGTCCACACCTTAGCTGAACTGGATCGAGTGCTACAACTTGACGACTTGCGCTTAGTGGGAATCAACAACCGCAACTTAGAAGATTTTACGGTGGATTTGGCAACGACTCAACAGTTACTTGAACAACGACGCTCGAAGTTGCAAAGCTTCGGTATCACCGTTGTGAGTGAATCTGGCTTGTACACCCCCGCAGATTTATCTCTTGTGGCTGATGCGGGTACCCGTGCCGTTCTGGTAGGAGAATCATTAGTCAAACAAGCTGATGTAGAGCAGGCTGTACGAAATCTGCTTAACTCCTAGTCGTCACACGAGTGACAAAGGAAAAAAACAGACATGAAAGCTATGGTGATAACAGGCTTCGGAGGTCCAGAAGTTTTTGCACAAACAGAGGTAGATAAACCAACACCAGGTAAAAACGAAATTTTGGTCAAAGTTTATGCAACCTCAGTGAATCCTGCTGATTGTGGAGTACGCCAAGGATTCTTTGGACCAAGGATAAAACTACCTGCAATTCTCGGCTACGACGTTTCAGGAGTCGTCGAGGCGATTGGAGAAAACGTCAGAGATTTTCAGGTCGGTGATCAAGTCTATTACCCCATAGAACTTATGGATGGTCAGGGTGCAAATACTGAATATCATGTCGCCAACGAGTCGATTGTTACCAAAAAACCCTCAAATTTATCGCATACAGAAGCGGCGAGTGTACCGGTGGCGGGCGGTACAGCATGGGCTGCTTTGTTCGATAGAGCAAGTCTTAAAGTCGGCGAAATCGTGCTGATTCATGGTGGTGCAGGCGGTGTAGGCTCGTTTGCAATTCAAATTGCCAAAGCAGCAGGTGCTTATGTTTACACGACTTGCGGCAGTTATGATTTTGATTTGGTGAAGTCTATCGGTGCAGATAGAGTGATAGACTACCGCAGGAAAAACTTTATCGATATTATTTTGAGAGAAACAGGTGGTGAAGGAGTTGATGTTACTTTTACTACAGTTGGTGGTGATATTTTAGCCAAAAGTTTGATAGCAACTAAAGTTGATGGTCGGGCTGTGACAGTCACAGGTGTACAGGGTGACCTCAACGCTGCTATAGGAAAAAATATTACAATTCACTTCGTACACTTAGACCGTCCTCGCCCTAAACTTGAAGCTTTGAAAACGCTTATTCAACGAGAGCAAATCAAACCTGTAGTTGGAATGACATTTCCACTCAATCAAGTTGCACAAGCTCATCAAAGACTTGAGCAAGGCGGCACAGATGTACACGGTAAGATAATTGTGCAAGTTACTGGCTGATGATAAGCGCTCTTTGCGCTTACTACTAAAACTAATACCCATTATTTAGGTGCATTGATCGAATGACTTCTATTTCCCAACGCTTTCAATCTTTAAGAGATCGCAACCAGCGCGCTTTGATTCCCTTCATAACAGCTGGAGATCCTGACTTAGCAACCACAACAGAAGCTTTACGCATCCTAGATCGCAATGGTGCTGACTTTATTGAACTGGGTGTTCCTTATTCTGACCCATTAGCAGATGGTCCTGTGATCCAAGCTGCTGCTACTCGTGCGTTGCAAAAAGGAACTAAATTAGAGCACGTGTTAGAAATAGTTGCAGATGTGAGTCCAAACTTGCAAGCGCCTATCATTTTATTCACTTACTACAATCCAATTTTAAATCGAGGTGTGAAATCATTTTTGGCGCAAATCGCCAGTGTTGGAGTACGAGGATTAGTCGTACCAGATTTACCTCTAGAAGAAGCAGAAGATTTAATCAACACCGCCGCAGAATTTGGTATAGAAGTCATTTTACTTGTCGCTCCTACCAGTTCTCAAGAGCGAATTGAGGCGATCGCCAAGTACTCTCAAGGATTTATCTACCTTGTCAGTGTGACTGGTGTAACAGGTGTTCGCTCCCAACTACAAGACCGCGTCAAGACTTTACTAACTCAAATGCGAACTATAACTGACAAACCGATTGGTGTTGGCTTTGGTATCTCTGGACCAGAACAGGCTCGTCAGGTAAGCGATTGGGGCGCAGATGGTGTGATTGTTGGTAGTGCATTTGTTCAAAGATTAGCAAATGGTAGTCCCAAAGAAGGACTGCAAGCGATTGAAATACTTTCTCAAGAATTGAAAGCAGCAATTGCCCAAGCGTCTCTTCAAACAGTAGGTTCAATACAGTGAACAGTTATCAGTTATCAGTCAAAAACAACTGTTTACTGAATAACTGTAGAGTGTCAACTGTTAAGACTCTGGAACATTTACTAGAAGATAAGAGGTTTTAACTAGTGGTCAGTATTTGGGATATTAATGATAAGGTTGACTTTGCTACTGCAAGACCCGACTCCTTAGGGAGATTCGGAAAGTTCGGCGGTAAATATGTTCCCGAAACCTTAATGCCCGCATTAAGTGAATTGGAAACAGCATATGAACAATACCGCAACGAGGCAAGTTTTCAAGAAGAGTTACAAAATTTACTTAAAGACTACGTGGGACGACCCAATCCCTTATATTTTGCTGAGCGTCTCACAGCACACTACGCTAGACCTGATGGTACAGGAGCACAAATCTATCTTAAGAGAGAAGATTTAAATCACACAGGTGCTCACAAAATAAATAACGCTTTAGGTCAGGTGTTACTGGCAAAGCGTATGGGTAAGCAACGCATTATTGCTGAAACAGGAGCAGGTCAGCATGGGGTAGCAACTGCAACCGTATGCGCTCGTTTTGGTCTACAATGCGTGATTTATATGGGCATCCAGGATATGCAACGGCAAGCCCTGAATGTGTTTCGGATGAAACTGATGGGGGCTGAAGTTCGTCCAGTGGAGGCTGGTACTGGAACACTCAAGGATGCAACTTCCGAAGCGATTCGGGATTGGGTGACAAATGTGGAAACAACTCACTACATCCTCGGTTCTGTTGCTGGTCCTCATCCTTACCCTATGATAGTGCGGGACTTCCACGCTATAATTGGTCAGGAAACTCGCGCTCAATCTCAAGAGAAATGGGGAGGAATACCAGATATTCTCTTGGCTTGTGTGGGTGGTGGTTCCAATGCGATTGGGTTATTCCATGAGTTTGTGGATGAACCATCTGTGCGCCTGATTGGAGTTGAAGCGGCAGGTGAAGGTGTTGACTCCGAAAAGCACGCAGCAACCTTAACTCGGGGACGAATCGGAGTGTTGCACGGTGCAATGAGCTATCTGCTACAAGATGATGATGGTCAGGTTATCGAAGCACATTCGATTAGTGCTGGCTTGGATTATCCTGGCGTTGGTCCAGAACATAGCTATCTTAAAGAGCTTGGTCGCGGTGAGTACTACAGTATAACTGATTCTGAGGCTTTAGCTGGGTTGCAGCTTTTGTCTCAATTAGAAGGGATTATTCCAGCTTTAGAAACTGCTCATGCGATCGCCTATTTAGAAAAGTTGTGTCCGCAACTAGATGGTAGTCCCCGAATTGTCATAAACTGCTCTGGTAGAGGAGATAAGGACGTGCAAACTGTTGCTAAAGCCCTTAATCCCTAGTCCTTTATCCAAATATTAGGGATTATTGACTAATGACAATTTGAGACGCAGTCATTAGTCAGTAGTTACTAGTTATTTTGTAAGAATTTCAATCATCAAAATTACGTACGAGCAACATAACTATAGTCCGGAGCGACGAAAGGGAAGGAATTCCAACCCTATGTTTTTCCTTGCGTGTGCGTAAGTCTGAAACCATGAAAAATCAACAACACGGACGGTCAAAATTATGATTATTATCGTTAAAAATGGTACACCTGTTGATGAAGTGACTCGCATTAGCAAAGAGTTACGTGACGCTTGGGGTGTCACTGTGGAAAAAAGTGTCGGTAAGCACAAAGTTATCCTAGGCTTGGTTGGTGATACTGCCACAATTGATCCATTGCAGGTACAAAATAGCAGTCCTTGGATTGAGCAAGTTTTGCGGGTTGAGCGACCTTTCAAGCGGGCTAGTCGAGAATTCCGTCATGGAGAAGCTAGTGAAGTTGTTGTACCTACACCAAATGGTTCTGTCTACATTGGTGAACAACATCCCGTTGTGCTGGTTGCTGGACCTTGCTCTGTAGAAAATGAAGCCATGATTGTAGAAACGGCAAAGCGAGTCAAGGCAGCTGGAGCTAAATTTTTACGTGGCGGAGCATACAAACCTCGCACATCACCTTACGCATTTCAAGGGTATGGTGAGAGTGCTCTAGATTTATTAGCAGCGGCTCGTGAAGCAACTGGGCTGGGTATCATTACAGAACTCATGGATGCTGCTGATTTACCCGCACTCTCTCGTGTGGCTGATGTGATCCAGGTAGGAGCGAGGAATATGCAAAACTTCTCGTTGCTTAAGAAAGTCGGTGCTCAAGATAAGCCTGTACTGATTAAACGCGGGATGTCCGCGACAATTGATGAGTGGCTCATGGCAGCAGAATATATTTTGGCAGCAGGAAATCCAAATGTGATTCTTTGCGAACGAGGAATTAGAACTTTTGATGCCAAATATGTTCGCAACACCTTAGATTTATCCGTCATTCCTGTGTTGAGAAAACTGACACATTTACCCATCATGATTGACCCAAGTCATGGTACAGGAAATTCTGAATATGTTGCACCAATGGCAATGGCATCCCTAGCAGCAGGTGCAGATTCATTGATGATTGAAGTTCACCCGAATCCTACTAAAGCTCTATCTGATGGACCTCAATCTCTGACTCCTGAAAAGTTTGACCGCTTAGTTCAAGAAATGTCAGTACTGGGCAAAGTTATTGGTCGCTGGTCTGAGCCGGAGAAGCAGCGTGCTTTGGTCGCTTCTGTTTAGTGATACACTTTGCGTCGCAATAGCAGCTAGAGAATTTATTTTCTGATAAAGAATAATAATAGCTAGTGCAAGATTTGAGATTGCTTAAATTTTGCACTATTTTTCCTAACAGCACGATTACGTTATTACAAGCCTTTTTCATTGAACTTTTGTTCTCAAAAAAAGATAAATAAATCTAAAGATTTGACAAATATATCAAAAAAAACTGTATTGAATTTATCTTTAAAATTACTTAGTATTTACGTGTAAATGTAACTTTGATTACAGTTAGGTTTTGTCCTAAAAACATTGGATAAAAGCAGGGTTTATAACTTCTACTAGACTAAACCAGGCTTTCTTAGACTAAGGAATTATTGTCAATTTTGGCAATCAGAATCAGCGAGGGATTGTAAACTAGCAGACCAATTTTTTGTCTGTTATTTATTCATATGTTTACGCAATGTTTATCCTAAAAACTCGGAGGATTATTTCTAATGGCAACTGATGACACAAATAGTAGTAACCAATTTACTAGCGGTACTAGTAATTCTGGCAATATCCTGGGACAGTCTCCTTGGGGTCGCTTGAATGAAGTCACTTCCACTGAAACCGTGTTAGAAGGTTTTGAGAGTGCTACTGGTGGTGGAACCACAAATGATGGTATCACAGGTGGGGGTAGCGGTAATCCCTTTACTAACTTTGGCAATCCGAATGCCTCTGGCAGTCCACTTACAGGTGGTACTAACCCTTGGTCTGCGATTAGTACTGGTAATAGCAGCGCTCCTTCTAGTAGCGACACCTCCACCGCCAGTGACAACTCAAGTGCTGGGATATCTGGATTTGAACTTAGGGTTAGCATTGACAACCAAGTAAACCAAGAGCTTACAGAAGCACTGGGTGACAACTTACCTACAAATCAAGCATTTAGTAGTGGTAATAACCCATTTGATCCCGGTTTTGGTAGCAACGTGAGTAATCAAGCTATCGAGACTAGTTCGTCTGGTGGCTCTGATAGTAGTAACTCAGTTATTCCTTCAGCTACCGATCTAGCTGGTGTTGACAACTACTCGGCTGATAGTGTAACTGTTTCAGCTTCCCAAACTAGTGGTGGCAGTTCGTTATCGGTTAACACTTATTCTCCCAGCACCTCTGCTCCTAGTAACACCAGTCTGACTCCAATCAGTGGCGGCGCTAGTAGCAGCAACCCATTTGCTGCTGCTTCTAGTAACAGCTTTAGTGGTAGCCAAAATGCTGGCGGTTTTGGAAGTACTGGCTTAGGAACTGGTACCACGAATACTTTTGCTGGTGCTGCAAACAATCCCTACGCTGGTGGTGGCGGTCAACCGTTTGCTAGTCTTGGTAACGTAATTGTTGGTGAGAAACAGTGGATTATCGGTAAGGAAATTACACCAGAAAGATTTTCAAAAGCAATTAACTTTACTGTTGACGAAATGGTTGACTCCGTCATCGGTAAACTAAGCAACAGAGTATCCGAGAGTGGCATTAAAACCTCCTCCACTGGTGGAAATCCATTTGCAGGTGGTAATAACCCATTTGGTAATACTAATGCCCCAGCGCTCGATTACTTAAAACAAGCTTATGGTGCAGACTTCCCCGTACCAACGTCAGCTTCTAATTTCTTGACATCTGTCTACAGTCAGACTTTGCCTAGTGGATCTAGTAACTCATTTGCTGGTGCTAGTACCTCAGGTGCTATTGGTGGTAACACGTCCACGGATGGTCGGACAGCAGTTCAGCAATCATCCTTGGACATTGTAAAAGTTCTGTTTGGTGACAATTTACCAACTTCAGCTAGTTCAAGCGGGCGGACTTCATCATCCTCCGAAACCTTGAGAATCGTCCAAGATGACCTCTTAAACTTTACCAAAACAGTCAACTCTGCTACAGGTAAAAAGCTGTTTAGTACTAACAGCACGCCTTTAAAATCACCCTCCGATTTGTTGACGCTCTATAAGAATGACATCCTGAGCGTTAATACACCTGTCAACACTGTCAACGAACAAGCAGGTGGTGGCGATCCATTTACAAACCTGTTTGGTGGTAGTAATAGCCAAGCAGTTAATCCGCCCACAGACGTCTTGTACACAGTCCTTGGTGGTCTTTTACCCTTCAGTGGCAGTGATAACATTTTTAACACTCCTGAAGGTGGCATACCCATTGGTTACGGTAACAAGGACTTTGGCAGTAACAACGCTGTCATCGGCAATTCGAACTGGGATTACGGACAATTCAACGCCAGCATAGGTAATGCTAACTGGCACTGGGATTCCAGTAAATATAACGCAACCATTGGTAATGGTAACTGGCATTTAGACTCTAGTCGAAACAACAGAACTATTGGTAATGGCAACTGGTATTGGGAGTCAACTAGTGACAATACCGCTCTTGGCAATGGTAACTGGCACTTTGGAAATAACAACACAACCATTGGTAATGGTAACTGGGATTTTGGTAGCAACAACACAATTATTGGTAATGGTAACTATGTTTTTACCAGCAATAGCATAGTCATTGGTGATGGCAATTGGTCTGTGATTATTGACAAATCAGCCACTGGTGCTGGTGACTTTCTCGGTAAGTTGGATAATTTGGTGTTGTCCATAGGAGTTAAAGATGCTGGTGACAATCTGATTAATTCTCTGGCGGGCAAATTCGCTGATGCTTTCCAACCATTAACAGGTGGTCTTGGAGAATCTGCTCTCAAGACATACAATCAACTTTTCTACTCAAATAGTGAGTCATTTTTGAGTAGCTCACTCTAATATGAGTTAGCTAACTGACTCTCTTAACCGTTCTTGTTAGCCAAGAACGGTTTTTAGCTTTTCTTTTGAAAAAGTTTTGTCAGAAAGCTTTGAAAATTGCAACGCTTGAATGATAATCACTCCCGCATTTATGCCGGTGAGTACGTCAATCAACCGGAGTTTGTATGACCAATTCAACATCAAAAACCTCGGCAAAGCATTTTGCCACACCAGAGCGTACCTCCAACAAAGAAATATCAGGAATCCATTGAGTTAAACTGCCTACAGGCTTATCAGCAATACCGCAGGGTACAATGCGCTCAAATCCGCTCATATCAGGACAAACATTTAATGCAAAGCCGTGCATGGTTATCCAACGGCTGACTTTAATACCGATCGCAGCCACTTTACACCCTTCTAACCAAACACCTGTGAAACCAGGATTGCGTTCTCCCTGTAAGCCGTAGATTTTGAGTGTACGGATTAAGACTTCTTCTAGTTGACGCAAGTACCAATGGAGATCTTTACGGTAACGTTGCAAATTTAAAATTGGATATCCTACCAGTTGACCAGGACAATGGTACGTAACTTCGCCACCTCGTTCAACTCGATGGACTTCATACATACTGTTTGTCTGATCAAATTTCAAAAATTCTGACTTGCCTCCTTGTCCCAAAGTGTAAACAGGTGGATGTTCTAGTAGAATCAGCACGTCTTCTAAGCTAGGGTTTTTAATGCGCTCCTCTAGAAGAGTGCGCTGCCATATAAGGGCGTCTGAGTATGGCATAACTACTTGGTTATATAGCAAACATCTATTTTTATGCAAAGACATGTTACAAACAAAGAAAAAACTCAACCTGAATACAGAGCAAAATGTATCTCTTGTAACCAATAGGGATTCAGAAATGTCAAGCTATGCAAAGGATTTTAAAGGAAAGTCAAGGAATTGGTTTTCCAAAATACAAGATGCTAGTTTTGAATATATAACCTCAATGGAGTTGGGAGGAATTCTCTGCAAGAATAACGTCACGCCAAGAAAAGAGTCATAAGTGTACTGGCTAGTGACGCCTAAACAACGGTTGACATAAAATACAAGATTAAGAAGTGCAAAAACAGTTGTGTATTTTAGGAAAAACGATTAAGCCTCCTGAAGGAGAAAACCTAAGATGTCTGCGTAGATATCTAATTGCTTTTCAATCGATTGGAATCACAGCAGAGATTGGTTAGGTCAATATGGACGAAACGTCACAAAAACTCAGATTCAGTGGGCTGAGGCTAGGCGTCTTAGCAGCGAGAAGTCTGTAGACTCGAAGGACTTCACGTAGAGAGCGTCTTTGGCTGAGTTTTCAGTAGTCCTTGTGGACACAGAAAACACAGTAGATGCTAAGCACGATTAGTAAGTCCTCCGTAGAAAACATGCTAACAGAACTTTGGTCGTAAGTCTAAATCCGTTCACGATTGATTCTCTTGGCAGTCATAGACCTTACCGCATTTCCTTGTCATCCGAAACAAAATTCACATAAAACATTGAGCGGGAGTGTTTACATGAAGCTTGTCATCCACGGCAAAAATATTGAAATCACCGATGCAATTAGGGATTACGTGCATCAAAAAATAGAAAAGGCAGCAAATCATTATCAAAACATCACCAATGAAGTGGATGTCCATCTGAGCGTAGCTCGTAATCCCCGAATTAATCCCAAGCAATCGGCTGAAGTCACTATTTATGCGAATGGCAGTGTTATCCGTGCTGAGGAGAGTAGCGAGAACCTCTACGCCAGCATAGATTTGGTGGCAGATAAAATTGCCCGTCGCTTGCGTAAATATAAAGAGCGACGTCACGAGAAGAAAACACAGGCCCAAACAACAATTGAAGGAGTTGTTCAAGAGTCAGTTGTCACAGATTTAATAGGCGATCGCACTCCAGAATTACCAGAAGAAGTCGTCCGTTGTAAATATTTTGCTATGCCTCCGATGACTGTTGCAGAAGCTTTAGAACATCTGCAATTGGTTGGACACGACTTTTACATGTTCCGCAATGCGGAAACTGATGAAATCAATGTTATTTACGAACGGAACCACGGCGGTTATGGTGTGATTCAACCCCGTAATACTAATGGTCATCATACCAACGGTAAGAACACTAAGACAGCCAATGGTTACGTTGTTGTGTCGGAGAAAACTTTCCAAAATAAAGTGTAGCAGGAAGTCAGCTTCAAAGGAGCGATCGCCTTTTTCGAGCGATCGCTCCTTTGAACCTTCTCTAAAAAACTTTATTCAGTCTTTGACATCGATGTGTTAAGAAGAACGCTAACGCTTCGTGTTAAGCTGTTTGCAATTGTTGCAACGTTTTGAGTGCTTCTTCGACGTGACCTTTGAAGTTAAACATTGAGTCAAAGACATATCGTACAACTCCTTGGTTATCGATAACATAAGTCACACGACCAGGAAACAAGCCAAAGGCTGCGGTTGCGCCGTATTGCTTGCGCACTTGATCACCTTTATCGCTTAAAAGAGTGAAAGGCAGTTGATACTTGGTGATAAATTTCTGGTGAGACTCTGGTGAGTCACCACTCACACCAATGACTTCTGCTCCAGCTGTTTTAAAAACTTCATATTGGTCGCGAAAAGCACACGATTCCGCCGTACATCCTGGTGTGTCGTCTTTGGGGTAAAAATACAAGACGACTGCTTTGCCACGAAAATCTCTAAGGCTTACAGGTGTCCCGTTTTGGGAGGGCAATGTGAAATCGGGGGCTGTGTCTCCTACTTTGACTGCCATAGGTACTTGTAGTATTTCTTAATAAAATCTTATTTTAATTCGTAATGTAGTAAAAATACTTCCCACTAGCTAACTTTATCCCCTCGTGACCTGACTTTGCCAGGTCGTGTCAACTTTGAGACTCCGCCTTTCGTCCCCTTAAACGCGAAGCGGAGCCTCGATAACTATATTCCCAGTCTGAGCAGGGGAACAAGTCTGTTGCGTAAATCTTATTACTTTTGCTTTTACTGCTATTCAAAACCTAGACAACTTATGACATCGATTTCGATTGACACTTCAACCGGAGCATGGGAGCGGTTATCCGGAGCGTGTCCAGGCACGGCGAACGCCCTCCGCGCATAGTTTTCAATATTTAAAGCTGCGTTAAAATCTCGATCTAGCACGCTACCACATCTATCACAAGAATATATCCGCTGCGATAGGTTCATCGGTTTTTTATGCTCACAGCAAGAACACAGTTGAGTCGATGGAAACCATCTATCAACAAGCACAACATCTGAACCATATCTTAATGCTTTATATGAAATCTGCCTTTTGAACTCATAGAAGTTAGAATCAGCAACGGCACCAGCCAGCTTATGATTTGACATCATTCCAGACGCATTTAAATCCTCAATCCCAATCACTGCGTGGTTTTTGCATATGTAGGAGGTTGCTTTATGAGTTGCATCTTTCCTGATATTCGACACTCGTCTATGTGCCTTAGAAATTCTTAATCTTTGTCGATTTCTCCTGTTAGAACCTTTTTCCTTACGTTGAAGTTCGCGCTGTAATCTGGTCAATTGGTTTTGTGCATTCTTGAGAGCTTTGGGATTAGAAAATACCAATCCTGTTGACAGAATTGCTAATTCCTTTATTCCGAGATCAACTCCAACATAATCAAATTCTTTCTCTCGGATTTGCGGTTCAATTTCATAGGAACAAGAGATATACCAATCCCCAGCTTGTTGAGAAATTGTGAAAGATTTTACGGTTGTATGTGGAAGTCCTTCATAGGTTGAGATCCATCCCATTGTTGGGAGTTTCACTCTTGTCCCACCAATGGATATTGGTTTTCCCCCTGCATTAATTGTAAAGCGATCGCAAACGCCTTTTTTCTTAAAAGTCGGGTACTTTGAGCGACCCTCAAAAAAGTTCTTAAAAGCTTTTGCGAGATTTTCAAAAGCGAATTCTGTTACCTTCTGACAGATTCCTTTTTCTTTTATTCAAGGTAAGACCGGCTTAACTTCATTGTTAAAGAATTTCTTAAGTAGGAGATGATTTGGTTTCAAGCCATCCTTGTACAGAGATTCCCAGGTCGCTAAGCCCCAATTGTAGGTAAACCTAGCAATTCCAGCACTTTTCGCCATCAGGATTCTTTGTTCCTTTGACAGTTTTAACTTTGTCTTTACGGATGTCACGCATTTGTCCACGTGTAAGACCTCGTCAGCAACCGAATAACTTCCTTAACATTGAATTTCTTTGTCTTGTGATTCTAAAACATTTTGTGGAGGGTTGTCTAGAGTTGCCACAAGTTTTTCTTTAATTTCTTTAGAATAGTTGCGAAGACCATAAAGACGGCAGGAGAAGCAGTGGATAATTGCCATTAAGTCCTCGACCAATTCTTGTTGTGGAGAGAGAGACTCTTGGTTGGCAACAATGATTTGACAATCTGAAGAATCAGGAAGCTCTTCGACGAACTCAAAAGCAAACCGACATAACCTATCCTTGTGAGCCACAACAAGAGTGGAAATTTCACCTTTGAGAATAGACATGACTAAAGCGATGAATTTTTTTCTCTTAAAATTTAATCCTCCACCAATTTCAGTGATAGTTTCAGTTACAGCAATTCCTTTTGCTAAGCAGAAATTCTCCATAGCCAAGACCTGATTTTTTAGTTCAGGTTTTTGATTATTTGAAGACACACGACAATAAATAATTATTTTTCTGTTTGATTCGGGTGGTTTTAAGCCAAGAGCAATAGTTCTATTTGACATGGAGCAGAACAATGATGACTTGATTAGGTGTACAAAGCAAGCTAAGTTAGAGTTTCTAAAACAAAATTCCCCGTATGCGTCTGACTTCACTTGATGTTTTTCGCGGCATAACTATTGCAGCCATGATTCTTGTTAACATGGCGGGTGTTGCTGAACCTAATGTCTACCCTCTATTACTCCATGCAGATTGGCACGGCTGTACCCCAACTGATTTAGTCTTTCCTTTCTTTCTGTTTATTGTTGGTGTAGCGATGACTTTCTCCTTGTCAAAGTACACTGACGACAACAAAGCAACAGCATCTGTTTACTGGCGTATCCTGCGTCGCGCCGCGATTTTATTTGCTTTAGGGTTATTACTCAATAGTTTGTGGAATAAAGATTTGAGTACTATTCGCATTATGGGAGTGTTGCAACGCATTAGTTTAACATACTTGCTTGCTTGTATTGCCGTCCTCAATCTTCCACGTAAGGGACAATGGATACTAGCAGGTGTACTCCTCATCGGCTACTGGTTAGCAATGATGTACCTTCCCGTTCCCGGTTATGGTGCTGGAGTGCTGACGCGAGAGGGGAATTTGGGTGGTTACATAGATCGCTTAATTATTCCTCAAGCACATCTTTACAAAGGCGATGGTTTCAAAAATCTAGGAGATCCAGAAGGACTTTTTAGCACCATTCCCGCTGTTGTGAGTGTATTAGTTGGCTATTTTGCTGGACAATGGATACGTAAACAGCCAGTAAAATATCGTACAAGCATAGGTTTAGTATTATTTGGTATCGGTTGCTTAATTATCGGTTGGGGATGGGGCTGGACATTCCCAATTAACAAAAAGCTATGGACAAGTTCTTATGTTCTTTTTGCTAGTGGTTGGGCATTATTGTTACTTGCGGCTTGTTATGAACTGATTGAAGTGCGCCGGGTGCGGCGTTGGAGTAAACCCTTTGAAGTGCTGGGATTAAATGCTATCTCTGTTTTTGTTGCTTCTGTAGTGCTGATTAAAATTTTGCTGAGAATTAAAGTCGGGTTTGGAGAAAATGCTCCCAATGCTTACGATTGGATTTATCAGAATGTTTTTGCATCTTGGGCTGGGGCAGTGAATGGTTCTTTATTGTTTGCTATTGTCACTGTGTTACTGTGGATAGCAGTCGCCTATGGCATGTATCAGCAGCGATGGTTTCTCAAGGTTTAACTTCTTCGCCGTAAGTCCTCCGC
>NZ_QMEA01000163.1 GCF_012912105.1 Brasilonema sp. UFV-L1
ACGAGTAGACATTGTTAGTGGTTGTCCATTTTTGTCTATGAAAAATGAAGCGGAACCCCCCGATAGCGCAGCGTGCCCGTAGGGCATAGCTTTGATTCTCCTTCACCAGATGCGCAAGGGACGGAGGAAACCTCCGCTCAAACAACTCTTGGCACGGCGCGCTTATTCACCGCAAAAATACACCCAGATCTTGAGTTTTACAAGTAGACATTGTTACGTGAGTTCGACGGGCTGAATTGACTATGGTAGCAGCTTTAAGGTTCAATTCGAGAAGTAGGCGATTCCTACGGAGAGCTACGCTTAACGCAGGTAGGCTACGATCATGTTACATCTCCAGTCTCGGTTGGACATCACAGAGATTTTTTGTGACCTCGATGACTTCAGCAAGCGTGTTTGAGTCGATGTGGAAGCAAGCACACCTACCACAGATGGGTGGAGAAAAGTTGAGCCGTTGTCGGATGTGTCTGAGCGAGATTATGACAATAGCGATCGCCTTTCACGGGTCTGGGTATCGCACGTTCAAAGAGTTTTATATCTTACAAGTCTTACCTTATTGGAAGAGGGCTTTTCCAAATTTGGTTAGCTACAATCGATTCGTTGAGGTTATGCCGTGGAGCTTGATGGCACTTTGTTGTTATCTTCATAGCCGTCGAGGAAAAGTTACGGGGATCAGCTTTATTGATTCAACTCCGATCACAGTTTGTCATAAGTGCCGTGCTACATCACACAAGGTATTCAAAGAATATGCAAATTGGGGCAAGAATTCTATTGGTTGGTATTTTGGTTTGAAATTACACCTCATTATTAACGACCAAGGAGAATTAATTGCTTTTAAGCTAACCGCAGCTAATGTTGATGATCGTACTCCGGTGCCAGATATGACAGAAGATATTGTGGGCAAAATATTTGGCGATCGCGGTTATATCTCACACAAACTTTTTCAGCAACTTTATGATCGCGGCTTACAGCTAATTACAAAGCTGAAGAAGAATATGAAGAACAAGCTAGTTCCTTTGATGGATAAAATCCTGCTCCGCAAGCGGGCTGTAATTGAGTCAGTCAATGATCAACTTAAAAACATTTGCCAAATTGAGCATTCACGACACCGTAGTGTTCTCAATTTCATGGTCAATCTTTTAGCTGGATTAGTTGCATACACTTATCAGGAAAAGAAACCTTCTTTAGATCTTGACCCAAAAGGTTTGCCTGCACTACCTGCGGCTCTTTTCTAACTCCGTCGAACTCACGTCTCATTAATTTGGAACGGCTTCGACAATGCAAATTAGCTGCTCTACAGGTAAAAATCGCTTCAAAGCAAAGCCAGAACTACTCAGCAGAGAAGTAAACTCTTCTTGAGTCCGCTCCCGACCTCCAGTCAGAACAAGCATATTCAAATCTGTCATCCGGGCTAATGTTGGCTCTTGCTCATTAGATAAAACCATTTCTACCAGTAAGAGGCGTCCTTGTTCATCTATTGCACGGCGGCAATTGTTCAATATTGATAGAGCTCGGTCGTTGTCCCAATCATGAATAATGTTCGATAACACATAGGTATCACCTCCCGCAGGAACTGTTTCAAAAAAGTCCCCACCAACAATGTCACAGCGATCTAAGACACCGTAAGCTGACAATACGGTATTTGCTTGGGTGACAACATCTGGTTGATCGAATAGAACTCCTTTGAGGCTAGGATTTGCGGCCAGGATTAGCCCGATCAAAGCGCCACACCCGCCACCAACATCCACCACTCGTTTGCAACTAGAAAAATCGTAGGTGGTAGGCACCTTTGGGTAGAGGAATGCAGTTAGTCCGATCATCGTATCATTAAACGTCCTGGCTACTTCTGGCTTGCTATGGAGATACTGAAAGAAACTGGTATTGTAGACGCGATCAAAAGCAGTATTTCCTGTCTGCACAGTCTCCAACAGGTTACCCCAAGCTTGATAGAACTCCTCTCCCCACAGCAAGGCAAGACTACTTAGTCTTCCTGCTGCTCCTGAAAGTAGCAGTGACCCGATCTCAGTTAAGACAAAAGTTCCAAGACGAATTTCAGATACAATTCCAACGCTTACCAGTCCTTTAAGAAGGCGATACAGGACTTCTGGGTTCGCGTTTACTTTCTGAGCTAAAGCTTGATAATCTGTTGCATCTGCCAACAAATCAATCACTCCCAGCTTGACCACGGCATAGATAGATTGGGAGATCCACGGAGCCGCAATTATTTTGATCAGTTCAATTTCATTACGAGTTTCCATTACAAATGCTTGCCTCTTGTAATTTTTGCTTGTTTTACTGAGTAATTCGATTCGGAGTATTAGTAGCATCGAAACAGAAAACCTGGTGGTTTACTTTTGCCACTCTGCACTATGTCTCAACTTAACTAATTCTCGCAACTCTCAATCTTTAGTTTTACAATGCCAGTTTTCAAGACTTTCAATTCCTTGCATAAAAATTTCTTGGAGCATCTTTTCCACTATGGAGATATTTTCTTCACTAGCTACAAATTCAGCAGTCCAAATAATCGAAGTAGATTCGCTTCCAACATTCTCTATTTCTATAGTGGTAAGTATTTCAGATGCGGGAAGTGGATGTTCATAAACTGTATAAGTAAATCGGCGTGCTTCATCACTGACTTCAATTATACGTTCTTTCAGTTGACTTCCATCTTTCATAGTGCAAAACCGAAAAGTTTGTCCGTTGACTTTTTCAAGTTTACAACTTTGAACAGCTGTTGGAAACCATTTATGTACATTACCACCTTGGCTAATTGTTTCCCATATTCCTTCAGCTTTGCCAGAAATTATTTGTTTGACGATTGTAGAATGTCTCATGTTTTTTAGAATGTCTCAACGTGTTTACCTATTATCGGTTAATTAACTTAAAAGTTAAGAAGCCATTTATAAAGTAAAAAGTAAAACTTAAGACGCTAGACGGTGAAGCATCAATCGGGAGCATCCCATTTGTGCAAAAATAACAAAAAAAATGCTCCCTGCAAGCTAAAAATTTTGGTAAATCTTGTATATTTAATTTTGCGCGACTACTTAATTAAGCACCTATGAATGAAAAAGCTCTGATGACAGAAGTTCTTCAGCTTTGTGCTGAACGCGACCTAACCCTAGCCGAGCACTGCTCACCGTCGCAATTTCGGCGCTTTGAACGAGGTCTTACACGAAAAAAATTGGTCGGGCTACGAAAGCCTAATGAAACAGCCTTGGGCATATTTGCAATGTTTATCCCAGATGTAGTGTTAGCGAATCTACCTTTTCCAGTTCACGCACATATGCTGAGACATGGAACGGGTGGCGTTGCTGATTTGAAGTATGAATCTAGTTTTGTCATGCTGAATGTAGCGAAGCGAAATGAAGCATCTGCAGAGATTCTATGTCCTGCGGACACGCTGCGCTAACGCTTCACTTCGTTACGCTCAGAATGACAATTCATACGCTGATTCAGCAACGCCGAACGGGTTATTATTTGGCAAACCGAGGTACCGATACTCGGATAATTCAGAGCTATCTTGGGCATAACAATATCCAGCACACGGTACGTTAGACCGAACTGGCATCTAGTCGGTTTCAAGGACTTTAGGATGGTTAGTCTTTTCCATCTTGTTTAATTGTCGCGATTGGCGATCTGACTGTGTGGTCAAGCGCCATCACTCCCCCGAAATTTTTCGCTCTCCATATTAGCTTTGGCACGCGAACAAGTGAAGGTAGTCTCGCCTATACTTCTGTGTTAAGTGTAATTGAAACCTGTCGATTGAGAAACATTAATCCTTGGACTTACATCGCTGTTGTAATTGCCAATGCTAGAAAAGGAATTTGTCAACCTTCTGTCCCTGTTGAAAACTTTAGTTAACGATCGCTATTTTGGAGGGGAGTGTGAACGGTTATATACATGTATTTTATCTTCAGACATAATGTTTCCTTCTCGGTGCTAATCTATAATGGTGCTATCAGTGACGGATATAACGTTTTTACGTTATCTGTCATGCTGCCATGGTTTTTAACGTGAAGTACATCTTTTAGAAAGGAACTAAATTTTTCGTGACTAAGTTTTGGTAAAGCAGTAATTGTTGTATATTCCTTATAGGTCGGCGCAAGCCACTTCTCCATTACAATATCATCCACTCTATCAAATACCAATGTAATAGCATGATCGACTTTCCACACATTTAGTCCGCTATTTATTGCAATCTCTTTAAATTCTTCAGCTTTTTTCAGACAGGAATAATATCGCTCTTTCAATCCAAATTCCCCACCCAATTTTTTTATTTGTTCATACAATAAAACTGGCGTAACACCATTTCTACTGCCGCCTATTGTGACATCATAACTTGGAACATACTCAATTTTATTGCTTTGTATATACTTTCTGTTAATTAACAATATCCCTGACGGAATAGGGCAACCAATAAACTTATGCCCACTGATATTGATAGAATCAAAATCCTCACACATACTATAATCTTTAATAAATGGCAGAAATCCGCCATCAAAAGCCGCATCAGCATGAATATAAAAATTTATACTTAATGCTGCAGCAATATTTTTAAACGCTTTAACGTCATCAATTGATGATGTTATTGTTGACCCTAATGTTGCAAAAAAAATAACTGATTTATGTTTCTTTTCATATAGGGCTTCTTCTAGCTTTTCATTATTAATAGAGCCATCTTTATTGGTTGATACATAAATGAGATCAAGACCAATGATGTCTGCAATTTTACCTATGCAGTAATGAGAATATTCTGAAGCGACTATTACACATTCATTTTTATATTTTTTCATATACTCACGTGCTCGCCAACAACAGTATAACGCAGCTTCAGTACTACAGTTCGCTATATAGCCCCAAGATGTGTTTGAGTCTGTTTTATATAGTTTCATGAAAAACTCTACAACTTCTTTTTCAAACTCATGTGTGCCAAGGGAGCCTTTTAACGTAATAGGATCACCCAAATTATTTATTGAATAGTTTAGAATCTCCCCTAATGAGTTTAATGTGAAATCAGTTGACGGCGGATAGCCTATGTATAGTTTATTATTATGTTCAAGCCTATTAATGAAATCAGTTTGTAGCAACATAGTTCACTTTTCTTATTTTTCTAACTTTAGGTCTAATGCTTGGAAAATAACACACGTTCCGGAACTGGAGCAGTGTTGGATCGTAAGCATAAATTGCCATCCAGGTTATTTATTGGCAATCACACTTGTGGTTTCGATTCCCTACTTTAGATGATGCAATCCTTATTTTAGCCTTACTCCACTATTTTGTAGTAACTAGCAATAATATTGCCATGATGGCAATCTACATAATATGTTTTTATATTATTACTAATATACTCAATATTATTATTCTCTAAAGTGAGTACATATTTGTTGAGCAAGTTAAATTCTCTATTATTGAATCTGGTATCGGTTCCCGTTGCCTTGTACAAAGTAATGTTTGTATGTTTCAAATCATGACTAATATCAGTAGTTTCGATATTGCACTCCGCATCATAAGCGCTAATAATTTTGTCTACATATGATGCTGGGTAATGCTTTAAAAGCATTTCATACATCTGAGCTTTCATCAAGGAATGGTCTATATTGCCTGTTAATTTTCTTGTTTCTTCATTAGGCAATATCGTATCAAGTAAAGTGACATTGATTTCTTTATGCCCTCTCTTCTCCAGAATAGCGGCCATTTCTAATGCAATCTGCCCACCTAAAGACCAACCTAAAAAATTAATAGAACCATTTAAAGAATAATCACGTTCATATTTATCTAAATATTGTTGTGCGAGTTGATTTAGTGAATCAATTTTATCTTGGTAGTGAAGGTTGTAATTGTCAATTCCAATACAGTTATATTTATCTGATAATAAATCAGCCAAGTCTTGATATACTTCACTTCCGCCATTACCAGGATGAATAAATATCATTGTCGGAAGATGTGCCGACCATTTATTCCGATACATTTTTACTAACGAAAAATGATGAGCATTCTTTATAAAATTGGCAAAATTAGTAATTACTTTTAATCTAAACACATCAGCCACAGTGATTTGACGATCAAATGTTTTACTAAGACAATGAGATAACTTAATCGCTGTAATGGAGTCACCCCCAATGTTAAAGAAGTCATCATTTATCCCGACTTGCTCTATGTCCAATATATCTGACCAGATTTGAGCAAGTTGTGCTTCGACTTCATTACGTGGAGCAATATAATGGTCTTTATCGGTACTAAATTCAGGATCAGGTAAGGCCTGGCGGTCTAGTTTGCCATTAGGGGTTAATGGAAATGCCTCTAATTCTACAAATGCACTTGGCACCATATACTCAGGTAATACTTTCGATAATTGTTCTAATATAAAGTCTTGGGTTAAGCTTCTCTGGATAGGGTTAGATTTATCTCCCTTGTCTGTGTTGCTGATACTTTGATTAAGATCATCCAACAAATAATAAGCTACTAAATATTTATTACTGCCAGACTTTGTCTCTCTATTCTTTGCTAATACACATGACTTTTTGATTTGCGGGATATTTTCAATAGCACTCTCAATCTCTTCTAACTCTATCCGGTAACCCCTTATCTTAACTTGACTATCCTTCCTCCCTTCAAACTCTATATAGCCTGCTTTATTCCATATTCCCAAATCTCCCGTCTTATATAATCGCCCTAAAGTAGGATGATTTATAAAACTATCTTGTGTCTTCTTCTCATTATTCCAGTATCCTAATGCAACACCTTCTCCACCTATATAAATCTCTCCTATCACACCAACAGGGTTATGCTCTTCAAATTCATTTAAGATATATAGCTTTTGATTTGGCATCGCTTGTCCATATGGGATAGAGTTCCACTTTGGATTAACCTCTTTAATTTCATACCATACAGACCAAATACTTCCTTCAGTTGCGCCACCCAAACTCATCACGATTGTTTCTTGATTGAGCAATTTGATTTGCTCTGGTAGCTTAACTGGAATCCAATCCCCACTCATCATTACCACTTTTAATGTATCAAGTAGTTGATGGCTATCTTCTACATAATCTACAAGTAATTGCATTAATTGTGGTACTGTATTCCATATTGTAATGTGATGTGTTTGTATCAGTTCATACCAATGGCTGGGCTCTCTAGTTTTCTCTTGTTCTGGAAAGACAATCACACCACCTGCTGCTAATATCCCAAAAATATCATAAACAGATAAATCAAAACTTAATTCTGATAATGCCAATACTTTATCTGTATTATTAATATCAAACCGAGCGTTCACTGCTTGAATGGTATTAGTTACACCTCTGTGGGATATCGTTACCCCTTTAGGTTTACCTGTGCTTCCTGAAGTAAATATGACATAGGCAATATCATTTAATCCCGCTTGAGGTAATTGCTCCAGCTTGATCTTAGGCTGATATTTAACAATCTCTTCTATAATTAGCCACGTATATTTGAATTCAATATTACTGCCTTGAATACGACCATTAAACTCTGATTGAGAGACTAATACCGTCTTGACTTTCCCCTGTTCTAATACCTCATCACAGCGACCTGTTGGCCAATCGACATGCAACGGCAAATAAGCTGATCCACTTTGCATAATACCTAACGTCGAGACAACCTGGTGATGCCCCTTCTCACTGAGTACGCCAATGAGATGGTTTTTATATGAAAGCCCGTGATCATATAAATACCTAGCTATCGCATAACTGTATCTACCTATTTCTTCATAGGTATAATGACCATTCGCATCGATTACAGCACAATGACTGGAGTATGTTTTAATACTCGACAAACAAATATCTACTAAATTTTCTGTTACTTGAGACTTAATAGCGTTATTCGCTTGATTAATAATTGCTTGATCACCTGATGAAAGTGCCATATCAGGTAAAGGCTCTTCCCAGTCGGCTTCTGCTAAATATTCAATTAAAGTACAGTAATCAGCATACATCTGGCCAATCATTTCAGAATCAAATAATTGGTCCACATAATACCAATCAACATATATTCCTAAACTGTCTTCACGAATGATATTCTCTAACATACATTGTGAAGTTTGAGCTGACTCATACCCAATACCTTTATAGTTACCCTGCATGAAATCGCCTTCAAACATTGAATAACCTAGCGCACTGGTAAATACATATGGAGCAACCAATCTATCTGGAGCATACCCTCTTGTCCTTCTGATATCACGTGAAACTTGAATACCGTTATATTGCTTATGATCAAGGTCGTTCCATAACTCTTGCTGGTGTTGCTTCAGTGCTTCAATAATTTTTAATTTTGCTTTTCTATTAAATGCAAAGAGCTCCACCGTAGTAAAATCGCCCACCACTTTGTCTATATCTGGATGGATATAATCACGGCTAAATAAAGTTAAATTTAACAAAATCTTGCTACTTCCTGAATATCTTGACAATACCAATCCATAACAATATAGAAAAACCGTAGTTAAACTAACTCCCTTTGAAGAAGCTAAAGCTCTTAAATTTTGGATTTTTTTGTTATCAAAAAAAACTCTCAAAGTAGAAAAGTGAGCATTTTTTACTTTTGAAACATCAGTTTTCAAATTGATTTGAGGATAATCAGGGATGGTTTCTAATTTTTCATGCCAATAGTTTTTTGCGAAGATATAATCTTCGGATTCATGAAATCGTGTATTGTTCTGTATGGAATATCTGAATGTCGCATCTAAAGGTGTAAGTATCTTGTTGTCATAATAATCGGATATATCTTTAAAGATAATAGATAAGCTATATACATCTGTAATAATTGCATCAAAACTACAATGCAGAATGTAGTCTCCATTTTGGCAACTATACTTAAAGTCAAACAATGGATATAGCTGCAAATCAAAAATATGGCGAGACATTTGCTCTCGCAATTTTAATCTATCTCCTTTTTTTAGCTTAAACTCAGCAACATCATTGATAATTATTTGTCGATGATTATAAAATACCGTTCTTAAACCTGCATGCCGATGAATAGTTTTATTTATAGCTTGTTCAAGCTGTTTAATGTTGAGCGAAGCAAACTCTAATTCAAGATAAAGTTGTGTGGATATACCCCCAAGTATAAAGGTATCATCTCTGCCCAAATAATAGGCTTCTTGAACATCAGTAAGATCAAAACTAGTTTGTTCATTATCTTGAGTATATTTATAAACAAACGGAGCTAATTGATTAGAATTTGACGATTCTGCAGATTTTTCTAACTGCTCGACATATTCCGCTAATTGCCCTAAGGTAATATTCTCGAATATATCACTTGGTTTTATTATGACACCAAATTTTTCTCCAATAGACATGACTATTTTTGTAATTAATAATGAGTGACCACCTAATTCTAGGTAATTACTATTACTATCTAGTTTCTCCAATTTTATTGGCAACAAATCTAGCCATAATTCTCCAATAAATTTTTCATATTTATTCCGTGGATTGAATTCAACTTTATTAAATTGTTGGGAGTCAAAAACATTTAACAACTTAGCTCTGTCTAGCTTACCATTTATAGTCAATGGAAAACTATCCATCTCTACGAATCCACTCGGCAACATGTACTCAGGTAATAGGTCACTTAGATGTGTGACAATATCATCTTGAGAAATTTTTTGGTCTTCTCGGACGTAATAAGCCACAAGATAGTGATTTTCCCCAGCTTCGGTTTGACTGGTTTTAGCCAATACACAGGCCTGCTTAATACCGTTAAGCACAGTTAAGGCAGCTTCAATCTCGCCTGTCTCAATACGATAGCCACGAATTTTTACTTGAAAGTCATTACGACCAATGTAGTCAATATTGCCATCAGGTAGCCACTTTACCAAATCACCGGTTTTGTATAAGCGGGTATAGCCTTGGGCTATATCGGCGGTAGTAGCAAACGGGTTGTCAATGAAACGTTCTTGAGTTAATTCGGGACGGTTAAGGTAGCCACGCGCTAAACCTGCTCCCCCAATATAGAGTTCGCCAATTGCATTAATTGGAACGGGATTTAGACTGCTATCTAAAATGTAGATTTTGATATTCGCTAAAGGTTTACCTATATTCGTATTTAAGTCACCGTGTTGGTATTCATGTGCTGTTGCACAAACTGTGGATTCTGTTGGTCCATAAGCATTTAAAAACTGCCTACCTTGACTCCACTGCTGCATTACGACTAATGGACAAGTCTCTCCTGCGACAATTAGTGTTTTTAAAGTAGCTAAATGCTCGTAAGGCATTATATTTAATAACGCAGGTGGTAATGTGGCTGAAGTAATATATCGATCTTTAAGGTATTTAGTTACTAAATGGGCATCTTGTCGAATATTGGCTGGAATAATATCTAAACAGGCACCACTCAATAAAGTGACAAATATTTCTGATACAGAAGCATCAAAAACATAGTTAGCATATTGTAAAACCTTACTCTCAGACGTTATATTAAATTTATCCTGCTGAATATAAACAAGATTATTTAATGATTGATGCGCTACCATCACTCCCTTAGGTCTACCAGTGGTGCCTGAGGTATAAATCACATAAGCTAAATCTGTAGCCCGGCTGCAAGCTGGTAAGTTAAATTCTGAATCATTAGTATAAAAACTCTCTTCCACAACGATTTGATGAACGCTTGCCATTAATCTCGTAAATCCGCGCTGGGTTAATACTAACTCTGCGCTAATGTCTTCCAAAATATAATCAATACGCGCCTGCGGATAAGCTGGGTCTATTGGTACATAGGCTCCGCCAGCTTTTAACACCGCCAAGATACTAATTACCATATCCAGAGTGCGCTCTAAGCATAAGCCGATTAAGGTCTCAGGCTGAAGTGGCTTGCCTGTTATGTGTTGATATTGAGCACGGATATGCCGTGCCAACTGGTTCGCTTGGGCATTGAGCTGACGATAGGTTAATTGCTGATCCTCAAATACTAAGGCTATATTGTCTGGTGTTTTAGCTACTTGAGCTTCAAATAATTGATAAATAGTTTTATCTTGTGGATAAGCTTTATCTGTCTGGTTCCATTCATAGATGATTTGATTGTACTTTTCTGAAGATAATTTATTAGATTGTTCAGCATCACCTAAATTCAAATCAACTTCTTGAAATTCATGCGCATTTTCATTTTGAGATAATGCAATAATAGAATCAATAATATTCTCATTATTAATTTCGTTACATTCACTAGCTTCTTCAATAAGTAATGCTGTCGTTTGATTTTTGTATAGTACAATTTTATCTACTATACATATTATTGATTTTTTTTTGATGCTTGAGTTATCTTCTGTAACTTCATTAAATTCTTCTAAATTTTGGAACAAAAAATAATCTATTTGATTGATATTTATCTTAGTAATTTCTTTCTCTAATTTATGTCCTAAATCTGTTAAATCTTCAAAAAGCGTTTGCTTTTCGTTAAACCTTCCAGATAAATATATACAAAGCTTCTTCATAAATTAAGCCCACTCTTTTTCTTCAAATTTAGGTAGTGTAATAAATTAAGCCCACTCTTTTTCTTCAAATTTAGGTAGTGTAAATTGATCAAATACACCAGCCTTGTCTAACAGCATAATAATATTCTTTAACATCGGATGATCCTTAGTCAATTTGAATCCACCATATGTATCTTCAACAATTTTGCTTGCTTCTTTATCACTGAATCCTATTTTGCTTAATACTTGTTTATCAAAATTAATCTGAATTGTTAGACCTAAATATTCTTCTATGAAGTCAACGATAATTTCGCCAATGTGTTCTTTATACTCTTCGTTAAGGTTAATCCATATAAACTCAAGTAGCTTATAAAATATTCCTGAATGTCTTTTTTCATCCGCAAAATGATCTTTTATAATTTTCTGAAAAAATGGATGGGTTTCCTCCTGATCGGTCATTGTAATAATTTCTTTTGTTAAAGTGTTTTCTGCTAAACATACGCAAATTAAATCAAATATATTATGATATTTATTATCAAGCTTTTCCTTAACCTTAGTAATGGCCTTTTCTATTTCAATCACTTCAGGCAAAGGCAAAGCCTCAACACCTGTATGGTCTTCTATTTGCAGCATCGCATCGAAAGCTACATAAGCATGATAAGCTTCATCTACCATAATGGTATAAAGGTTAATTTTTTGTTCTTTATTAAACTCGATAGGCATTTGATTGGTTAGTACTTTAATAATAGTTTCATTTACTACTCTAGTTTCTATAGTGGCAATATCATTAGAGTATTTATATAACGACTGAATCAATAGAAACTCTATTGCTCTTTCACCTTTTGCCATCACCGTCGGATGAATAGCCAAAGGTGTCCTTGATATTGGGTAGTAGTAACCTTTTGCCTCTTTATCATAAACAACTTTTGGTCTACTCCTTACTGTTGCCCGTTTTTCCCATTCAATTTGTAATTGTCGAGTAAAACCAGTAGTCAAACCATCTTTACTAAGAGTAAGAATTTGTTCGCCGATTTTTGATTTAGCATTATTCATCATTCGAGCCATGCTGAACCTACCTTCTAGGATTAGTAACTGAATTAAGAAAGAACGATAAGAAAATTTCAAACAGAACTGTATATAGCTTTTAGGCTTAGCACTGTTTATTAAACAAGGTCGAAGTGGCTTGCAAATTTGAAGAGATACCTAACTCAATCTTTTACATTCATTTGCGATTGAGACCATTTGTCAAATGGTACATATCTCTCACCCACACCTTTTCAATTTCAATAGAAAACATGATTCCACCTCTGCTGACAGAACAAGTTGTCTTTTCTGGTAGCCTAAATTAGGAATTCCTTTTTGGAAAGTTGCACCATCGCGTTACATATAAAGTTAGCTTGGTGCTATAAGGTCTGCATAGTTACACAAGTACCTTTTTTAAGAGGCTGTTTGTCAATGCTTATGAAACGTTATGTTTCATAGCCCATATAACCGCCTCAACTCGTGAACTCACTGCTAATTTGGTGTAGATGCGGCTAATGTAATTGCGTACTGTTTGATGACCCAAGCATAGCTCAGTAGCAATGCTCGCATTGTCCCAACCCTGTGCTATCATGCCAAGAACTTGTTGCTCTCGCTGCGTCAGAGTAACTTCTCCATCTTGACTCGACTCATCCAGCTTCTGTTGAACAACCTCTTCTACAATGCCCTGACCGTACCATGTATTGCCTTTCGCTACTGTACGAATAGCACTAATTAACGTTTGCGGCTGTTCAGACTTAAAAACACAGCCTGCTATGCCACTTGCCCTTAAAATAGACAGGTTAACTTTATCATAGTGAGCTAGTGCTAGCACTTTCAAATCTGGACAGTATTTATGTAAGTAGGCTATTGAGTCAAGTAGTTTTAAATTAGGTAAGTCTAGATCAATTATTAATAGATCGGGCTGAAGTTTTCGATTCAATTCTTGAACCTTATAACCATCGTTTGCTTCACCTACTAAAATTAAATCTTCTTCGACTGTCAGAGTAGCACGAATGCCAGCTCCCACCAACGAATGTCTACTAGCCAGTAGTACTCGAATGCTGTTGTACATGTGCAGATCCTTTCTTAGCAGTAAAAGTTAAGCTTGAATAGTTTTCCTTAGAGACACAGCGGAAAGTCTGAGCGGAGGAAACCTCCGCTCAGAGCTTTCCAAGACAGAGAGCGCAGAGAGAAAAGAAGAGATTTTACGATTCACCTTGAAAGGGCTAAAGATTAGAACTTACGTATTGACAAAATTTTGATTGTGTGGGGATTGCTATAGTGCATAAGACATCAATCACCTCAACTAAGTAGGGACATACAGCAGCAATTCCTGAGTCTGGAGCGGAGCCTCTGATGCTCCGCCTCCGGTCAGAAGTCAGAAGTAAAAAGGTCTTTCTATCGGGGTTTTAGACCTGAGTGTTGTATCTCACTTACTTGCAATGCGCTGTAAGTCCCCATATTCTTAAGTAGGTGTAAGTGAACTCAAGTTATGCACAAAGCGCGGAAGATGGAACGTGGATTGTAGATAGCTGAAACATTTTGCAGCTGCAGTGCTGTTGAGCAGCAGATACAGACAATGCGGACAGTAGCGATCGCCTACTTAGAAAAGCGCGGACTCACACAAGCCGTTAGATTTCTCAAAA
>NZ_QMEA01000164.1 GCF_012912105.1 Brasilonema sp. UFV-L1
AGCTACTTCCCCTCCCTCACTCCCCACTTGGGAGGACGAACTTTATCTGGAATTCCATCGCGGTTGCTATACGACTCACGGTGACCAAAAACGTTGGAATCGTCGCTGTGAAGGATTATTGTACGAAGCAGAACTGTTTGCAGCTTTGGCAACGATAAGTTCTGAGGTGACATATCCAAAAGCTGAACTAGAAGCGGCGTGGAAAAAGGTCTTATTTAACCAGTTTCACGATATTCTGCCCGGTTCTTCGATTACTCAAGTTTACGTGGATGCACTTCCGACTTGGCAGGAGGTGGAAAAAGTTGGCAATGACATATTGCAGCAGTCTTTGACTCATCTTGCATCCCAAATTTCTCTGGGCGAGCCGCCTCAACCTGACGCTATACCAATTGTCGTCTTCAACTCCCTGAATTGGCAGCGCTCATCGGTTGTTGCCGTTGACTTACCTCATCCTCACTCGGATGCTTGCGTTTATAACCTCCAAGGAGAACTTTTGCCTTCCCAACTAAGTGACGACTTGAAGCTGCTGTTTTTAGCAAGCGATGTCCCCTCTGTTGGCTATCGCGTTTTTTGGCTTTCCCCTCAACTACCTAAAAATGGCAATAACATAACCCAGTCTGATGATACCAAATCGAGTTTGCGAAAGCAAGAACATTTTTGGCAAAAAAGATTGACGTTAGAAAATGAATTTCTGCGGGTAATTGTTGACGAGCAAACTGGTGATTTGTCGAGTATTTTTGACAAAGTTAATGATAGAGAAGTTCTCTCTCAAGCCGGAGGAAATCAATTACAAGCTTTCCAAGACAGCGGTCAATATTGGGATGCTTGGAATATTGACCCTAATTATGCCCAGCATCCCTTACCACCAATGCAGCTCAAGTCTATTGAGTGGCTGGATACTGGACCAGTACAAAGTCGGGTGCGTGTGGTGCGTCAACTTGGTCAATCTGAGTTTTGCCAAGATTACATCTTGCAAATCGACTCACCAGTTTTTAAAATCGCTACGACTGTTAACTGGCAAGAACGTAACTGTTTGGTGAAAGCTGCTTTTCCTCTGAATGTGGAAGCAGACTTCGCGACTTATGAAATTCCTTGTGGTGCAATTCGCCGTTCTACTCAACCCAAAACTCCAGCAGAAAAGGCGAAATGGGAAGTCCCGGCTTTACATTGGGCTGATTTGACAACTTCTTATTCTATTGATGGTACAAGTGATGGTACAAGTTACGGTGTCAGCCTACTAAATGATTGTAAATATGGATATGACACTCAACCCAATCAACTACGCTTAACCTTACTGCGTAGTCCCAATTGGCCTGACTCGGAAGCAGACCGAGGATTTCATGAATTTACTTATGCGTTGTATCCTCATGCCGGTAGCTGGGAATCAGCCCATACAGTCAGACATGGGTATGAATTAAATTTACCAATGCAGGTCATAGGACTTCGTTCAAAACAGGAGCAAAGCCATAAGTCTTTACCCCCTGTTGGTAGTTTACTCGATTTGTCGGCAGAGAATTTAATCTTGATGACGTTTAAGCAAGCTGAAGATGACCAAGAGCAATGGATTCTCCGGTGTTACGAATGTCATGGTAAGACAGCCAATTTCCACTTGCAAAGTGATTTGGGGTTAACTGTAGGAGAGTCTGTTGACTTGTTGGAGCACCCTTTACCCACACCCAATTTCTCATCTCAACAACAAATCTTTACAATACAGCCTTGGAAAATTAGCAGCTTTAGGGTTTCCTAGTAGGTTTCTCGTTGCGCTTAGGTGCAACAAGAAACCTATGAGCTTTAATCTTCGTGGTCTTCAAAGGGATCGCTCAATTCCTTACTGGGAGGACCAAAAGAAGTATAGATGGACAGCGCCGTGATGACAATCACAACAGCGCAGACGGAAATGCTAAGAACTATTGCGGGTTCCATGACAAGTATAGATAATGTGTTCTATTCCTATAGAATATTACAGAAGATTAAAAAATGCTTTGGCAACTCATCTTAGGTGAACTATGGCACAAAGGACGCGGTTGGGAGATATCCTCAAACCTCTAAACTCTGAGTATGGTAAAGTGGCTCCAGGTTGGGGTACTACCCCCCTGATGTCTGTTTTTATTCTGCTATTTTTCGTGTTTTTGTTGATTATTCTGCAACTTTATAACAAGTCCATCATGATTCAAGATGTTTCTGTTGACTGGCGGACTTTGGGCGGTTAATGATGCTTAGAGTTGAAAAGCCTGCATCCTGAAGCTATCCTATACCCGGCTCGCAACCGGGTTTTTTGTCAATACTTAAAAGTGCCGCCGCATTCCTGAGGACAGTACGCCCAGGAGTGTTTCCCAAAATTCCCAAAATAGGTATCTGTCCGTCCCACCCCGCGCATGACAAGACAAGTTTCCTGAGTCAACCTGTCCCTGGTGGGCTTCCTGCTTCCAACACTGTGAGATTGCTGGAGGAAATTTAGCGACATCTGTATGTCTGATGACACCAAATCAAGGACAATCATTAGATCGCAGGATAAGTTTTACGCCCGCACTGAAGCTGATCGATTTGAACCGTATTTCTCACCAATGCTAACAGAGAACTTAAGTTTTCCTCCCTTTTGCCCTGGAAGCTTTGCCTGCATTTGCAGAAATTGCAGCTTATGTTAGAGCATTAAGTCACTAGGATTAGTATCGCAGCAATGACGATAACTTGATTAAACTACATATATAGGTTTACAAAACTGCTTTTGAGTTTATAGGAGAAAAATATGAATGTATTTGGTATCGGTTTGCCAGAGATGGCTTTAATCTTTGTGGTAGCGCTGTTAATCTTTGGTCCCAAAAAGTTACCAGAGGTTGGCCGCAGTCTGGGAAAAGCGATTCGCGGTTTTCAGGAAGCTTCTAAGGAATTTCAAAACGAGTTTCAAAAAGAAGCAGTTCAGTTGCAAGAAGCTGTGAAAACGACTGCTCAACTAGATACCAAGCAAACGACTGAACTAGAAACCAAGCAAATAGAAGCAGCTAAATTGGAGCAAGATACCGCGAGATCTGCCCAAAAAAGCTAGACTAAAGGCAAATGACAGAAGCTGTTGCTCAAAAAACTTTGGTGATTCCTCAGCTAGTTGTCGGGTTGGGGAACCCAGAACCTAAGTATGATCAAACACGCCATAACATCGGTTTTGCTGCTGTAGATGCGCTATCCCGTTGTTGGAAGATTCCCCTAGCTGAAAATCGCAAGTTTCAAGGCGATTATGGTGAGGGAATTGCACCAAATGGAGACAAAATTCGTTTGTTGAAGCCATTAACTTATATGAATCGCTCAGGACAAGCGATGCAAGCTGTGACAAGTTGGTATAAGCTACAACCTGAGTTGGTCTTAGTTATTTATGATGATATGGATTTACCTCTAGGAAAGACTCGCTTGCGCTTGTCTGGTTCAGCTGGAGGACATAATGGTATGAAAAGCGCGATCGCACACCTTGGAACACAAAACTTTCCTCGTTTACGTATCGGTATTGGTAAACCAAAAAATGCATCGACTAGTGATGAATCAGGTGCTATCTCTCATGTCTTAGGACGATTTTCAACAGCAGAAAATCAGATGGTGTCTGCTGTACTTCAGTTTGTGGCGGAATGCGTAGAACTCAGCCTCAAGCAAGGAGTAGAAAAGGCAATGAATATTTGTAATAGCCGCTCTTTTGAGAGTTCGCAATCTTAGAGTTCATCACCGGGAAAAGACAAAGCGCACTAAAACCGGCTTAGTACGCGAATCAATTCGTTCTCAAAGAAAAGATGTCTGAAGGTAACTAAAGTTGGAATGCATTTTGAGGGCAGTTCTATGGGCGGATTCCCCGACTCTTTGAAAACTGCCCGTTTCCATTCCTAGAAGAAGATGGACTTTCTGCTCCCAACAGTACTGTATTCTGGATGCCGAATGCACTAAGACTTATTTAACATCATTTTGTCAAGCAACGCCAGAACGAAATCGCTTTATTTCATACGTCGCTTGCGTCTAGCAGCTACAGCCTTGCGTTTACGCTTTTCTAATGGTGTTTCAAAGTGTCTATGATACTTAACATCAGCTAAGATTCCTGCTTTGGAAACTTGACGTTTAAATCGGCGCAGAGCTGAATCAATTCCTTCATTTTCTCCTAAAACCACCTGGGTCATTCTTATTCCTCATGTTCCTCATAATCAATATCTCCCATTGTAGTCTTGCCTTTACCTTGACGAAACTCCCCCAGAGAAAAGTCAGAGATGATGGGGTGATGGGGTGATGGGGTAAATAATTTTTGACTAATAACTAATGACTAATGACTATTCACTATCTTGGTTAGACATTTTGATAGAAAGAGCTAATTGATAGAGTTGACGACGGGGAAGGGAAGTTTCTTTTGCTAGCTGACGGCTGGCTTGCGATCGCGATATTCCTTGACTCATTATTTTGTGCAATTCTGCTTTAAGTTCTTCTTCTGTTAATTGCGGTTTCGCCGGTGGGGTTCCTGCCACAACTAAAGTATATTCGCCTTGAGCCTCGCGTTGGCTGTAATGAATAATTGCTTCTTCAATTGTTCCTCGCCAAAATTCTTCATACAATTTGGTTAACTCCCGCGCTATGACGATTTGACGAGTGTTTCCGAAAACTTCGCCTAAATCTTGCAAAGTTTCGCGTAGGCGGTGGGGAGACTCATAGAAAATAAGTGTACGGGCTTCAGCTTCCAGGAATTCTAAGTGCGATCGCCTCTGTTGACTTTTAGCAGGCAAAAATCCTTCAAAAACAAATCTATCCGTCGGTAATCCCGCTGCGCTTAATGCAGTCATTGCTGCATTTGCACCAGGAATTGGTACAACTGGTATCCCAGCCTCAACACAAACTTTCACCAATTCATATCCAGGGTCAGATATTCCTGGTATTCCTGCATCACTCACCAGAGCGATCGCTTTCCCATGACTAAGTTGCTCTAATAACTCTGGGATACGACTACTACGGTTATGTTCATGATAACTCATCTGCTTTGTTGTCACTTGAAAATGTTGTAACAATCTACCTGTGTGGCGTGTATCTTCCGCCGCAATGATATCTACTGTCTGCAAAACTTTCACTGCCCGGAATGTCATATCTTCCAGGTTACCAATAGGCGTGGCGACAACGTAAAGTGTTCCTGATTTTATATCCATGAATCAATATTATCTCGTGGATTGACTGGAGCTTATAGTAGTTTTCAATTGGGTGTAATATATAGATGATTTCTAGGGGCACGGCATAGAACAGTCGCTACCATCTGCCTGTATTTAAACAACTAATCTATCCAGGTAAAAATGGCTATAGACTAAAGGCGTACGATAGAAAAAAATTGATTGCAGTAGCTTTTCACCAATGGACACCATCAAATACACGCTTGGCGAAAACCAAATGCCACAGTCTTGGTATAATATCCAGGCTGATTTACCAACACCGATGGCACCAGTGCTACACCCCGCGACATATCAGCCAATTACAGCAAAAGACTTAGAACCCCTTTTTCCAGCAGCCTTGATTTCCCAAGAGGTTACCACTGAACGCTGGATTGAAATTCCTGAGGAAGTACAATCAATTTACCGCCAATGGCGACCAACTCCACTTTACCGTGCCCGACGCTTGGAGAAAGCCCTTGATACTCCTGCCAAAATTTACTATAAGTACGAAGGTGTCAGCCCAGCCGGTAGCCACAAACCTAATACAGCTATTCCACAAGCTTATTACAATAAGCAAGCAGGGGTAAAGCGCTTGACAACAGAAACTGGTGCCGGACAATGGGGTTCTTCGCTGGCAGTTGCTGGTGCTTTTTTTGGTTTAGAAGTCGTCGTTTACATGGTAAAAGTGAGCTATCGGCAAAAGCCATATCGTCGCGCTTTTATGGAATCTTTTGGTGCGCGTGTCATAGCTAGCCCCAGTGATGAAACACAAGCAGGGCGAAAGATTCTCCAAGAAAATCCTGATAGCACAGGTAGTTTGGGCATCGCTATAAGTGAAGCAACAGAAGTGGCAGTACAAGATGACCAGACAAAATATGCATTAGGTAGCGTCTTAAATCATGTACTACATCATCAAACTGTCATCGGTCAAGAAGCACTGACACAACTAGAACAAGCAGGCGACTACCCTGATATTATCGTAGGCTGTACAGGTGGCGGTAGTAATTTTGCTGGTATTGCCTTTCCCTTTATGGGTGCAAAGCTGCGGGGTGAACAACGTGATCTCAAATTTGTCGCAGTTGAACCGGCTGCTTGTCCAACCTTAACTAAGGGCAAATATACATATGACTTTGGCGATACTGCACATCTTACCCCTCTTGTCAAGATGCACACTTTAGGCAGCACCTTTGTTCCCCAAGGCATTCATGCAGGAGGGTTACGGTATCATGGCATGGCACCTTTGCTCAGTCATGTTGTAGACTTGGGTTTGATTGAAACAAGAGCTTACACACAACTTGATTGTTTTGCATCTGGTTTAACTTTTGCCTGTAGTGAAGGGATTTTACCAGCTCCTGAAGCCAATCATGCAGTCAAGGGTGCGATTGATGAAGCACTGCGCTGTAAGGAAGAAGGAGTCAGTAAGACTATTCTATTCAATTTGTGCGGTCATGGTCACTTCGATATGCAAGCGTATATAGATTATCAGGCAGGATTGTTACGCGATACTGAGTATAGTGCTGAAGAAATAGCGATCGCACTCTCAGGTTTGCCTGTGATTAGTTAAAGTCTATGGAAAAATATGGGTTATTTGTCGGTTTAGTCACCTTAGATTTGATTTATCTTGCCGAGTCTCCTCCCAAGAATAACCAGAAAATAGTCGCTGCCGATTATACTGTTGCTGCAGGTGGTCCAGCAACAAACGCGGCTGTTACTTTCAGTCATTTGGGCAATCAAGCTACAGTGTTGGGTGTCGTGGGTTGTCACCCAATGACGCAATTAATAAAAGGAGATTTAGCAAATTATAAAGTCGAAATCACTGACCTTGACCCTACTACGCAAAACGTACCGCCAGTTTCTTCTATCATTGTCACCCAAGCAACTGGTGAACGAGCAGTCATTTCCATCAACGCTGTCAAAACTCAAGCAACCCGCGAATCTATTCCGTCAGAAGTTTTGCAAAATCTTGATCAAAATGTAAATATTGTGCTGATTGATGGACATCAAATGACTGTTGGGAATGAAATTGCCCAAACAGCTAAAGCGAGGAATATCCCAGTTGTCATCGATGGTGGTAGTTGGAAAAACGGGTTTGACAAAGTCTTATCTTTTGTAGACTACGCTATTTGTTCCGCTAATTTTCATCCCCCCAACTGCCAGACTGAAGATGAGGTTTTTACCTATCTCAGTGGATTTGGCATTTCCCACATCGCCATCACTCATGGACAAAAACCCATTCGATACCTTGAGTCTGGAAAAGCTGGCTTTATAGATGTGCCGACTGTTCAAGCCGTTGATACACTGGGGGCTGGAGATATTTTCCACGGTGCTTTTTGTCATCACATTTTACAGGAAAGTTTTACCACTGCATTGCAGCAAGCAGCTGATGTTGCTGCTTTTCGGTGTCAATTTTTTGGTACGCGCCGGTGGATGCATTCCCAGTAGTCGATTGCTGATTTGAAAATAGGCGTTAAATCTCTAATTTATCGGAAGTCATTCCTCCCCGTAAACACGATTATCATTTTTCTTCCAACTATTTTGAGTCTTTTAACTGATTGACAAAAGACGCTTTATCTCAACTTCTCACGGATGGCTTCCACCTGATTACTAGTTATTTGATTACCAACCTTATTGGTAAAAAGAGGACGCTACATTTTTGCGAAGGTTGGAACCCTTGCTTTTACGTTTGTTTTCAAAAGTTTGTGGTTTACTGACTCAGAGAAAGGCAGTCTTTTAATTAAAGTCCAGTATAAAATTAATCTAAAAATACAAAAAAACTGCATAATCATCTGCATGATAGCACCCATAAATAAGTAGGGGACTATTATGCGGACAATTTTTCAAGACGAACATGAACGAGTTATGAACAAATTGTATATGGTTTGGATGATTATTTGTAATAAAATTTATCTTTGTCGGTTGGTGGAGCAAAGCAGAACCCAACGTTTCAAATCACACGATTTTTGGATGCCTAAAATATTGAGCAATGTTTTGCCAACAGCATTCTTAGTGGAAACTAACATTTTTGTTGGGGTTCGGTGAGCTACACCCAACCTACTCTTTCTACTCTTTGTTGAGATGAAAAATTAAAACTTAAACTAATAATGATAATTAAGGATGGTCAATAATGGTGTTTACTTCAAATGATATAATGGCTATTTTTCCAAATCAGCTATGGTTAGAAATACCCGAACAGGAGCAGGAACACACATGGGAACTTGTAACCAAACAACTATATTCAAATGCAGCCGCGCGCTGGAATGGTTATCTAAATACTCTTTGTCTAAATAGTTTTCTGGCTTGGTTTCAAGATGATTTTGACAATGGGGATTTCCAATTGCATCAAGAAGCTGATTTATCGATTTGGGAAGTTGTCAATGGGACAATTCTGACTTTTGGTGAAACTCGTATTGTCTTAATTCCTGATGATCAAAGCAATTTATCCGAATTTTGCATCCCTCAAGAATGGGTTGATATTACAAACTGGGCACCTGATTATTATTTGGCTGTACAGTTAAACTTAGAAGAGTGTTGGTTGCGGGTGTGGGGATACGCTACGAGGACACAAATACGCGAACACGCAAGATATGAGGTGAGTAGCCGAAGTTACTGCTTGGATGCCGAAGATTTAATTCCAAATATAAACGTAATGTGGGTAGCACAGGAATTTTGTCCTCCTCAGAAACCAGAAGTTCAATTCTTGCCCAGTTTGTTACCTAGTCAAGTCGAAAAATTATTAGAACAACTTAGTCATACAACGTCTTATTCACCCCGTTTAGATGTGCCATTTCCAGAGTGGGCAGCAATACTAGCATCAGATGAATATCGACAGCAACTGTATCACCTCCGGATAGAAAACTGCAACAAAAAAATAGTGGAATCTAGCCCGGCTGTAATTGGTAGTAATTTAAGCCTTTGGTTCCAAAAAATTTTTACAGCAGGATGGCAGTCTTTAGATGAATTCTTTGTTCTAGAACAAAGAGATTTCGCCTTGAATTTCCGCAGTCATTCTCTGTTTGACTCGGAGATTAAGATTAAAGGTGTTAAGTTAATCGATTTAGGAATGCAACTGGGGGAAAAATCAGTGGTGCTACTGGTTGGTTTAACTCGGGAAGCTGATGAAAAAGTATGTATTCGTGCGCGATTATGTCCAACCACTGGAGAAAATTACCTGCCAGCTAATATGAATTTGATTTTGCTCAGTGAGTCGGGAACGGTACTCCAAGAAGTGCGATCGCGCAGTCACGATAACTATATTCAACTTAAAAGATTTAAACCTCCACAAGGTACGAGGTTTAGTATCCAAGTTTCTTTGGGCGATGTCAGTGTCAAGGAAAATTTTGTGCTTGAGGAAATTTATGGATAGATTGCGATAAAATAGACACAATCATTCAAAATACTAATATAACAGTTATTATACTGCCTCAACTCTTAACAAATGAGTAAATCAGTAGTCATTAATCTGGGAAGCGGTGATTACCAGAGTGGATTTCCAAGAGTGACTGCTCAAATTTGGGCTGAAGAACACCTTCTACCAGAGCAATTCATTGGCAGTTTACCCCCAGCAACTTCTCTGATTGAACTGTATAAAAATTGGCACTCACTTTATCAGCATCTCTACGCTCACCAACAGCTACTTTCGCCACCAGCAAAAGACAACTCTCAAGAGATAGAAATCGAGGAAGGTGATATAACTAACGTTTCTGTTGTCAGCTTCGATGAATTATCTGAAGAATTACAAGCAGGAATTAATGAGTGGTTCAGATCGAGGGAGTTTCTTGATATTGACCAACAGTTGCGATCGCGACTTACAACAGCAGAAGAAATTCGAGTCATTATTGAAACTAGTGATCTGGTGCTGCGGCGATTACCTTGGCATCGCTGGAATTTCTTTAGAGATTTTCCTAAAGCTGAGATGGCACTGTCTCGACCGGAGTACAAACGTACTCTAGTTAACTCTGCAAAAGACCAAAGTAGGAAAGTTAGAATTTTAGGGGTTTTGGGTAATAGCTTTGGTATTGATTTTGAGAGGGAAAGTCAATTTCTCAACAGCTTAGCGGATACCGAAACAGTTTTTCTCGTTAAGCCATCGCGTCAAGAATTAAACGCCCAACTTTGGAATTCAGACGGGTGGGATATTTTATTTTTTGCAGGTCACAGTCAAACAGAAAATGAAACAGGGCGGATTTATATCAACGAGAACCCGACAAATAACAGCTTGACGATTGAAGAGTTAAACCAAGCGTTGCTAGCGGCTATAGGAAACGGTTTAAAATTGGCAATTTTTAACTCCTGTGATGGGTTGGGACTAGCTGTAGCATTGGAGAAATTAAATATTCCCACAGTAATTGTCATGCGAGAACCTGTGCCGAATCGTGTGGCGCAGGATTTTTTTCAGTATTTTCTAGAAGCTTTCGCAGTTCGTAGACTATCTTTATATTTAGCAGTACAGCAAGCGCGCCGGAAGTTGCAAGGGGTAGAATCGGAATTTCCTGGTGCGTCTTGGTTACCTGTGATTTGCCAAAATCCATCAGTAGAAGCCCCAACTTGGCTGACTTTGGGGGGAATGCCCCCAAGTCCATATCGCGGTTTATTTGCTTTTGGGGAAGAGGATGCACATCTATACTTTGGGCGAGAAAAATTTACCCAGGATTTGCTTTTAGCAGTCAAAACCAAGCCGTTGGTGGCTGTGGTTGGTGCTTCTGGAAGCGGTAAGTCGAGTGTTGTTTTTGCTGGCTTGATTCCAGCGCTACGGGCGTCGGATGAATTTACGAATGTAACGGATAATTTGAAAGTGAATCCAACAGATAACTCATCTGTTATATCCCCGACAAAATCCGCAGCCCCACATATTATCTCTTTTCGTCCAGGGCATAATCCAATTGCTGCGTTGGCAGTAGCTTTAGCACCTTTATTGCACTTTGAATCACACGAGCAAGTAAACAATTCAAAATCCATAGACACGCAAGCGGCTGACGGCAGGGAAATCCAAAGTCTAAAATCAAATGTCCGTCGCCAAATTGAACTAGAAGTAGCGAACGCACTCTGGCAAGATAACCAAGCTTTAACCAAAATCATCAAAAACTTAGTGCAGCAATCAAGTTGCACCCGCCTAATACTAATAGCTGACCAATTTGAAGAACTTTATACTATAAGCCCAGAATCACAACGTCAGTCTTTCTTAGATGGACTGCTCAATGCCTGTAGAGACGCTCCAGTGTTTACCCTTATTTTAACACTGCGCGCCGACTTTTACGGACATGCTGTTTCTGACCGTCGCTTCAGCGATGCTTTACAGGGGGCAGTTTATAACCTCGGTCCGATGAGCCGTGAGGAATTGCGATCAGTGATCGAAAAACCTGCGGCACAAATGCAAGTCCGACTAGAGGAGGGATTGACAAATCTACTCATTAATGGTGCATTAGGATACCCCGGACGTTTACCGTTACTGGAGTTTGCCCTGACGCAAATGTGGTCAAGACAACTCTGTGGTTGGTTGACTCATGCTGCTTACAACGAAATAGGTGGTGTTGAGCAAGCTTTAGCAAATCACGCTGAGGCGGTTTATACTCAACTAACTCACAACCAAAGGCTCTTGGTGCAGCGGGTATTTATTCAGTTGGTGCAACCGGGGACAGGAACAGACTTCAACCGACGATTGGCGACGATTGATGAGGTAGGAAGCGAAAACTGGGATTTGGTAACGCAACTTGCCTCAGCCCGTGTGCTAGTAACAAACCGTAATCAGTTATCAGGTGAAGAAACGGTGGAAATCGTGCATGAGGCACTGATTAGAAGCTGGGGACGCCTAGAACAGTGGATACAAGTTGATGGTGAATTTCGTCACGCTCAAGAGCAGTTGCGATCGGCAATTCGTGAGTGGGAAAGTAGCAATAAAGATGAAGGTGCTTTGTTGCGTGGGAAGTTTTTGGCAGACGCAGAATATTGGCAGCAAAAACGCACAGATGAGCTGAGTTTGAGGGAAAAAAATTTTATTGAGCTTTCTTTAACACTGCGAGATAATGAGAGAAAGAAGCACAAGCGTAGACGGCGACTGACTATCTTAGGGTTAGCAGGTGGTTTGGTGTTTGCTTTGAGTTTGGCACTCATAGCTTGGTGGCAAGGGCAGAAAGCACACGACAGCGAGATTAAAGCGATGAGTGAATCCTCAGATGCGCTTTTCGCCTCTAATCAAAAGTTGGATGCGCTGATCAAAGCAATCGAGGCGAGGCAAAAACTGCAAAAGTTAGGTAGGGTAGGCGCAGACACTCAGCTAATGGTTGAATCAGCGCTGCGTCAGGCAGTTTATGGAGCACTTGAGTACAATCGCCTGGAAGGACATAACAGTGAGGTTAAGAGAGTAGTTTTCAGTTCTGATGGTAACATGATCGCCTCAACGAGCGACGACAAAACCGTTCGACTGTGGAAGATTGATGGCACATTGCTTCACACCCTAAAAGGACATAACGATGTGGTTTGGGGAGTTGCAATCAGCCCTGACGGTAACACGATTGCCTCAGCGAGTGCGGACAACACTGTTAAACTCTGGAACAAAAACGGTACATTACTGACTACGCTTAGGGGTCATAGTGATAAAGTTTGGGGAGTTGCAATCAGCCCTGACGGTACTACGATTGCCTCGGCGAGTCACGACAAAACTGTTAAACTCTGGAACAGAAACGGCACGTTGCTCCATACCCTCAAAGGGCATCAAGATATAGTTTGGGATGTTGCAATCAGCCCTGACGGTACTACGATTGCCTCGGCAAGTGCAGACAATACAGTCAAACTTTGGAAGATTGACGGCACGTTGCTTCACACCCTTAAAGGGCATAGTGATAAAATTTGGAAAGTCACTTTTAGTCCGGATGGTAACACAATCGCCTCGGCAAGTAACGACAACACTGTCAAACTCTGGACGATTGACGGCATGTTACTCCACACTCTCGAAGGGCATCAAGCTCCGATTGCAGGAGTTGCAATCAGCCCCGACAATAACATAATTGCCTCGGCAAGCTGGGATAAGACCGTCAAACTCTGGAGGCGGGACGGTACTTTGTTGACTACGCTCAATGGGCATAGCGAGAGGGTTTGGGGAGTTACTTTCAGCCCTGACGGGAAAATACTCGCCTCGGCAAGCGGCGACAAGACCGTTAAACTCTGGAAGCTAGACAACACGTTACTGACTACCCTCAGAGGTCACAGCGCTGCAGTTCTTGGAGTTGCAATTAGCCCTCAAGGTAGTACGATCGCCTCAACGAGTGATGACAAAACTGTCAAACTTTGGAAGATTGACGGCACAGAACTTACTACCCTTCCTTCGGAACGCTACCCTAACAAGGGAGGTCAAGCTCCGTTTTATGGAGTTGTTTTTAGTCCCGTAAGCGCAAAGCGCAGGCGCAGCCAACGCGCAGCGTCCCCGCAGGGGTTTGGTAACATAATTGCCTCGGCAAGTGAGGACAAAACTGTCAAACTTTGGAAAGTGTCGGGGAGAGTGCCTGTCCTACTGACTACCCTTCCTTCGGAACGCTACGCTAACAAAGGACATAACGATGTGGTTTGGGGAGTTGCAATCAGCCCCGACGGTAAGATGATTGCCTCTGCAAGTTGGGATAACACTGTCAAACTTTGGAAGATTGATGGCACCTTACTGACTACCCTTAAAGGGCATCAAGCTCGGGTTTGGGGAGTTGCAATCAGTCCTGATGGTAACACAATCGCCTCAGCGAGTGGGGACAACACTGTCAAACTCTGGAAGCGTGACGGCACATTACTGACTACCCTTAAAGGACATCAAGCTCTAGTTTGGCAAGTTACTTTCAGTCCCGATGGTAAGATGATTGCCTCAGCTAGTGGGGATAATACTGTCAAACTCTGGAAGCGAGACGGTGAGTCAGCGCTGCAGGAGGGTATCCCTCCGCAGGCGA
>NZ_QMEA01000165.1 GCF_012912105.1 Brasilonema sp. UFV-L1
CATCTTTGAGCAACGCCAGCAGCCCTTGGACGACAAAATCTGAGCTATTGCCTAACTTGCCCAAGGCATCGGCGGCGGAGGAACGGACAGATGAGGACTCATCTTTGAGCAACGCCAGCAGCCCTTGGACGACAATATCTGAGCTATTGCCTAACTTGCCCAAGGCATCGGCGGCGGAGGAACGGACAGATGAGGACTCATCTTTGAGCAGTGTCACTAGAGTGTCTATTGCTGCTTCTTTTTCTCCCAATGCTGTACGATATTTTTGTAATCGTACTTTATCTATATGTTCTGCTTTGTCTTTCAACAATTGCAGGGCTTGAGTTTCAAAAGCAGTTTCATTCAGACTGCAAAGTGTTTGAAAAACCCGTGAGCGAATTTTTGAACTCACCTGTGGTGAGTCACTTGCTTCTAGTTCAAGCAATGCTTGCAAAATTTGCTGTGGTAATTCATCATCTGCAACTTTCAAATCTCTGGGATTTTCTGCAAGACAACTGCCGGCAAATAACAAATCGCGGTGCAGCCATTTTTCATATTCGCTGTGCTGATCAAGAATTGCTCGAATCGTTTTGGCAGCTTGTTTGGGTTTTTGTTGTGCAACGAGCAGCAGCAAGACTTCTCGCCAATGAGGATCATGAAGATGTTGTTTGATGTGTTTTAGCACAATGCCAAAATCACCTTCATCGTACCACTGATAGATAATTTCTTGAGCGCAAAGATATTCCTGAAATGTTTTATGGACAAAAGCGTAGCAGTCTTGCCCTTGTTCATTGAGCAAACCTGTGCGATCTCTTATAAACTCTACAAAGCATCTTGCTTCTTCTTTCGCCTGGTACAGTTCAATTTGTTTGAGCGTCTTGATTTCTGTGCTTAATTGATGAATTAATTCATCTTTATCAATCAGCGTACCACCTTGTTTATCCCCTGTACCTCCTTGCGTATGAATCCAGTAAGCCAGTTTTTCTAGCAACCGTCGCAAGTCTTCGAGCCATAAATATTTAAAAACCGAATGATTGCTAAATTCTTTGTTTGCATCCCAAGAGGTTAAAAGAGTTTCTACTGCTTTGTCATAAAGTTTATGGCGCTCTTTTGGCAGAAATGCTTGATAGCGATGAATCAGAGAAATAATCGTTAACAGCAGTGGATTCTGTGCCAGCAGCTTGATTCTGTCATTATCAGCAAGTGCTTTTCTGAGGCTATCTTTACGTCGTTGTGCTTCTGCTAAATCTGAAACACGACTGTCATACCAACGGTTGATAAACTCATCTATTTTGGCATCATCAAATGGCTGGAGTTGATAGTGAGGTAAATTCTGTGTCCGGAAAAAGTCGCGCCTGTAACCTGCAGGACGAGAGGTAATAATTGCACGATTTCGAGAAAATTGCTCTAAGAAACTTTCAATTGTGTTGACAATCTCATACCGCTTTGTCGAGTCTGCAACTTCATCCAAACCATCTAGTAAAATTAATCCTTGTCCCGCTTCTAGCCAATATTCAAAAAATCCTGGTGGTAGCTCTTTAAAAAATAAATTGTTATGAGTAAACTGATATATATATTCTAAGATACTCATATTTGAGTATCTCGATAAATCCCGAATTCTAATCAAAATTGGCAGTAAGTCTGTGTCTGTTGCTAAACCCAGTTTTTGAGGTTGTTTCAGAGCTAGCATCACAGCAAAATAACTCATCAAAGTCGTTTTACCTGAACCTGGTGCTCCTAGCAAAACTAACTTCTGAGAAGTGCTTTCATTCAATAGCTGTTGTGCCGAAAACTTTCTCCCTGATGAGTTTTCCAATTCTACCAGTTGACGTTGATCGCGAATTAATTCTTGCTGACGCTTGCTTAAGTCAATCGCTTCTGTAGTGAGCGAGTTTTTGGCGATATCAGTTATTAAAGTGATATCCGTTTCAACGTCTACTTTTCTTAAGGTGGGTTTGACTTCTTCCACCACATCTGGCATAACAAAAATATGAATTGCTTTTTGAGATTTTTCCACCTCCTGCCCTGCGACTGCAATCCCAGCAAATTTAACATCACCAAACCAGTGTGCCAGTTTCTTACAGTATTCTTCTTTGGCAACCTGAAAGTTTGAATCGCCGCTAGTGTTTTTCATACTGCACTATTAACCTGCTGTGGACTGTATTGTGGATCATTTTTTCAGCAGCAGAGCGTCAAGTCATTTGACTCTACACTTTAGATATCACTCATCATAGAGGTTTTACCTGACATCTTGCATTAATTTCTATACACTACTCCTTTCCCACGAAAAGATTACCGACTTTAAAACCGCAGAGGCGCAGAGAACGCAGAGAAAGTACACTTCGCTGCTAGAAGTAATCTTACACCGGGAAAGCAGTAAGTACTTAAGATTATTTTGGTGATTAACTCCTCGGTTTTCCTAGTACAGTTCGATATTGCTGCATTTGCTCTTCACTAATAAGATTAAGGTCTTTTTTTTCTTCCAACAATTTGAGCGCTGGTTCTGCAAATTCTGTCTGACTCAAACGGCGAATAATATCACAAACTTGGAAGCGAATCTTATCATCAATTTGGGAATCTTTGCTGACTTCTAGAGTAACTAGTTGTTCCAGAATCTCTGACGATAGCTCGTTATCTTCGCTTCTCAAACCTTGAGGATCTTCAGCTAAACAATTACCAGCAAATAATAAATTGTGGTAGAAATCTTCTTCATTTTCTTTCTCGTGGTTAAGAATTTCTTTAATTGCTTTAGCAGTTGGTTTAGGTGGTTGAACAACAATCAGCAGTAGCAAGACTTCTCGCCAGTGGGGGTTATAGAGATGCTCTTTTATACAGTCCAACACGATATTGAAGTCACCCTCATTTCTGTACTGATAATCAATGTCGCGCGCACAAAGGTATTCCTGAAATGTTTTATGCACAAAAGCGTAACAGTCTTGTCCATGTTCATTCAGCAAACCCATACGATTGTTTATATGCTCAATCAATCGTTTTGCTTCTTCTTCAGCTTGGAACAGTTCAATCTCTTTTTTGAGTTTTTTGATGTCTTGACCTAACTGTTTAATTAAAGTATCCTGATCAATCACCGTACCTCCATCCTGATCTCCATTACCTCCTTGGCTGTGAACCCAGTATGCCAGACTTTCCATCAATCGTCTGACATATTCTTCAGATGTGATATATTTCAATTTTGCAAGATAGGATTCTTCATCTGGGTATTTTTTCTTTTCCCAACTTCTTAGTAGTGTTTCTACCGCCGCCTCATACATTTTGTGGCGTCGTTGTGGTAAACGAGAACCGTTGTAACGGTGGAGTAAAACAACTATCGTGAGTAGTAGTGGGTTTTGTACCAGTAACTTAATGCGTTCTTGCTGTTCTAGTACCTCTTTGAGCCTTGCCTGCCATTTCTGTGATTCTTGTTCCGCAAAACGGCTGTCATGCCACTGTTTGATAAATCGGTTAATTTTATCCTCATCAAATGGCAAAATATAATAGTGAGGAAACTCTTCAGTCTGAAAGAAATCTCGTTTATATCCTGCAGGACGAGATGTAATAATAACGTAGTTTTGAGCGTATCGCTCCTGCTTAAAAAAAGTATAAATATGCTTGGCAATTTGACTACGCTTATTGGAATCAGCAATTTCATCTAAACCATCAAGTAATATGACTGCCTTCCCTTGTTCCAGCCAGTAATCAAAAAAGCCGTTTGGAATCTTTTTAAAAGGAGTACAATCCTGCAAGTACGCCAAAAGATTAATATTTGATTGTGCTGCTAATTTTCTAATCTCAATTAAGATGGGTAACAACTCAGTTTGGGTGTGTAGTCCCAATTCTTGAAATTGCTGCCTCGCAAGCTTGAGAGCAAAGTACCGCATTAGCGTACTTTTTCCAGAACCAGGTTCACCTAAAATGACGAATTTTTGAGAAGGACTTTGACTCAATAACTGCCCTGCTAAAAAAGCTCCACTTGCTTTTTGACTATCATCTGTTAGAAGCAACTGCTGATGCAGCCCCTGCTTCAGAATATCCTGTTTTTTGTGCTCTTCCAAAACATTTGGCATCACAAAAATTTCTTCTAATTCCTTAATTTTGTCTTGCTCGTCCTCTCCAATTACATCAATTCCTTCAAAGATAACTTTTTTAAAAGAAACAGTAAGGTTTGTTAAGTAATCTTCTTTAGCATTCTTATATTCTATTGAGTACAAAGGAGTCTGCTGAAAATAAGTATCAGCAAATACACTGATCCAACGTTCAAGCTTATCCTCATCTAGTGTAATTTCTAATTGCCCTGCAACTCTCTTAAATGCCTCAATTAAGTTAGGTATATCCGGCGCGCCTTCATCTTTTAGCGGTTTCTCTAGTTCTTTTTGAACCCCAGAGTACTTTAATACTTCAGAAAGGAAGTGATCAAGACGATCAGGCTCATAATACAAAAGAGGTTCATGAGGATATTTTTCCTTAGCCGCAGTAATTCCAGACTTGATGTATTTTTCTAACTCTGTTCGGTTAAACTGCTTATTAAGCTTATCAATGATGACTTTAGCAACCTGCGGTATGACAGCCTTGACTCCCGCCAGCCCAATTGCCCCAAAATCAACCATACTCACATCTTCCTTAATGAAGTGGTATTGTCTGTATTATGGCTGACGTTTACTGTAGTTGTCAGAGCTTGAGTAGCTGACGGGGTGGCAAACAAGTTAAAACAACCAGACATCGCAATCCTAAGAAATGGCAGTTCCCGCTAAACTTTCATAGCTGCACGAAATTCTTCCCGATTATGCGGTGCGTCAAAATCAATAATCGGTCCCTTTGGTACAATTCGAGTTGGGTTAACTTTGGGATGACTTCTATAATAATGCCGTTTTATGTGGTCAAGATTACAAGTTTCTTTGACTCCTGGCTGTTGGTAAAGGTCTTTGAGATAATTCCACAGATTGGAATAATCTACAATCCGACGTAAGTTACATTTGAAATGCACATAGTAAACAGCATCAAAGCGAAACAGGGTTGTAAACATACACCAATCCGCCTCAGTGATTTGTTCACCACAAAGATAGCGTTGCTTTCCTAAAACCTGCTCCCAGTGATCAAGAGCATCAAAAAGTTCGCTTACCGCTTCATCATAAGCTGATTGTGTCGTGGCAAATCCCGCCCGGTAGACACCATTATTTATCGGCTGGTAAATTGCATCAATTGTTTCGTCAATAACTTTTTGCAAATGTTCTGGATAAAAGTTTACATTTTGTTTCGCCAAGGCATTAAACTCTGTATCCAACATCCGGATGATTTCGCGGGATTCGTTATTGACAATCGTATGATTTTGTGTATCCCATAAAACTGGGACTGTCACCCGTCCACTATAGTTGGGATCAGCTTTGAGATAGACTTGCCAGAGATACTGAGTTCCATTGACTGTATCGGGAGTGCTTCCTGGTTCATCAGCAAATTCCCAACTGTTATCATGAATTTCTGCCGCTACCACCGACAGACTGATGACATCTTGCAGTCCTTTCAACTGACGCATAATGGCGGTGCGATGCGCCCAAGGACACGCCCAGGAAATGTACAAGTGATAGCGTCCTGGTTCTGCTTTGAACCCGCTAGAACCATCTGCTGTAATACGGTTGCGGAAAGTTGTTGAAGGACGGAGAAACTTACCTTGTGAGTCTTCTTGTTGGCGATCGCTCACCCACTTACCATCCTTAAGAATTCCTAAGCCCATGAGTAGTAGTTAGTAGTTAGTCGTTACGAGTTTATCTAATAATCAACAATTGCCCTAAGCGTCTTTAGATAGAACTACTAGCAGCATGACAAATTGTTACTAATAACGACTAACTAATAACTGCTAACTATTCCTCATTCAGAATTTTAGGCACTTTAAAAAAGTCACCTTCTTGTTCAGGCGCACTCTGAACAATCTCTTCCCGGTTAGGATAAGGTTGTAAATCGTCTGCTCGTGTCACATTCTTCACATCAATTGCTCGTAATGTTGGTGGCACATTCTTGACATCTAATTCACTCAGTTGTTCAAAATAGTCAAGAATACTTCCCAACTGAGTTGTGAATTTCTCTTCTTCTTCAGGAGTCAACTCTAAACGCGCAAGATGAGCTACTTTACGAACTTGTTCACGGTCAATCATAGTTAGTTTTTTTGTTGTTAGTCATCAGTGAGTCCAGTACTGAAGGAGGGAAACCCCTTCCTTTGAGCACTAGCTCAGTGATAACTGATAACTGATAACTGTTAAAAGAATACGTCAATTTGGGAGCGTCCAGTGGTTTTTAACCAGTTTTGAGCTTCAATGTAGTTATTGGGAGCTTGGCGAATAGCTCTAATCCAGTAATCAGCAGCTCTATCAAACAGTGCTTCTCCTCCATCTTCGTCTCCTGCTTCTTTTGCCTTTTCCCCTTGATAGTGGTAAATGACAGCGATGTTGTTTAAAGCTTGGGGTAGGCGTGGATTACATTCGAGTGCCTGATGATACAACTCTAGTGCTTTTTCATGTTCGCCGTTGCTGGCATAGATCAGCCCCATATTGTACAAAATGTAGCTGCGATCGTTGGTGTCTTCCTCCAGTTCTAAAGCCTCTCTGTAGTTTTCCAAGGCTTCAGCGTATTCTCCTTCTGACTGTGCTGACATCCCATCTCGGTAATAAACAAAGGCTTCTTTGGCTTTTTTATTAGTTGGCAGAATCTTGAGGATCAGATCTGCCATGACTGTAAAGCTTTTGTCAACAAAGTTGTCGTTTTTCTGGGTTCTTGGCATAACGGCTTATGTGATAGGTTTGCCGCAATCATGACGATGACTGGGTGCTTCACGAACGCTCTTTGCGCTCACTAAAAGCTAATGTAACTGATTAGTTGTAACTGATTAGTACCGATACTTTTTTGCTAACAAATGTTAACAAATACATACAGCAGAATTCAGGAGTCAGGAGTCAGGAGGAGCCAGTGCGGTGGACGGTGAGACCAGTGCTGCGGGAGGGTTTCCCGACAACAGGCAACTGGCGAACCCGAAGGGGTCCCCCGGCATAAAGCACCTGGCGTTCAGAAGCAAAAAGGTCTTTCTGTCTGCCTTTTAGACCTCAGTACTGTACTTCATTTACTTGCAATGTGCTGTAAGTTGATTTAACTCGAACCAAGGCGTATCAACCAATGCACAAGGAATACCTCGCGCACTTTATCTTAATCAGGCACTTGTTTCTCGTGCTTCATGATCGCATAACAAATGTTTGTTGCTTTTTTAACGCAGTGACCAACTTGATTTACAGAGGATGGTTTACTAAAAGGGCTTTTCTCCCGACATTTGTTACTTTTTAATGGTTTTAAATCCATTAGTAAATTCTAGCATTTGTGACCAATAATTAGCAAAATAATAACTAGTTAATAACCTCATCAAGAGTTACAAAGGCTTAATACAATCTGGAATATTGTGCTTAGGACTGTTGACGATTTTGCTGACTGGGTAAGCAGTCATCGCCTCGGATGGGTAAGGGTGCAATAAATGCTGCAGCAATTGGGGTGTTTGCACTTCTGGATTTAACCAAACATCGTAATCCTGCTCTTGAAGAATAACTGGCATACGCTCATGAACCGGCTGGACTAATTCGTTTGCCTGCGTGGTCAAAATTGTACACGATGTTATTTCATCATCTTCGGATGATTTCCATTGCTCCCATAATCCTGCAAAGCCAAAAACTTTTTCTTCTTGAAGACGAAAATAATACGGCTTTCTTTGAGCGTTTTGAAGCTGCCACTCGTAAAAGCCGTCTGCTAATACCAAACAACGACGGTACTTAAATGCAGAGCGGAAAGCTGGTTTTTCTGCTACTGTTTCTGCCCTGGCGTTGATCAGCTTCATTCCTATTCTTGCCTCTTTTGACCAAGAAGGAATTAACCCCCAACGTAACTTTTGAAACTCACGTTGCTCGCTTGCTTGATTATACAAGACTGCCCCGATCATTTGCGTAGGAGCAATGTTATATTGCGGTTCTAAATCGGGAATCTTCTCTACATGGAAGATTTGGTATAACGCTTCTGCTGTTTGGATCAAAGTAAATCTTCCACACATCTTTTTCCCCCGACCACTAATTAAAATTAAACATTCAATGTCATGCAACAAATATTACTTTTATTATTTATTTTTGAGAGAAATTCTATCTTGTACTACAATGCTATGTATCATAACAATCTTATCATATATATTTGTATTTTTCGATAAGATGCTGTATTTTTACTGCATGATTAATTAACCATTTCATCTCATTTTTTGGCATGAAAACCCTGCGTTTGTATGATTTTTTACCCTCAGGCAATGGCTACAAGATTCGTCTTTTATTGACGCAAATTGGTATGCCATTTGAGAGAGTAGAGGTTAGCATCACCAAAGGTGAATCTCGAACGCCAGAATTTTTAAGTAAAAATCCAAACGGGAAAATTCCTGTTTTGGAAGTTGAACCAGGTCAGTATCTCGCAGAATCAAATGCGATTATGATCTACCTGAGTGAAGGCACAGAATTTTTACCATATGACCGCTTTTTACGAGCGCAAGTACTGCAATGGTTATTCTTTGAACAGTACAGCCATGAGCCTTACATAGCTACATCGAGATTTTGGATTTCTATTCTAGGTAAAGCTCAGGAATATCATGAAGCCATAGAGCAAAAACGTGAACCTGGTTATGCAGCTCTTAGAATAATGGAAAAGCACTTATCCAATCGTGCTTTTTTAGTAGGAGAGCGTTATAGCGTTGCCGATATTGGCTTGTTTGCTTACACTCATGTAGCTGATGAAGGTGGATTTGATTTGACAGGATTTCCTGCGATTCAAGCTTGGATAGAAAGAGTAAAGGCACAGCCTGCGTATATTAGTATTACGGAAGAGTTAAACCCTTAGTCATACTGTTCACAAAATTCATGTCTTGTGTATTTGCTTAAATTTGAAGTCTTGTCCGTTTAATATTTTAGTTTTAGACGGGCAAGCTCTTTACCTTAAAAGAAAATTATGAATTTAGATTAGGACAGGAAATATATTCATCGTCAGAAAAAGAATTCTAAATCAATTCCCAAGACAAGCTAATCAGTTATCAGTTATCAGTTATCAGTTATCAGTTATCAGTTATCAGTTACCAGTTATCAGTTACCAGTTTGAAGAAGAATGCAGAATTGCTGAATACAGTATTCACCAAGGAAGAAATAAAGAATTCCGACTTCTGACGACTGACGTCACGACTCCTGACCGGAGGCTGCGCTTTCCTTGCTCCGCTCCTGACTTGTGTACTGTGTACTGTTTTAATCTGTATCAATTTCAATCAGCTTTTGCCGAGAAGATAAACCAGACTTAATTCTGATATACGATTTTGGTACATCAAATTTTTCCGCTAGCAACTTCATTAACTCTGTATTAGCCTTGCCATCTACAGGAGGAGATTTCAGATGTACAGAAAGACTACCATCCGCTTCTTCTTCAATCTTTTGGATTTTTGAATTAGGTTTCACTTTAACTTTTTTCTGCATAACCTTTACTATATAAGTGATGTAACCACAACCAACCTAAAACACAGCCCAATACATAATGAGGAAAATCCCACCAAGAAAAGGTACTACCAATTAACCATTTACCAATCAATGTCGTGCGAAACTCCTCTAAGAAAGGTGGGTGCCACAATTGCAAAAATTCCAGAATACAGGTAATGATAAATACCAATAAAGGAATTCGCCGGATTGCTGCCCGATTTTTAAATAACAAAAATGCAAGCAAACACCAGAATATTTCGTAAAAGACAGCTGCTCCATAATCATTAAACCATTCATGAGCAGGACCAGTATAGTACTTAAAGAAAAAGCCCATCGCTACAACGATGAGCACAGAGGGGATGGTAGAAAAGCTTTGAGTTGGTTTTGATAGCATTGTCTGGGAATGAGAGACTAATGAAGATTTTAGCTCTTGCACTAAAGCTTGCTGACTCAATCTAAAATCTCATCACGGATATCTTCTGCTACCAGCACCCACGACACCAATCTTGTGGCGATACGAGAGTTCAGCACCGAACCAGCCAGAAGCACTAGTTAGCGTACCGACAATGAGTGAGAGTATGAGTCCCCAAGGTAATATTGCTGATGCGGGGTTGCCCAAACGCAAGATGAAGTTGATGAGTGTCAAGACTAGGATAGCCACGTTAAGAGTTAGGTGTACCCAGCCAGCGGAACGCTTGCGAACTCGTTCAATTTGTAAAAAGTCGCTTATGCCGATGAGTGCTGCTACCACGCCTCCAAGCAATCCGAGTCCGATTAACCACAACGAAGCCCTTGCCCAAAAGAAATCACGAGTTAACCAGTAACCGAAGTCGCTACCCAAGGCGGCGGCTAAAAAAGCGATGGGAAAGATGACGCTTAGGGGGTGTAAAGGATGCCCTGCGATCGCAACTGTGCTAGGTACACCAGTATCATGATACTCTCTATCATCACTTTCAATAACTGGTGGAAGATTTGGGAACGGTGTCGAAGTTCTCTCTGTAGTTTCCATAATTTTCAGTATCCTAACAGTATCCTAAATTTTATGCTGAGGGAATTTGCTCGACGTAAGCTTCAGCTTGCATTATCAGTTTGCCTGTTTCCACTTCGAGTTGTTTCACTCGTAGCGTCATTCCTTCTAAATTGAAGTTACTTAGATTCAAAATTTCGCTGGTTGCATCTATCAAAGCTTTTGTTAAATCTGGTGATATTTCTTGTGTATCACCGTACTCAACATTTTCTAGAGAAACTGTTTGTCCATTAGCACTTACCTTCGGCACTGCTGAAAAAGCGATTTGCTGAGTCTCACCAGTTTCTCTTAATAGAATAGAAGCGCTTAATGCGACTTTACTATTACCAGGTAAATGAAAATCGATGTGTTGAGGAATAATCGTCATTAATTGCCCGTTGACATCAATTTTGTGGGTTTGCAATTGTGAACGGATATATTCCGAGTTGAAAGCACGGTTGATATCGTCTTCAGTTAAAACAACTCGCGTACTGCCTTTAGTAGGTTTTGTAAGTTCAATTTTACCAAAAGCAGCACTTAAAGGATTAATAGCAACACTACCCGTTTGCATTTTCAACTCCTCCACGCGGAGGTCTTTTTGCATGACCAATCCTTCGCCTTCAATTGAGACTGCATCGACCTCGCCTTGAACCAATTTCAGAGGGTCTGTTTTGACATCTACATTCAAATTCTCTACTTGATCTAACTGGCTAGATAACCCTATTTCTGCGGCTTTATTCAATGCCTGTTCTCCTAGTCCAGGACTATCGGGCATTATGGCTTTATCTCCTGTTTGAGTATCCTTGCGTCAATCTAGAAAATTGGCATCAAAAATTTATCTATCTGACGAGTGAGCATAGGTATAGCAGCTATCTATCTAAAAGAAGAGATTAGTTATTGTTAAGTTTTATTCTTTTTTTTCTATCCAGAGTTTCTAAGCTATCAATCAAAAGAAAGATGGAACCATGATGATGGCTATGTCACTTTGAGATTGGAAATGACGTTAAAAACTTAATCCGAGGGGAACCAGAAAATGGTTGCAACACTAGATGATACAAAGCGTTCTGCTATTGCGATTAAACTGGCAGAACTGAAAGCACTTCAACAGTTAATTATTGAAAATGAAGAACAGCTTATCAAACAAGTCAGTGACCAAGAAATTGCTGATCGCCTCCGGAACTTCCTTGAAGATGACAGAAAAAATCTGGGCGTTCTAGAAACTGTAATCGGTCAGTATGGCATTCAAGCCGAGCCAGAAAAAACCATTACGGAAATGATTAAAAAGGTTCGTGAATTGCAGCAAGGCTCTAAATTAAGCCTATACGACAAAGTCTTTCAGCATGAATTGCTGAAGCACCAACAAGTCATGACTGGTTTAACCGTTCATAAAGCAGCACAAAAAGTTGGTGCTGACGTCATGCTAGCTATCGGACCTTTGAATACAATTAACTTTGAAAACCGCGCTCACCAAGAACAACTCAAAGGTGTTCTGGAAATTTTGGGTGTTCGTGAACTGACTGGACAAGATGCTGACCAAGGTATTTGGGCACGTGTTCAAGATGCTATGGCTGCAGTCAGCGGCGTCTTTGGTAGCGCTGTTACCCAAACCACCGACAAGAAAGATATGAATATCCAGGATGTTATTCGCTTGGATCACGGTAAGGTTAACACCCTATTTACTGAACTTTTGGCAAGCAATGATCCACAAAAGATTCAAGAGTTCTTTGGTCAAATCTACAAGGATCTGAGTGCTCACGCTGAAGCTGAAGAGCAAGTCGTTTACCCCAGAGTACGTCCTTTCTACGGTCAGAACGATACTCAAGAACTGTATGACGAACAAGCTGAAATGAAGAAGATGTTAGAGCAAATTAAGGGTCTTAACCCCTCTAACATGGAGCAATTCAAAGGTAAAATCAAACAGCTTATGGACGCTGTTGGTGACCACATTCGTCAAGAAGAAAGCTCCATGTTTGCTGCTATTCGTAACAACTTGAGCAGTGAGCAAAGCGAGCAACTGGCTACAGAATTCAAAGCTGCTAAGACTGAGATTCAAAAGAAATCGGGCGTCGTCGGCGCTAAGTAGTTTATACAAGCACTAGACGCAAAAATTTGCGTCTAGCGATTAGTATCGCAAAAGTAGCAACTCCCAACACCGAGTGATGGGAGTTTTTATTTAAGTGCTTGAGTTTAACAATTGTGATGCCAGTATTTGTAAGCTGTATATGCCAGCGTAACAACTCCAGTAATAATGGCAGATTCATCAACATCAAAGAGGGGATGGTGCAATGGGTAATTCAGGATTCTATCTTTGAAGCCTACACCTAAACGAAACATACTACCAGGAGCATGCTCTAAATATACAGAAAAATCTTCAGCACCCAGAGAAGGTTCAGGTAACACTTGAACGCGATCGCTACCCCATGCTTCCTCTGCTGCTGATTGCGTCAACTGCGTGAGGAAATAATCGTTTTGTACGCTAGGTACGCCTTGGCGATAATTAACCTGATATTTTGCGCCGTAGGAATTACAAATATTAGCGACAATTTTTTCAATCCAATTTGGGAGATTAGCACGGGTTTCAGGATGAAGAGAACGGACTGTTCCCAACAACTCCACTTTATCAGCAATTATATTCGGCGCTCTACCACCGTTAATTTGCCCTATGCTTAACACGACAGGACGTAAAGGATTATGCGTCCGGCTAATTGCTTGTTGCAAAGTAGTGATGACTTGCGAAGCAATCCAAATAGCATCTATCGCCTCATGAGGACGAGCGCCATGTCCCGATTCACCGATAATGATAATCTCTAAAGTATCAGTAGCTGCTGTCAATGCACCGTAACGTACACCAATGGAACCTGCAGGTATGGACGGGAAAACATGAAGACCAAGTATATTTGAAACCTTGTCCATTGCGCCATCATTCACCATCCAACTAGCGCCTTGGGCGATTTCTTCTGCTGGCTGAAATAAAAACCGTATTCCACCTGGTAACTCGTCTGCTATTTGAGACAGAATCATTGCCGTTCCTAAGCCGACTGTTGTGTGGACATCATGACCACAGGCATGCATAATACCTTGTGAGCGAGAGGTGAACTCTAGACAAGTCCGTTCTATAATTGGCAACGCATCCATATCAGTGCGAATAGCCAATAAACGCTTATCTTTGCCAGTCCCTTGCAGTTCCCCAATAACGCCAGTTTTCCCTACTCCCTCTTGTACGTGAAGACCACTAGAAGATAAAACACCAGAAACAAAAGCAGATGTTTGGTATTCTTGACCACTGAGTTCTGGGTGAGAGTGGATGTGACGGCGAATTTCAAGTAAGCGCGGTGAGAGTGTTGTTGCTAAATCTTTAATCCGAGTGAGCATTGGTAAATTAAGTGACACACTGTTTGATCATTTTTTTCATGATAAAGAATTGTTAACCAAATTTTGTGTATGGGATAAATCAATTCAAAATAGGACTTACGCAAAAACCCTTTTAAACCCTCTTAACTTCGTGCTCTATGCCCTGCGGGCACGCTACGCTAATGCGTCCTTTGC
>NZ_QMEA01000166.1 GCF_012912105.1 Brasilonema sp. UFV-L1
GAATGGGCGAATGCGTGAATGTTAGCGTAGCGTGCCGTAGGCAGCGAATTTTTAGCCGCCACCAAAGACTTCCACGTTCGCAAATACACAAATGGGTGAACCGTGACCTACCCAAATTGCTTGGTTTGGTTCTCCTTTGCCACAATAAGGAGTGCCGTACATTTCCCAAGTAGAGGAGTTTCCGACTTTGACTAGGCTGTGCCAAAACTCTGGAGTTGTGGCTCGATAGTTGGGATTGCGGAGGGTTTTGGTGAGTTTGCCGTTTTCAATCAATTTAGCGTACTCGCAACCAAATTGAAATTTATATCGACGGTCATCAATTGACCAAGAACGATTGGATTCCATGTAGACTCCGTGTTCGATACCAGCAATGACTTCTTCAAAAGAACTTTCTCCTGGTTCTAAATTCAAGTTTGCCATACGGTCAATTGCTGGTCGATTCCAAGAAGAAGCACGAGCACAAGCGACTCCTGGTACACTTGCTCTTGCTTGGCTTTCTAAACTGCCTAAACCTCGCTGGAGAACGCCTTCTTTGATTAAATACTCTCGCGTTGCCACAGCACCTGTATCATCAAAGCCATAGCTGGCAAATTCACCAAGTACAGTGGGATCAAAAGTTATGTTCATTAGAGGAGAACCATACACCAAAGTGCCGAAATCACTCTGATTGACAAAGCTACCTCCAGCGTAATTGCGCTCATCGCCCAAAATTCGGTCAATTTCTACAGGATGTCCAACACTTTCGTGAATTTGCAGCATCATTTGGTCTGGAGCTAAGACTAATGCAGTGCGAGTCGTTGGACATTCTTCTGCTGTTAACAGTTCTACTGCTTGTTCACCAACTGAGAGCACCTGAAGCCACAAGTTATCTTCTTGGAAAAGTTCTAGTCCACCTTGGTAACAGTTCGCTTGCAAACCGTTGTGAGTGCGTTGCTGGACAATTGCACCGTCTTGTGCTGTTGCTCCATAATGTGTCGCAAAAAACATAAATTTTTGATACACTTCCGAGCCATTGCTACTGACAAACCAAGTCTCTCTCTCGCTTGTTGTCGTGTTAGCTAGAGTTTGTACAATTTGGTCAGAAACTCTTAGCGTATGGCAAACACGGACAAGTAAATCGTTAATTTCCCCTGGACTCAAAGCATCAAAAGGTTTAAGAAACGGCGAGATATATTGACCAACAACTTTAGGGCGCTCACTCTCGGCTTTAAACGGATGTATCCACCACTCACTAGCTGCAAGTGCTTGTGTATATGCTTTTTGAGCAGCGGCTTGCAAGTCTTGCATCGCGAGCGAATTAGTCGCTGCATATCCTATACAGCCATTGACCATAACTTCGAGCATGAACCCCATCGTAGAGAATTTACCGTTACTTTGGGGTATACCGTCACGGACATGACAAGTAGATGATGTTTCTTTGACGACTCTTATACCAAGCCAATCAGCGGATATATTTATTTGAGCGATCGCTTTTGTAAGTTCTGACCACATAACAATTCAAAATTCAAAATTCAAAGTTCAAAATTGAAGAAATTATTTTTGATGATTTTGTTTGGTTTTGACGACGATAGCAGCTATTATCCTAATTATTTCGTTAATTTCTCCTATAATAGATACTAAGCGGCTTTCTGGCATCAATTCCGTAGCAATCAGGAGTCGAAGCCAGTATCTTGTTTCTTTCGCCTCTTTCAGAGCAATTTCTAGTTTGTTAATAAAATCGGCTGTACTCTGTGCCGATTGCGATTCTTCAACATTTGCCCCAATTGACGTTCCAGACTTTATCAACTGTTTAGAAAGTGTTTGAGCTACTCCCGAATTTTCATTTAGTACCTGGCAAAGTTTAACAATGCGGACAGCAAACTCAAACGTTCTATCAGTAATTGCTTTATGCTCACTACTCATTTTGCATTTTGTCTCATTCATTTTGAATTTTGTTAGCGCAGCGGGACGCAGTCCATTTTGAATTTTGAATTCTTAGTTGCGGTGCCATTTAGTACCTTCGCGGCTATCAATTAGGGTAATACCTTGTGCTTGTAGCTCATCACGAATGCGATCGCCTTCGGCAAAATTCTTTGCTTTGCGAGCTTGGTGTCTTTTCTGAATCAGTGCTTCAATTTCCGCATCGCTAATACTGCTAGTTTGAGGTGTTTCCACTTCTAGCTTGGCTTCTATTCCAAGAACTTGAGCGAGTGTAACTAATGTGTACCACTGTTTTTGTAATTCTATTGATGAAGTTTCTGTTTTTCCCTCATGCACGAGAAGGTTTCCCTCGCGTTGTAACTTTTTGCCTAATTCAAACAGCACTGCTAAACTTTTGGAGAAATTGAAATCATCATCTCCCGACGCTTCAAACTCTTGAATGAGGTTTTTATTTAGCTGATGACCATCATTAGTAAAAGAAAGTTTTTCACCATGTACATAGCCGAATAGTAAACCTTCTTTAAGGGTTTTCCACTGTGCGGAAGCTGTGGCGATCGCCTGCTCCGTAAAATCAAGCGGTTTGCGATAATGGGCTTGCAACACAAACAAGCGCACAACCATCGGATCTACAGGAGCACGACTTTGCGCTTCCACTCCATCCAACAACTCGCGAATCGTGATAAAATTACCCAAAGACTTAGACATTTTTGCACCATCCACCATCACCATACCGTTATGCATCCAGTAACGAGCGAGTGGTTGATTCGTTGCAGCTTCCGACTGAGCAATTTCATTTTCGTGGTGAGGAGATATTAAATCTCTTCCTCCACCATGAATATCAATAGTTTTACCCAGTCTTTCTCTTATCATCGCTGAACATTCAATATGCCACCCCGGACGACCTTTTCCCCAGGGCGAGTCCCAGGCTGGTTCTCCTGGTTTTGCGGCTTTCCAAAGAGCAAAGTCAAAGGGATGTTGTTTTTTTCCTTCTGGATCTTCAGGATCTACTCTCCCGCCTGCACCCGCCTGCTTTTGTTCCAGTTCTTGTCCAGAAAGCTTACCATATGCAGGAAAACGTTCCACTCTGTAGTAAACATCACCACTGACAGCGTAAGCGTAATCTTTTTCTTCCAAAGTTTTAATCATTTTAATGATGGCAGGAATATTTTCCGTCACACAGGGATACTCATCAGCATCCATGACATTTAAGCGGCGGATATCTTCAAAATATGCCTCAATAAAGCGATTTGCCACCGCCTCCATTGTGGAGCCTTGTTCTCTGGCACGCTTAAGAATCTTGTCGTCAATATCAGTAAAATTCTGAGTATAATGCACTTGGTAGCCGCGCCATTGGAGATAACGACGTATCGTATCCCAGACGATATAGGAACGGGCATGACCCAAATGACAATAATCATACACTGTCACGCCACAGCAATACATCTTAACCTTTCCAGGTTCAACGGTTTCAAAGGATTCTTGGCGGCGAGTAAGTGTATTGTAAATAGTTAGGGTCATAACAAGCGTGATACTGCTGAAATAGAGATACGTAATAATAGGGGAGAATAACTGGAATGAAAAACCAGCTACCTTATGCTAGTGTTTTCTGTCCTCTGTGCGCTACATTCTTTATTTTGACTATTTTGAGTTTTTCACAGCATCGCTATGCAAACAGTTAGTTCCGAATCTCAATCAATTGATGCACCAAAAAAAGGACTACCAGTAACAATTATTACTGGCTTCCTCGGTAGCGGTAAGACGACTTTACTCAATCATATCCTGACCAATCAGCAGGGACTGAAAACTGCTGTTTTAGTAAACGAGTTTGGCGAAATTGGCATCGATAACGAGTTAATTGTCTCCACCAGTAATGACGATAATATGGTGGAGTTAAGCAATGGTTGTATCTGCTGCACAATTAATAGTGACTTAGTAGATGCCGTTTACAAAGTTCTAGAACGCCAAGACAAGATAGATTATCTCGTTGTGGAAACAACTGGATTAGCAGATCCGCTACCAGTTGCTTTGACATTTCTTGGTACCGAGTTACGTGACTTAACCCGTTTGGATTCAATTATTACGGTTGTAGACGCAGCGAATTACAGTCTGGATTTATTCAATTCTCAAGCAGCTTACAGCCAAATTGCCTATGGTGATGTGATTTTGCTGAATAAGACGGATTTAGTTTCTCAAAGCGAATTAGAAAAACTCGAAGCAAAACTTCGGGAAGTTAAAGAAGGAGCGAGAATTCTCCGTACCACAAAAGCACAAGTACCATTACCCTTAATTCTGAGTGTCGGCTTGTTTGAGTCAGATAAGTATTTTGCTGATGCTGCGAGTTCGCATAGTCATGACCATGATCATGACCATCATAACCATGATCATGAACACGATCATGACCATTCTCAATGTACTCATGACCATCACCATGAGCATCATCATGATCATGATCATGAACATCACCATCATCACTCCAATCATTTAGAAAATGATGGTTTCACTTCCGTATCTTTCCAGAGTGACAAACCTTTTGCCATTAGAAAATTTCAATATTTCCTAGATAATCAGCTACCTGAAACAATCTTCCGAGCAAAAGGGATAATGTGGTTTGACGAAAGCCCTCAACGTCATATTTTCCATCTTTGCGGTAAACGTTTTACTTTAGATGATGATGAGTGGAAAGGTGAGAAGAAAAATCAATTAGTGCTGATTGGTCAAAATCTAGATCGTGAGACTTTACTACAACAGCTTGAAAACTGCGTTTGTTTGCCGTCTACGAGTCGTGGTAAAGGCTTTGGGAAATAGTTTTTTATAGTTCTTATCAGACTGTGAAAAATCATGAGTGATGAGTAAACAGACTTGTTGTCCTACTCATCACTCATTGATGTTTGAAAGTCATCCGGAAACTCCCATTAACAATTCAAAATTAAAGACAGTTTGTGGGGCTAAAAACCCCGTAACTTCATCGTTAACTCAACTCAAAATCAGTCTTTTCAACGAAAAAAAACCGGGTTTTTGAGATGAGTGAATAGGTTACCCACATCGTTTCAACTACGCTGCCACCAATAATCTCGATTGTTTCCCGAAAGACCATCAAAGAAGTACAAGCCCAGTCCTTAAAACGCAACATCCGCAGCAATCTCCTGCCAGCGAGTAGCCAAATCCTCCGCAGTAGAACTTTCAACAGCGGCAAGGTTTAATGGATAGTCCACGTTGTCTCGCTCGATCCAGCGCACGGCTGTGAATTGACCATTGCTTGCCCTTAATATAAATCCAGACTCTCGGCATTCACCAGAAGCGAGATATAACACTCCGGGGGCTACTTGATCGGGTCGCAAATCCTCTGGCTCATCTTGTACGTTCCACATCCGCGTTTTGGCTACCGGTGAAATCGCATTCACGAGAATTCCATGCTCTTTGCCTTCAACCGCGAGCACATTCATCAGACCTATCTGTGCCATTTTTCCCATAGCATAAGGGGCGAGACCAGTGAGTGCATATTGCTGATAAATAGCTCTATCCGAAGTCGTCAGCACAATCCGTCCGTAGTTTTGTCGCTTCATTATCGGAAAGGCAGCTTGAGCCAGCCATGTTGGTGCCTCTAAATTAATGTTGATGGCGCGTTGGAGAAACTCAGGGGTCAGGTCTTGGATTGACTGATAAGCAACCCATCCCGCATTGTGGATCAAAATGTCGAGGCGATCAAACTTTTCTAGCGTCATTTCTACCAGGCTGCGGCAGTTGTCTCGGCTATCCAGGAGTACATCGCTGGCGATCGCAACTCCACCAGCTTCGCAAATTTTATGGGCGACATCAGCCGCCACATTGGGATCGAAACCAGTCCCTTCTTTGTTAACGCCTGCATCGTGGATGACAACTCGCGCCCCTCTTTCTGCCAACAAACGAGCATAGGCTGCTCCTAAACCGCGTCCACTGCCAGTAATAATCGCTACTTTATCGTTAAATATAATCACTTAACTTTCTCCTGACTTAAATTCTGAATTTTAGTTCGCCAGCCGTCTGCCTGGCGAGTAATCTGTCAACTCTAATGTCCGATCCTCGATGTCGCCGACGAGCAAACCATGCGCCTCAGCCGTCGCCTTCTTGATCTGGGCCCACTCTTGATCGGACATGAACTTCGCCCACCGCTCCTCCATCGTTCCCGTGTCAGGCCATTCGAGCAGATAGACCAACTCCGTGCGGTTATGGTGCCGAGATTCCCAGGTCGCCACAATCTTGAAGCCGTATCGCGCCATGATGCGCATCGCATGATCGGAGAATCGTTCGTGGAACGCCTTTTTATTACCATCGAAGATCTCGTAGATACGCAGTTGGTGGATGACATCGGCTGTCGTGACCCCTTTGCTGGAGGTTTGTGAGAGTCCGGCAGTGGTGCTCATGATAGTGAATACCATAGCTAGAGTAGTAACAAGCAGAAATGTCTTGATGTGCATCATGGATAATCCTCTACTTGGCGTATTTAGCTTGTTCCGCCAGCGAGAGACGCCGAACGGTTCCAATCACCGGACACAAACACTCTATGCAACTTAGCGATCGCTTGACTTTGTTCCGGTGCATTGCGATTGTTAGCCTGTTTATTGAAAGCAGTTACAGCGATTTTCAGATGAATCAACCACAGTGGTGTGTGGATGAGTAGATGCGTGGCTCAGGCAAACGAGAATGGCTGTAAGTTCAGTCATCAACGGGTAACTTCCACCTGGGGTAAATGCGATCGAATATCTCGCGCTGCTGCTTGAGATCAACTTGTGGTAATGTCCTTTCCACAAGAGCGAGAACTTCCTCAACAAGTTGGCGTAGCTCATGAATTCCGCTTACAGCTTCAGCTTGAAAAACACGCTCTAGTCGATTGAAAAAACTAGACGGTTTGATGCTCATTTCTTCAGCCCAGTAGCGTGTCCACTTGAAGCCGGGGTGATAAATGCGGTTCAGCCCGAACAGTATGTTGAGCAGCCGTCGCACAATGGCGCACTTGTTCTCATATAGCATCGGGATCTCAAGGCGCTCGGTCAAGATGTGTTGACCATCAAACGGGCGGAAATTCAGATGCTTTTGAACCATCGCAACTGCAAGTTCTTCAGGATAAGGGGAAAGCTGAGTTTGCCACTGTTTGATGATGTCTTCGCCCTGAAGAACCACTGCGCGTTGAAGATGAAATGCGATCGCTTGCTTCTCAAACACAAGCCCGTTTTGCGACACATCGTAACGCTCAACAACATCAATCACGATATTGTCGATTGTATCTCGCGCCCAATGATCCGCTTCGACTTTCATACCAGACAGATAAAACTGCTCCAACCACCCCTGTTTCGCTTCCCCATACGGCTCAATTTCCCACCCTGTGACACCAATACTTTGGGCTGTGGCTCGTAATTCTTCAGCAGACGGCAGTTGTGACCAGATAAACGCCAATTCAAGGTCTGAATACTGGTCTGAAATCCCTAATACTGCTGAACCAAACACAAAACATGCTTCCACTTTGGGATGAGCAGTGAAAGCAGGAGCAATTTTGTGAGCCAACGAAATTCGCCATACGCTGTGTTCATTGTTCATTTGCTTTCTCCAATCCAAAAATGATGAGACGCGCCTCATATCTCTTACGATAGGAGACACTCATGTGACTGTCCAATATATATTTGACTAAGATTAATAGGTTAGAGATATAAATTGTGATAGAACTACGGCACCTGCACTACTTCATCGCCGTGGCTGAGGAGCTGCATTTTAGTCGAGCAGCCCAGCGGTTGCACATTTCCCAACCCCCGCTCAGTCAGCAGATTCGCGGTTTGGAAGATGAACTAGGAGTCAAGCTGTTTGAGAGAACGAAGCGGCAAGTGCAGCTTACTGAAGCAGGCAAAGTGTTTTTAGAGCGCTCCTATCTGGTGTTAGCGCAACTCGAACAGGCGATCGAAGCGACACAACGGATAGGGCGGGGTGAGGTTGGACGGTTGGCGATTGGGTTTGTCGGATCTGCAACGTATACCGTACTGCCAGATATTTTAAGTGTCTTTCGAGAACAGTTTCCGGCTGTAGAACTGCGATTGCATGAACTGACGACGCAAGAGCAAATTCAAGCCCTGCATCACAAACAGGTTGATGTCGGCATTGTTCGTTCTGCCATCATCGAGCCAGGTTTGAGTACAGAATGCATTTTGCAAGAATCATTGGTATTGGCGTTGCCAGAAACCCATCCGTTCTCTGCCCAGACCAAAGTGTCTCTCTCTACTTTGGCTTCGGAATCATTTATCCTATTTCCTGCCAAAATGGGACCCATCTTTTACGAGCAGATTATTAACATTTGTCAACAAGCTGGATTTCGTCCGAAAGTTGCTCAGGAGGCAGTTCAGATGCAAACTATCATCGGCTTGGTTGCAGCAGGACTGGGCATCGCTTTCGTTCCCGCCTCCTTGCAAAATTTCCACAGAAGCGGAGTCATTTACAGACCTTTACAAGAGCAGACACCTAAGACCGGACTTTATCTTGCTTGGCGGCAGCATGATTCCTCTCCAGTAATAAGAGCATTTCTCAGCTTGGCACAGAAGACGACGCAATGGGAGTCAAATCGTGATGATACGTGAGCAGTTAGAGATCAATCACCTCACCTGCGGAGCCTCCAAGTACTGTCTCAGCAGTAACCTGAAGCAGCCTAACTAAAGCATCTAACGCAAGACTTTATTCTGTTCTAAATACTAATTAGTTTTCATATTTATGATAGTTTTCTCCACTGCAAATTTGTTATTAAGTGGTAGTATCACAGTAAATATTGTACCCACATCTAATTGACTTTCTACAGTAATTTGTCCTCCATGCAATTCAACTGCATTTTTGACAATGGTTAATCCTAGACCAGTTCCAGGAATATTCCCTGTGTTACAACTTCTAAAAAATGAGGTAAATAGTTTAGGTAAGTCTTTTTCTGGAATACCAATCCCTTCATCTTGAATGCGGAAAATCACACTTTTCTGGTCACAAATCAGTTGAAATTGAATCGTACCACCTTGGGGAGAATATTTAATAGCATTTGAAAGTAAATTTGTGAGTATATGTCTAAGTAGTTTTTCATCTAACCAAAGAAACTCTTTTCTTTGAGAACTGTAATCGCACTGCTCAACAAAGTTAAGATGATACTTTTCACCAGCACTCATCTGTAGCTGTTCGATTAAATCTAAGCAAAAGCTGCTCAAATCTATAGGCGTCGGTTCAAATTTCAGTTTTCCTGCTTCTGATGTGCTGACAATTAAGACATCTTCTAGTATTTCGTTGAGATATTTCACGTTTGATTTAATTTTATTTAGATATCGCTCTTTTTTCTCATAAGATAATTGTTCACTAGAATTTTTGAGAAAATCACAAGATAACAAAATGGTCGTCAACGGTGTACGGAATTCGTGGGAAGCAATGATAATAAACTCAGATTTGAGTTGATTAATTTCTCTTTCTTTTTCTAACGCTAAACGTGTTTCTTCTGCTTGTTTTCGTTCGGTAATATCTTGGGTGATTCTGACTCGACGATAAATCTCTCCACAATTGTTGTAAACTGGAAAGCTACTGTCCCAAATCCAACGTACAGAACCACCTGGTTGCTTAATTCTATATTCGTGATGGTAAGAGCTATATATATTTTGTTGAATATTGGTAACTACACGTTTTCTGTCCTCTGGATGAACAGCTTCTAACCAAGAATTAGGGTTGCTATACAAACTCTCACAGCTACGTTGCCAAATTTGCTCGTATACAGGACTAATATATATAATTTCAGAGCTTTTAAAGTCTTGAAGCCAAAAAACTTCTTGAATGTTTTGTGCTAAAAGACGAAACTTCTCTTCACTTTGTCGTAGCATTTCCTGCGCCATCAGCTTGGAGGTGATTTCTAGCTGCAATTGAGCGTGACTGGCTTTGAGATCTTGTGTCAAACTGGAAATAAGCAGATCCACAGATTTAGTACTGCATTTCATAAATTCGTATCGCAATAAGGGCTTGTAGTTGCGCTTTAGCGCTAAAGCACAATTACGAACTATAACGCTACGAACTTCTGCAAAGTTGTACTTAGAGAAGTTGGCAATTTCATCTTGAGCTTGCAACTGGGGAATTTTCACTTGTTTTTTGCCTTCAATCGCAAGTCCTAACCGAGTTTTGAGGTTGTGGAGAGGATTGTTGAGCTTGGTAGCTAAGCCATGTAAAAACTGAAAAATAGTCACCACTCCTGAAAACTCCGGTGTTGTATAAATTTCTTTAGAAGCTCAAGGCTGATGCTTTTTTTTCTTCTCTGAATATATTAAAATTAGCATCTGTAAATTGTTTAGAATCATCCAATCTCGGTTTTAGCACAACTGGTCACGGGGGTCTTACACGTACCAGGAACAGGGCAGGCTTTATTTATTGATCTGTCTACCCCATGATGAATCGTGGGGCTTGGAAGCCTGCCCTGTTCCTGGCGGGGACAATGCGTCAACTTCGCAGGAACAAGGAACAGAAGACTAGGAAGTATATTTTTCCACACCCCTCACTTCCTCACTCCTGTTATTGGTCAACTTGTTATATGAAATCTCAAAAAAGATGAGATTGGTGCCAAATCAGCATAAACTTTTTGGTGTTGACACTCCCACGGCTATCAAAACATCGCTACGCTGCCTACGGCACGGTTACGCCTAAGGTTTTGATTTTAAGCCGTGGGATTCTTGCTTCATGGGGACTCCAATGAATTTACCCGAAGCCGCGCATCTTGACCGTCTGCCCGACGGCTGCACACCCTCTATTGAGGACGACTTGAGCGGCTGCAACATCTCTATCTGTTGTGTAGCCGCAATTTCCACAAACATGAACACGTTCTGACAAATCTTTTTTACCCGTTTCTGTACCACAATTAGGGCAAATTTGACTTGTTTTTTTACTATCAACTTTCTGAAAATAGACACCACGCTTGAAACAGCATTGCTCAAGAATTTGGAAGAATTGACCCCATCCAGCGTCTAAACAATGTTTTCCAAGCATTCCTCTAGACAAACCAACCAAATTTAAATCTTCAACAAAGATTGTTTTGGCTTGCTCGCAAAGTTGGTGTGCTACTTTCCAGTGAAAGTCTTTTCTCGTGTTAGCAATACGTTCATGCAACTTCGCCACCAATGCTATCGCTTTGCGCCAATTGTTTGACCCTATTTTTTTGCGACTGACTCGTTGTTGCACGGCAATAAAGCGGGAGGAAAATCCACACCGCTTTTTGCCTCAGCAATTTAAGCTTGCGTTGGAGGTCTACAAAAAACCTAGGACGTTTGACACAAAGACCATTGGAAGTAGCAACAAAACTCATTAATCCCACATCCACGCCTAACGCTTCACTGTGGGGCATGGGCTGCGGAACAGACACATCCCATTGTAGGGTTAGCATTGCATACCAACCAGAGGAGCGTTTGACAATTCGTGCTTGCTTAACAACTGCATCAGTCGGAATATCACGAGATTGCCTAAACTTAACCCACCCAATCACAGGAAGTTTAACAAGTCCACGCTTTAATGATTCTTTCCCTAATTGGGGAAATACAAAAGAACGTAGTTGTCCTACTTTCTTAAAACGCGGAAATCCAAAATCACGTTCCCACATTGACACGAAAGCTTGTTCAAGCCTTTTCAATGTTTGTTGCAATACTTGAGATTGAACCCGCTTTAACTCTGGGTATTGTTGTTTTGCAGCAGTCAATGATTTACATTGGCTTGCATAAGTAGGACGGGGTGTATCTGCTGGGATTATGTATTCAGAACACAATAGACATCTCCGAAAAATACCAATGCCTCTCTATGACTGGATAACGAGTGGCGATTCCTACGGAGAGCTACGCTTAACGCCAATTGCAAATATTAGCCACTCTCAACCCGAAAATAAGGGTTTGAGACAGTTTTTGTTGATAATGATGCAAAAATAAGTATCAATATACGCCGATTTTCATTACGAAAACATAGCGTTGTTTTATATTTATAAAACCAGGGTTCCTATTCGGAATCTTACAAGTCCGGGGGAAAACCTGCACAAAACGCGCAATCCTCTACGGGTACTCGTTCTGCGCTCCACGATAAATCGTGAAATGCGCCGCTTCATTTTCCATAGACAAAAATGGACAACCCGACAACAATGTCTACTCGTAAGACGAAAGATTTGGGTGTATTTTTGCGGCTAGACCCAAGAACTTGGGTAAAACTAGTTGACTCAAAGCCGCAAAAATACAAGGGTTGTCCATTTTTGTCGCTCTTCGTAGCGTTAACGAAGTGGACCGTAGGTCGCCTACGGCTGGGGTTTGCCCAACCCTTCGGGTTCACCAGTCGCCAGGGCGTGGGAAACCCGCCTGCGCCGTGCTGGGAAGACCTCCGGTCTCGCTGCGCTAACACCAAATCAAGCAGTTTATTAGAAGTAATTGTCGATTCATACTAAAAATCCAGCCTTGTTTGGCAAGGATTGCGCGTTTTGTGTAGATAAGTGCGTCGTCTTAGCAAGCAGTGGACATGATAAAAAGATTCGTCTATGGAGTACAAAAACGAAAGAGTGTATTCGTATTTTAGAAGGACACAGAGGTGCAATAGAATCTATTAGTTTTAGCCCAAAAGGAGGTCTTCTAGTTAGCAGCAGTCAAGACCAGACTATCAAGATATGGGATATCTTTACAGGTGAAACTTTAGACACATTAGAACCCGACAGTAAACCTTATAAAGGGATGAAAATTTTTGGGGCTCAAGGTTTAACACAAGCGCAGAAAGCTACTCTCATCGCTTTAGGTGCTACAGATGAACAGTAATTCAAACAATTTACTTTACAAGCTACTTGTTAAATAAAGTTAAGGTAGCGTAAACCTTCGATAATACCATTTGCATAATAAGATTTTGCAAAATAGCGATAGTCAGTTTTGTTTGCCATGTACCACTGAAGTAATTCAGGACGCGCATTTGCGACAATAATTCCTCTTTCTTCACCTACGCTAAACAAAGCAATATCGTTACCGGAATCACCACACACCACTGTTTCATTCGCAGTAAATTGCCATTTCTCCTGTAAATATTTAACAGCTAAACCTTTATTAGCATTAAAAGGTAGGATATCCAAGTCTTGGCTACCGCTATAAATTAAATTAAATTTTATATTTTGTTTTTCTAGTAAATGCTTGACTTGAGGTAACACTTCTGTTGCAGTTTCTTCTTTAAGAAGATAGCTAACTTTAAAAGGACGCTGTTCAGATGCTTGCTGAGGAACCAGTTCCACAAACCTTGCAGCTATTTCCTCTACCAAATCACGGTTCCAAGCATTTGATAACCTGATAGACCATTCTGGATCAGGAGTTTCATAATTAGAACCGAAGTATATTTCAGTTCCGACAGAGCTAATTAGCGCATCGGGAACCAAAAGAGATTTTTCTGCAGCTAACTGCTTAAACAATGCTGGCGAACGCCCTGTCGCATAAACTATCTTTGTTCCATATTGTTTTCGATGTTTATCTAATTCCCCATTCAGTTCTTCTAAAGCTTGGTCATCACCTACAAGTGTGTAATCTAAATCACTAACGAACAGAAATGGTCTCATGATTATTTGTTCCAGGTTTTTGTTTGTTTTGGTTGTGGAGCCGCACTACTCAAAATCAACCTGGAACGATTTTACGTGGTTTCAGCCTCTATTTTCAAGGCGGGCCTTCTGATACCAATCCGCCTTCTAAGACGTAATTTAGATTTTGGCAGTATCCTTAAAACTGAGGTACTTGAGGCATTTCAGTTTTACGCTTTAGATTACAGTTTGGTATGAGCACTGGATACAGTGATTTCAGTCGTGCATGAAAAATGGCTAAATATTTATGCGTAGATACTTAATTGTCAAAAGCCTGGAACAACCATATTCCGTTCATACACATGATGTCTCATTTGTACGTAAGTCCGGGGGAAAACCTGCACAAAACGCGCAATCCTCTACGGGTACTCGTTCTGCG
>NZ_QMEA01000167.1 GCF_012912105.1 Brasilonema sp. UFV-L1
GACAAAACCGGGGTGGGGTTGTACGAAAATTATGGGCAATCATAAGGGCATGATGTAACGTCATTACAAGGTTTTCAGCTTAAGTTGAGACGTATGAGCAATGCTCTGTGCCCCTACAACCAACTCATGTTCTACCCAATTGAAAACTGCCATAAGAAAGAATAATTTTTAACTGGAATATTTTTAACTCGAATGAATATGATTATCAGAAAATACCGTCGTATAGTTATCTTAATACTTCTAGTTTTGTTTGGACTGGTGTCCACCTTGAGTATTTCAGCTTGGTCGAATACAAGCCGTGCAGCCTTCAAGAATTATAATTCTGAACAGACCCAACAAGCGCGCTACGCGACGAACAAAATTCCCAATTCTTCTAGTCGTGCCTTGCAACTAGCACGCGAAGGTCAACAGTTCTACAATGCCGGAAAATATGATGAAGCAGCTAAGTTGTGGGAAGAAGCAGCAGCGGCTTATAAGCAGATAGGCGATCGCGAAGGAATAACTAAGAGTCTAATCAACCAATCCCAAGCCCTTCAAGATTTAGGATTATATCCCAAAGCTTGTAAGACTTTACTCCAAGCTTTTGCCATTAACAACCCAAGCTGTAGCCAAAAACAAATAGATAGCTTCCTGGCAAATCTCTCTCAACAGCAAAATTCTATTTCACTTACTCAAGCTGTTGGCTTGCGTAGTCTTGGTGAAGTCCTGCGAAGACAGGGATTGTTGAATCAGTCCAAAAAAGTTTTGCAATTGAGTTTGTCAGTTCTGAAAGAATTACCAGAGTCCAGTGCTGTTTTGCTGAGTTTAGGTAACACCGAACGCGCTTTAGGAAAGCAAATACGAGACCGTTGGGACTATGAAGTGATTACTGAAATTATAGACCGCAAATCTCAAGAAGCTGCTTTAGCGCCTTACCAACAAGCGATAAATAACTATATCCAAGCAGCAACAGTCACATCAGCTTCACCAATTTCTAAAGTTCAAGCACGCCTCAATCACTTCAAACTCTTACTAGAACTGCAAAAATGGTGGGAAGAGCAAACGAATCGGCGTATAGATTCTTGGTCTAAGTTTGGCGAATCTCAGTTAGTCGAACGGGCAAAAGATTTTTTGTCCCAGTTAAAGATGAAGTTAACTCAAGATGCACAAGCTTTGCAAACTCAGATTTCATCTAGTATTGCAAGTCTTCCCCCAAATCATGCAGCAATATATGCTCAAATAAACTTTGCTCAAGGTTTAATGCTAAGCAAACAGACAGATAAAGCTGAACCTGTTTTGAACACAGCGCTGCAACAAGCTCTTAGCTTACAAGACAAACAAGCACAAACTTATGCTTTCGGTTATTTAGGCAGATTATACCATCAACAGAGGCGGCTAAGTCAGGCGATTGAACTGACTCGGCAAGCTCTGGTTTTAGCCCCAGAACAAAATGTTACAAAAGATGTCCGGGAAATTAGTTATCTTTGGCAATCTCAGTTAGGAACTTTACTAAGAGAACAGGGAGATACAAAAGGAGCAATTGCTGCTTACACAGCAGCTTTTAACACTCTCCAGTCTCTGCGCAGCGATTTAAACGCAAACAATCGAGATGTTCAGTTTGATTTTCTCCAAGAGGTCAAACCTGTTTATACTGAACTCGCGGATTTGCTCTTGAAATCAGAACTGAGTCCAAGCGAATTAAATACCTTAGTCGTATCGAATGCCAGCATCAGGCAGGAAAAAGCAGAGGCGAATAAACCTAAGAGTCGTTTAGAGTTTGCTCGAAGGGTTCTTGAGTCTCTACAATTAGCAGAATTAGACAACTTTTTTCAAGACCCCTGTTCACAAGAAACGGATATCGCAGTGCAGATTGATGATATCGATCCCGAAGCGGCTGTCATCTATCCCATCATTTTAAAAGAGCGTTTAGAAGTTATCTTATCGTTACCAGGAAAATCCCTACAGGAAGTCGCAATTCCTATTAGTGATCAGGAAGTTAATGACGTTCTGGATCGGCTTTATGATAACTTAGACAATATCACTGTCAATACTTCTGCTCGCAATATCTTATCCACTTCTAACCCAGATGCACAAGAGTTAAAAGAAAATGGTCAGAGGATTTTACCGATTTTTGGACAGCTTTATAACTGGTTAATCAAACCTTTTGAGACAGAGTTAAGTGCTCATGAAATCAAAAATTTGGTCTTTGTACTCAATGGTCAATTGCAGAGAGTGCCAATGGCTGCACTCTACGATGGTCAACAATATCTAATTGAGAAATATAGCATTGCTTTGGTTCCAAGTCTGCAACTTGTAAACTCTAAACCATTGAAGCAGAAACAGCTTAAGGTTTTAGCAGCTGGAATCAGTGAGCAAATTAAAGTACAAGAAGAGATTTTTCCTGCACTCACTAACGTGCCTAGAGAATTAAATGAAATTAAAGAAGCTTTTCCTTCTTCTTTGAAACTCCTGAATAAGGAATTTACTGCAAAAACTATCCAAAACCAGATGAAATTTAATTTTCCTATTGTTCACTTAGCGACTCATGGATTGTTCAGTTCTAATCCTGAAAAAAACTTTATTATTACAGGAGATGGAAAAAGTATAAGTATTAATGAGTTAAGTGCTTTGTTAACAAAAGCAGAAAAAAATTTGGAACTCCTCGTGCTAAGTGCTTGCGAAACTGCCACTGGTGATGAGCGTGCTGTCTTAGGTTTGGCAGGAGTTGCTGTACGTTCTGGCGCACGCAGTACTCTCGCGACTCTTTGGCCTGTGGGAGATGCTTCCACGGCTCAAGTGATGGGTAAATTTTATCAAGACTTAAAAAAACCAGGAGAGAAAAAATCAGATGCCCTCAGGGTGGCTCAATTGTCGTTGATAGAGTCGCTTAGGGCAAAGCCACCATTTGAAGAACTTAAAGCTTTACCTCCTCATCCCTATTACTGGGCATCTTACGTTTTGGTGGGAAATTGGCAGTAGGGAGTGAGAGAGTGAGAGAGTGAGAGAGTGAGTAGTAAATATCACTGTTTCTTTGCCTCAAGATTTTCTGAATTGGTATGCGTCAAATACTGATGAAAAACCCTCACTGCCTCCGCAACACCATTCTCCGCACAAATCTTTTCCCTCAACGCCAAAGCACGCTGTCGCATTGCTTTATCGTTCACTGCTATTTCAATCGCTGATACCAACTTATCTACCGTTAATTCTTTGCTAAGAATCGGTTTGGGACTGACTCCCAACTTCGCTGCACGATATCCCCAAAACGGCTGATCAAAGCAAAATGGTATTGCAATTCCAGGTACTCCAGCGCGGAAAGCTGCTGCCGTTGTTCCCGCACCGCCATGATGAATGATACATATCATTTGTGGAAATAACCAGTCGTGGGGTATCGATTCAATGATAAAAACGTTATCCGGCAAGTTCCCATTGCGAATTCCACCCCAACCCTTGAGAAAAATTCCTCTATGTCCAGTGTTTGCTAACGCTGCAAGCGCTATTTCTGCGGTAGCTTCCGCTGCCTCACCGACCATGCTGCCAAACCCGATGTAAACCGGAGGTAAGCCTGCAGCGAGAAAATCAATTAAATCTTGTGGGGGTGAAAAATTAGCGGGTTTATCTAAGTACCAATATCCAGTTACGTGTGTATACTCAGACCAATCACGTGGAGGTGGGACAACTTCTCGGCTATAAGCATGAAAAAACGGTAATTTCCAAAAATTTATTCGTCCCAACGCACCTTGCAAAAATGGTATTGGTGGTAATTGTAACACGGAACTACGGAATTCATTGGTAGGTTCACTAAACAACTGCCATAACAAAAACAATATCAACGAATAGGTCAAGCGATTGTAAATGACTCCCAAGCGCTCTAATTCTGGCGGTGTGTTGGGACTTGGAAATGCGCGTGTCGGAATGGTAGGTTGGAATCCAGCAATATATAAAGGTATACCTAGTCTCTCCACATAATCCAACGCTGTAAACATCAGCCAGATGCAAACTATTGTTGCATCAGTTCCTTGGCAAGCTTCCCAGGCTTCTTTAATCAAACCTGTAAGATAGGGTTTGACCATTTTGGTTAAATTGAGGAAGAACGTGATTGGATTTTTGCCCGTTCGCAATAATGCTTGTCCAGCTTGCTTTTGCAGTTCTTCTTGCGGGTTGAAAGAAAGCAGTGCAAATTCTAACCCTAAGGAGCGAATTTCCGCTTCAAAATTGGCGTGGGTTGCTAATCTAACGATGTGTCCGGCTTGTTTTAAGCCGAGTGCAAGCGCGATGAACGGTTGCACGTCGCCCCGGCTTCCAATAGTCAAAATGGTTATGTGCATAAGAATTTTATAATGAAATAATTGCTATTTCTGCTATCTTATGTTTGTAACCCGCAACTTGGATTAACTACTAGCGCAAAGCCGCCAGCATCTGTTTCGTAAAGTCGTGAAATTCCCTGGTTTGATACCAAGCACACGTAAACCAGGTCATTCTTTTAGTGCAATCTCCCCAGACACTAAGACTAAACGGCAGTAAAGAAATCGGCTCCTCCATTTTTTGGAGGTATGTATCCATTTCTTTGAGAACGATGGCTTCAGCCTCCTTCTGGCTTAAACCCTGAGTCATCATCAAGATTAAAAGGCTATTTGGCTTTTGAGCTTGGCGTTCGCGCTCGAAACTACGTATATCATTAGCTAGTCGCATGCCACAGCTAGAGGTCAACATCATTTCATCTATAAGAGTCTCCAAGTTGGCATAGGGAGGCTTGAGGCTAAATTCAGAATCCACAGGTTCACCCACCATTGCTAGCAACGCACTTAGGATGAGCGGTGCTGCTATGGATTTTCTACCATTTAGGAGATATTGTTCATAAGTAGGGTAAGTTCCTGTTTCTTTGAAAGCTTGGCTCCAGTATAATTCTGTGAGCATAGCCTCCAGACCTAACTTAAAATGTTTCGCAAATGTACTGTAATAAATCGCAGCAGCTGGAAATTTTTGCAATTCCTGACAAAATTTTGTTAAAGCATTAGCTATCTGCACCCAGGGCTGCGACTCATTAATTGTAGGAAATACCTTAATTAAATCTGGATAATCACGATAAGTTGAGTTGGCACTTGATTGGACGAGCTTCACATATAACGTTAACATTGCCTCCATTTGTTCAACTGTCAGCGTCATGTCCAGAAAACCTTCGGTTATGTCAACCAAGTCATCCACAGCGTATATGATTAGCGATAGGATAGACGCTTTAACAATCACAGATGGTTGTACGTAGGGAGCTGTTGCAGTTAGTGCTAAACACACTGCTGCTATCCGTTGCGGTAGAATCACCGGGAACTGTGCTACCCAGTTTTCCACTTCTGGATAGATGGATAGTGCAGTTTGTAGCACATGGGCGCGGTCTACTGCTGGAATACCAGAAAGTTCATTCACTGTGGCTGTATTTTTTAAAGTTTCCATTTTACTTTCTGTTGTTGACATCAAACTGCTTGCACAGTCATTCGTAAACCATTGCGTGGGCGGAGAGAGATTCCTGGCAACGCCTCGACAGGATGTCCAGGGATGCACCGTAGTCGGTACTTCTGCACCATCATGGCGACAATCAATTGTGTTTCTAAAAGGGCGAGGTGTTTGCCGATACAATAGCGCGGTCCACCACCAAATGGAAAGTAGCTGTGGGAGTGTCTCTGTGTAAAGCGCTCTGGAGCGAATCGTTCTGGGTCGAAAACTTCCGGTCGATCCCAGAACTCGGACAAGCGATTGGTTAAATATGGGCACAGCACAACTGTAGTCCCTGCCTTGAGCGCATAACCATCGATAACATCATCCTCTTGGACAACTCGCGCCAAGAACCAGCCAGGCGGATAGAGCCGTATAGCTTCCTGGATGACCATTTTGGTGTACTGTAGTTTAACGACGTCTGCAGAGGTGGGATGACGTTTGCCAATGACGGCGTCAATCTCTGCCCGAAGTTTGCCCTCGACTTCAGGGTGCTTGTCAAGCAGATACCAGACCCATGTCAGTGTGGTAGACGTAGTTTCGTAGCCAGCAAGGAAAAGCGAGATGCTCTCGTCCCGCAGTTGTTGATCGTTCATCCCAGTCTTGCTTTCTTCATCACGGGCTTGCAGCAACCTTTCAAGCAAGTCACCTTGGTTAAAACCACTCTGGCGTCTAGTGCGAATGATAGTGAGAATTGTATCGTCAGTGGTCTGGATGGCGTTGCGAAAAGCTCTCTCTCCTGGTATTGGGAACTGCTTCGGGAGAAAACAAAGGAACAAACGACGGCTGGTTTGTTGCAAGATAATCTTTAGCGCCTTGACCAAAGTTTCAGCTCTGTTGCAGTCGATACTCGAACTGAACATGACACCTAAAATAAGGCTTTGCATAAGCAGCGTCATTTCATTTTCCATGTCGATTGCTCCACCATTTGCTGCTTTTTCAAAACGTGCAAGCTCCTCGGCAATGATCTTGACTGAAAGTTCTGTCAAAGCATTAATTTGGTTGGCTGTGAACATTGGCTGCATTAAGCGCCGACTGCGAAACCAGCTTTCACCCTGACTCGTGACCAAACCGTTGCCCATTATTTGCCGTATTGGCTTCCACATGGCATCACCCTTACCAAAATTTTGCCAATTATCGTTCAACACATACTGAACATGCTTAGGATGAGTGACTAAATGAGCTTGAATAGGTCCTAATTTCAGTGCGACTATCTCACCTGGGTGGTTTTTAACCGCTCGTTGAAACAACCGCAAAGGATTTTGCAATAATTCGGGTAATACACCAACGAAGGGATATCCACGTACAACAGGGCAGGTTTTTAGGGTGGGGGAAAGCTCAAAAGGAGATGGGTGATTGTTTTGATGCTCTCGTGCTGTATCTGCGTTTTTTAAAGTTTGCTGTTGTTTAAAATAACTTTCTTTAATTTCCATGTTTTTATTACTCTCTTTAATTTTTGTTGCTCTAGCCTATCTAGGAACAGCCTGCTCACTTGTATAAGCCTGATAGAGCGCCGCTAGCACCGCCGAAAATATAATCCGTAAAGGTAAATACAACTCTTTACCTCGCCATAGAGAAGGTAATGTAAAATCTCTAGCTATTTCTGTAAGAGAACTCAATTCATCCAAATACTGCCGTAAGTAGTTCACGCCCCTTCTGATAGCTTGACTTAAGCGTGCTTGGGTTGTTCGCAGTGTTTTTTCTATTGGTTTTTGCCTAACAGTATTCAAAATATTGAGAGCGTAGGCTGTTTCTTCCAACGTCGAGCCTTCGCTGCTATTCATGCTCCAACCACCGTCTTTTGCTGACTGAGTTGCTAAAACCCATTTAACTGTCGGTTGCAACTTATTTCGTACGACTGGGTCAGGATGTTCTGATAAAGCCATCGTTGCACAGGCTGTAACATAATAAGGACTCGTATGCCAAGTATCTGCTTGTGACCAGTAACCATCACTGTTTCTGGTGCTGTATAAATAGTCAACTACTTTGCTAATACTGTTGTTTTTCACAACCCAGTCAGGGGGATTAGGCACGCTTAGTAAGCTTGTCAGCACATGAGCGTTGACGCTTGGAGAAATACATCGCTCCATTTGGAAGCAACAAAAGTGAGTGTCGTGCTCAAAGTTTTGCAAACGGTCAAGCCCGACTGTTTTCATTCCCGTTTGCTTTGCCAACAAATTGAGCACTGCTATGATCATCGCAGTATCATCCCCATCTCGTGGCAAACCTACAATTCGGGAAGAGCTTGCGCCCTGAGGGTTTAAACTTTTCTGCAACCAGACTTGTAACTTCTGTAAAACCAAACTAAAAGCTTTATCTGTGAAATCGAACCCAGCATGAAGCAGGTTGTATAAAACCCAAGATCCCTCAAAAACATCAATCGGATAAGCATTAGGCATAGCACCTAGATCGCCAGTCCTGCGAGCCTGACTCGATAAGTGTGTTAACCAATCAGCAGCAGGTGTATCCCACTCTGGACTATGAATTAAAACAGCAGCAGTCGCTGCAGGTGAAATACCATAGCTACCGTTGCTTGCCTGTAATGGCTTCAATCGCTGAAAATCAATAGAAGGAGCAAAAGCTTCTACAGAATGAATCAAGCCAGATTTACCACTGTAAATAAGTTCCGAGGAAGCAAGACTCAACTTGTGGTGATAAATTTTTAACAATTCAGCCTTCTGTGGGAACTCAAACACCACACCCAAATTTTCCAGTTCTTCCAAATGTTTTGGTACTAAAATTTCAAAGGCAACACTTTCATGGTTAGCAATTGACCATTGTCCGAGTGCAGTCCGTAAGTGAATCTCAGCGCGCTTAGCAGCATAACGAGTTAATTCAGTTTGCTGTGGGGCTTTCAACAAAGCTAAAAGACCTGCCAGGGTAGGTACTATTGTCTGAGGTGGATAACCCCAGCTACCATCTTTTGATTGATGCCTAAGAAGCCAGTTGAAAGAGTCTGGAAACGCTAGCTGTTCAGGATAATGTGGCTCTCGAACCATAGCCACCCAAGCAGTATCATAAGCAGCGGCGGACATTTTCCCTCCACCCCACTTTTCGTCATAGTCAGCCACCATTTCCTCTAGTAAAGCCAATACCATATCGCGTATTAGGGCTAATCTAGGCTGATTTTGCTTAGTTAAAGAAATAACCATCTTGAGCTTTCCTTTGCTAAACTTTAAGGATGTCTGCAATGAGAATAAAGCAGCTACGGTCTTGATTTTTCACAGCATGTAAAAAGGGTTATTTTGAGGATTTCCCAAGCCATGATTTTTCCGTTGCTCATTTTCATTCATTCATCACTATTGAGAATGAGGCTGTGAAAAAGCTACGCTGTTCCGTGATTTAAGGACGAAGCGTGAAAAGTCAGAGCTACAGTCAAGACAGAAGAAATAACGATTTTTATGCTTGGTTGTGAGATTCTTTCATGACAAACTGTTACAAATTTTCTTTTCAGCCTACATATGCTCAACTTGCAGATGATAAGTATGTACCATTCGTCTGGTATCATTTGTGTTAACTTTTATGTGACAAATGTATGAATTAGGTAATCGTAAGATGATTCAGAACCATTGAAGAATTCCTCGTTTGTCACTGATAGCAGAACGAGAGCTAAATTCTTTGATTGAAAATACTTTGATTATTGATGAAGAACATGATGCTTATTTTTATATTCAAATGTTTTTTAGAACACAAAACGCAAGTTTTTCAAAAGACAAGACTATCAAAAAACTATTTTTTTCATTATAGATAATAAAATCAGCTAAGTAGACTGACGGAAAGAAATCTAGTTAAAGATTTGTAAACTTATTTGAAACCCTTACCACTAAAGAATCAAGCACGAACAAGCTCAAATTCCACATGAAAAATCCCAAAAAATGAGTTTTAATTTTTCATTTTTGAATGAACAGAATTTTGCCTCTTCCCTGATGTTGAGCAACACTTTAAAGTCCCACACGAGCATGCTCAAATTCACTTATTCAAAATTTTTCTCTTCAAGAATAATTTTCATTCTTCCGTAAGAGAATGTCTGAAAAGTTAAAAATGTTATGCTGTTCGCTAGCGTGCGCTAAGCACGTATACACAAGGAATCCCGTAGTGTAGACGCGTTCATCGCAAAGCCTCCTGTTGAAGGATACTGATACCAAATTTTTCATGAAGATGAGCTTAATCTTTCTTAATAACTTTCTCTGGAAGGCTTAGACATTGTAGTTGTTTGTCACCAAAGATGTTGCACCAGCTTCAAAAACCGGGTTTAAGTAGGTCAACACAAAAAAACTAAAATCTAGAAACCCGGTTTCTTAAAGAAACCGGGTTTCTGACACCACGCATTTTATGTTTAATTTGGTGGTTCTACTTATTGCAACTCATACAATCTATAAGCCTTGATTTTTCGTGAAAAAACCTGATTTTTTTAGTCTTATTGAGAATACTCCAGGTTCTCAGGATAGGCGATCTGCCGTTTGCGTAGCGTGCGCTTTGCGCCTAAGGCAAGCGAAGCTATTGCCTCCTTGGTGTACACAAAGCCCATACGTGTACCCTTATGAATTTCCCCGTTTGCCCAACGTGCGCGCAGGAGGGCTTAGGGAACTGACATTTCATACTTCCCAAGCACTCAAAATTCGAGAAAATAGTATATGTAGTTGAACATTTCCAGACTAACCCAATTTTCTCTTGGAGAATATGACTTCTACTTTCTTAGAACACTTGCATAGTCCTACACGCCCAATCATCGTCTTCGACGGTGCAATGGGAACTAACCTGCAAACGCAAAATCTGACTGCTGAGGATTTCGGTGGTCCTCAGTACGAAGGTTGCAACGAGTACCTCGTTTACACTAAGCCAGAAGCTGTTGCAAAAGTTCACCGGGACTTTCTCGCTGCTGGTGCTGATGTGATTGAAACAGATACCTTTGGCGGTGCGTCGATTGTCTTAGCCGAATACGACTTGGCGAACAAGGCGTATGAACTCAACAAAACAGCGGCGGAACTTGCAAAGCAGGTTGCTGCGGAATTCTCTACTCCAGAAAAACCTCGGTTCGTTGCAGGTTCTATAGGACCAACAACTAAACTACCAACCTTGGGACATATTGACTTTGACACCATGAAGTGTTCCTACGTTGAACAAGTGGAAGGACTTTTCGATGGTGGAGTTGATTTATTTATTGTTGAAACTTGCCAAGATGTGCTGCAAATCAAAGCGGCGCTAAATGCGATTGAAGAAGTTTTTGCCAAAAAAGGCGATCGCCGTCCGCTCATGGTATCCGTTACAATGGAAACAATGGGTACAATGCTGGTTGGGACGGAAATCAACGCCGTACTCACAATTCTCGAACCCTACCGAATAGATATTCTTGGTCTGAACTGTGCTACAGGTCCAGATTTGATGAAACCACATATCAAGTATCTGTGTGAACATTCTCCTTTCGTGGTTTCCTGTATTCCCAACGCGGGTTTACCAGAGAACGTCGGTGGTCAAGCTCATTATCGCTTGACACCAATGGAATTACGGATGTCATTAATGCATTTTGTTGAAGATTTGGGTGTCCAAGTGATTGGGGGTTGCTGTGGGACACGTCCAGGACACATTCAACAATTAGCAGAAATTGCCAAAGAACTGACGCCAAAAGTTAGACATCCTGAACTTGAACCAGCGGCGGCGTCAATATATAATATCCAACCTTACGACCAAGACAATTCATTCTTAATTATCGGCGAACGTCTCAACGCCAGTGGTTCCAAAAAATGTCGCGAGTTACTGAATGCGGAAGATTGGGATGGACTGGTGTCAATGGCGAGGGCGCAAGTTAAGGAAGGCGCACATATTTTAGATGTCAACGTTGACTACGTTGGACGTGACGGCGTGCGTGATATGCACGAAGTGGTTTCACGTCTTGTTAATAATGTGACACTTCCATTAATGCTCGACTCCACCGAATGGGAAAAGATGGAGGCGGGACTGAAAGTTGCTGGAGGTAAGTGTTTGCTGAACTCCACTAACTACGAAGATGGAGAACCGCGTTTCTTGAAGGTGTTGGAAATCGCAAAGAAATACGGTGCTGGTGTTGTTATTGGTACAATCGATGAAGATGGGATGGCGCGGACGGCAGATAAAAAGTTTGCGATCGCCCAACGTGCTTATCGTCAAGCTGTTGAATACGGCATTCCACCTCACGAAATATTTTTTGATACTTTAGCCCTACCCATTTCCACAGGGATTGAAGAAGACCGTGCTAACGGTAAAGCGACAATTGAGTCAATCCGCCGAATTCGTCAAGAATTGCCTGGATGTCATGTCGTCTTGGGTGTTTCCAATATCTCCTTTGGTCTTAGCCCCGCATCACGTATCGTCCTCAACTCAATGTTTTTACATGAGGCGATGACTGCTGGTATGGATGCGGCAATTGTCAGCGCTAGTAAAATTTTACCACTGGCAAAGATTGAGGAACACCATCAAGAAGTTTGTCGCCAGTTGATTTACGATCAGCGGAAATTTGAAGGAAATGTTTGTATTTATGATCCCTTGACAGAACTGACGAAGTTATTTGAAGGGGTGACAACCAAACGTGACAAAGGCGTTGACGAAAATCTACCCATTGAAGAACGTCTCAAGCGCCACATCATCGACGGCGAACGCATTGGTTTAGAAGAACAACTCACCAAAGCTTTAGAAAAATATCCTCCGCTGGAAATTATCAACACGTTCCTGCTGGATGGTATGAAAGTTGTCGGTGAGTTGTTCGGTTCTGGACAAATGCAGCTTCCCTTCGTCTTGCAGTCAGCCGAAACCATGAAAGCAGCAGTGGCTTATCTGGAACCGTTCATGGAAAAATCAGAAGCTGGTAACAATGCTAAGGGGACATTCATCATTGCTACGGTGAAAGGCGATGTTCACGACATTGGTAAGAATTTAGTTGATATCATCTTGTCGAACAACGGGTACAAGGTGATTAACCTGGGAATTAAGCAGCCAGTGGAGAACATCATCAATGCATACGAACAGCACAAAGCTGATTGTATTGCGATGAGTGGTTTGTTGGTGAAATCCACTGCTTTCATGAAAGAGAATTTGGAGGTGTTCAACGAAAAGGGAATTACCGTCCCTGTGATTTTGGGTGGTGCAGCACTGACACCCAAGTTTGTTCATGAAGATTGCCAAAATACCTACAAAGGTAAAGTGGTTTATGGCAAAGATGCATTTTCTGATTTGCACTTCATGGATAAGTTAATGCCAGCGAAGGCAGCAAGTCAATGGGATGATTTGCGGGGATTTTTGAATGAAACCGCTGAAACTACTCAAATGTCAGGAAATGGTCACAAACAGGCTGTAGCGGAGGCGGTTGAGGAAAAATCTCCTGAACCAAAAGAAGTTGATACCCGTCGTTCTGAAGCTGTGGCGGTAGATATTGAACGTCCGACACCGCCTTTCTGGGGAACGAAGATACTCCAACCAGAGGATATTCCTTTGGAGGAGGTTTTCTGGTATTTAGATTTACAAGCTTTGATTGCAGGGCAATGGCAGTTCCGCAAGCCGAAAGAGCAGTCTAAGGAGGAGTATCAGGCTTTCTTGGATGAGAAGGTCTATCCGATTTTGGAGGATTTGAAGCAGCGGATTATACGGGAGAAGTTGTTGTATCCGCAGGTGGTTTATGGGTATTTTCCTTGTCAGGCCCAGGGGAATAGCTTGTATGTTTATGAAACGAACCGCAAAGGCGCGAAGGACACTAAGGAAATAGGAAAGTTTGAGTTTCCGAGGCAAAGGTCGTTAAGGAGGTTATGTATTGCAGATTTCTTTGCGCCGAAGGAGTCGGGAATTATTGATGTGTTCCCGATGCAGGCGGTGACTGTAGGTGAGATTGCGACTGAGTACGCGCAAAAGCTGTTTGCGGATAATAAGTACACAGAATATCTGTATTTCCACGGTTTTGCAGTGCAGATGGCAGAAGCGCTGGCGGAGTGGACACACGCTCGTATTCGTCGGGAATTGGGCTTTGATGCAGAGGAACCGGATAATATTCGAGATGTTTTGGCTCAGCGCTACCGTGGTTCGCGGTATAGTTTTGGGTATCCGGCTTGTCCGAATATTCAGGATCAATACAAGCAGCTGGAGTTGTTGGGGGCAGAACGTATTGATTTGCACATGAATGAAAGTGAACAGCTTTATCCTGAACAGTCTACGACTGCGATTATCACTTATCACCCAGTAGCGAAGTACTTTAGTGCGTAACTTATTCCTATTCCCCTCTCCTTAATAAGGAGAGGGGTGCCCGTAGGGCGGGGTGAGGTAACTAACCAGAGGGTGTGGTGAAGCGCGGGGTGAGGTTATTATATTGTGGCGCTTGACCTCACCCTAGGGCGTGTTTTCAAACTCGTTGTAT
>NZ_QMEA01000168.1 GCF_012912105.1 Brasilonema sp. UFV-L1
AACCCGCCCACGGCGCTGGCTCCTCCTGACTCCTTCACTGTGTACTGTTTTAATTTTTCTTCAAGAACTGGAGGTAGAAAGAGTGAATGCTAAATTTTATAAGTCACTCTTAAAAGCATCAGAAATCGGATTTATTTTTTTCTTTCTTATTTTTGCAGAAGCTGTTAATGTACCATCTGCAATTAAAGCTTCTATTCAATTAGCTAACTATCTTTTTGTTTTTATTTTAGTGATAGTTTGGAGGAAAAAAGTTGCTTATGTTATGACCAGAGATGTGTCTCTCACTCTATTAGTCTTAATAGCTCTTTTTTCAGTATTCTGGTCTGTAGATATATCTAGAAGTTTACGATTGCACATAGCATTAATTCGTGTCACTCTATTTGGAGTGTATTTAGCTACACGCTATTCAGTTAGGGATCAAGTGCGCATAATATCGTGGGTAGCTGGTCTATCAGTCGCTATAAATTTATTAGTTTGTGTAGCATTTCCATCCTATGGCATTGGAGACAATCCTAACAATCCAGATCCATACGCTTCATATTCAGTAGCGTGGATGGGTATCTATACATTCAAGCAATTTTTGGGACGCATGATGGCTTTAGCAGCTAGTGTTTTTTTAGTTCATCTTGTGAATAAGAAGAGTCATCGTTGGCTTGCACTAGTAGGTTTCGTTTTGTCAGTTGCTATTCTTCAATTTTCAGACAGTAGAACATATCTAGTAGCCATTGTTGTCTCTGCCTTTCTTTTACCTATCTACAAAATAGCAAAGCAGCGAGCTACTGCTCGAAAAATTCTTTTCTTTTTGGTTCTGGTTATTTCTATTGGTGCAGGATACTTAGTTTTGGCTAATTTACAAACTATAGCAACTAATCTTCTAGGTAAAGATGCCGAATTTAATGGACGTCTTCCTATATGGACTTTAGCAATTGAAAAGGTCATGGAAAGACCTTGGTTAGGGTATGGTTATGGAGCATTCTGGGGTTCTGATATTGGTGCTTCTATTGCTAATCAAACTTGGATAAGGAACTCTGATGTAGATCTACACACAGTTCATGCTCACAATGCTTTCTTAGAGATATCTCTACAACTAGGGTTAATTGGATTAACACTACTCATAGTTAATATTACCCAGGTGATCACAAGAGTATTTCAATTGCTCAACTTATTCAAAACCATTGAGTTTCTCTGGATGTTGGAATTTCTTGCAATTCAGTTAGTTGCTAGTATGAGCGAGCAACCAACTTATTTATCACCATTCAATGTGTACTGGATTTTTTATGTCATGATTGCCTGTTCGACTGCTCGCGAACTGAGTCGTTTGAAGCAAAAACAGCAAATTCATTTGTCTCAAATTGAGTCGTCATAGTCATTCAGATATGGGAATTTTGAATCTTGCTAGGTATACAGAACCTCGAAGCTTTGTTAGCCAGGCTTTGAATTGATATCGCTTTTTAAAAATCAAATAAAAATCCTATTGAGACTTATCTAAGTTTCAAAGTTAGTTATTCCGCTGAAAATTCTGAAACATGAGGACATAGAATAAAGATGAAAAGATATCCCAAAATATCAATCGTTACACCATCTTACAATCAAGGTCATTTTATAGAACTTGCCATTCAAAGTGTTCTTGAACAGAATTATCAAAATTTTGAACATATTATTTTAGATAATTGCTCTACGGATCAAACTCTAAAAGTCTTGAAAAAATATGATCATCTGACTTGGATATCTGAACCAGATAAAGGTCAAAGTGACGCCCTTAACAAGGGCTTTCGTATGGCAACAGGCGATATCATTGGTTGGCTAAATGCAGACGATAAATATTTACCTGGATGTTTCCAGAAAATAGCAAACTGCTTTGCTGAATATCCTGAAAGTGATATTGCTTATGGAGACTACCGTTGGGTAAATGAAAAAGGAGATGTTTTTCAATCTCGCAGAGAAATTGATTTTGACCCTTTTATACTGAAATATCTCCATATTTTATATATACCCAGTACATCTACATTCTTTAAACGTAGGATATTTGATGAAGGAAACTTTTTAGATACTTCTTTAAAATATGCAATGGATTATGAATTTTTTCTGAGATTAGAGCACAAAAAGTACAACTTCATTCACGTAAATTCTTATCTAGCAGATTTTAGGTGGCACACAGACAATAAATCTGTCACTGCTTTGGATAAACAAATTGATGAACTAGAGATTGCTTTATTACGTCATGATGATTTCCTGCGAAAAGTTCCAGCATCTGCGCGATCGCTTTTCAGAGAAATACTCAAATTAATGGCGCGCACAAAGCGTTACCTTCTAAAAGCAACGAAGGGCTATTACTTTAATCAATGGCAACGCCATGCTCTTGATTAAAATAAAGGAGTCTGATTATCGTGCGTATCTTAATCTTACATAATCGCTATCAAATTGGTGGTGGTGAAGATGTGACCATGCAAACAGAAAAAGCCCTTCTAGAGGCAAATGGTCACTCTGTAGCTTTACTGGAAGTCGATAATGATAATATTACGAGTCCTTTAGAAAAAGTTAAGGCTGCTGTCAACGCTATTTATTCTCTCTCATCAAAACAGTTAGTACTTGCAGAAATTGCCAAGTTTCAGCCTGATGTCGTCCATATACATAACTTTTTTCCACTGCTTTCGCCTTCAGTTCACTATGCCTGTCAGGAAGCGGGTGTACCAGTTGTACAAACGCTGCAAAACTATCGTCTTTTTTGTCTCAATTCCTATTTCTTTCGAGAGGGAAAGGTGTGTGAAGACTGTTTCGGAAAGTTTTTTGCTTGGTCAGGTGTTGTTCACGGTTGTTATCGCGGCAGCAAAACAGGTAGTGTTGTTGTTGGTGCCATGCAATCTGTCCACCGAATCATACAAACTTGGGACAAGGTGGTAGATGTCTACATCACCGTAACAGAATTTGCTCGACACAAGTACATTCAGGGAAACTTACCAGCCTCGAAGCTAGTAGTCAAGCCCAACTTCCTTTATCCCGACCCCAAACAGGGCAAGGGGCAAGGCAATTACGCTTTGTTTGTAGGCAGACTTTCACCCGAAAAGGGATTAAAGACGCTGTTTTTGGCATGGGAAAAACTTGCCGGAAAAATACCGCTCAAGATTGTTGGAGAAGGACCATTGTCCGATGAGGTCGCTTCAACAGCTCAAAGACTCACAGATGTGGAATGGTTAGGCAAGCAACCTAAAACTCGAGTCCTGGATTTGATGAAAGACGCTCAGGTTTTGATTTTTCCTTCTCTTTGGTATGAAGGTTTTCCTCTAGTCATTGTGGAAGCATATGCTGTGGGACTTCCGGTCATTGCGTCAAACCTTGGTAGTCAATCTTCCCTGATTGAACATGGTCGTACGGGTCTCCACTTTCGCCCTGGAGATCCAGAAGATTTGGTTGCACAAGTAGAGTGGGTTTTAACTCACCCAATCGCACTTGCTCAGATGCGACAAGAAACAAGAGCTGAATTTGAAGCTAAATACACGGCAGAAATAAATTACCAAATGTTGATGGATATTTATAAGCGAGTTGTGAACTGTAAGAAGTGAGTTAAAGATTCACAAATTCTACATACTAAAGTTTTTACACATCTCAAAGTCAAACAAATTAAGTCATCATGAATCATTACGATTTTTATCTGACAACCCTAGAAAAACTTCTTGCTCAGGGAATTTTGAATAAATCGATGAAGATTTTAGTAGTTTGTGGTGGTTCTGCCGACAAGGAGATGTTACTCAAAGCTGGTTTTGAAAAAGTAACTATTTCTAATGTTGATTCAAGACAAGTTGCTAAAGACTACGAACCCTACGATTGGTCTTTCCAAGACTGTGAAAATCTTTCATATTTGGATGAGACTTTCGATTTCGGCATTGTTCATAGCGGTCTGCATCATTGTGCTTCTCCTCATAAAGGATTGCTTGAATTATTTAGGGTTTGTAAAAAGGGCATTTTGGTATTTGAACCGAAAGATAACCTACTGGTACGCCTTGGAGTCAAGCTTGGTTTCGGTCAAGAATATGAAGTCGTCGCGGTAGCAGATAGTGATTGTCTTTATGGTGGAGTCAGAAATACTGCCATTCCAAACTATGTATACCGCTGGACAGAACGTGATGTCATCCAGACTATCAACTGTTATGCTCCGCAAGGAAATCACAAATTCATCTTCATCAATGCATTACGGTTACCCTGGTGGCGTTTAAAGAAGTTAGCAAGAAGAGATTTAGAGTTATGGATTCGCTTGTTGGAGCCATTTCTACAAGTTCTCAGTAAAGTTTTTCCCTGGTTCAATAATAATTTTGCTTTTGTTGTTTTGAAGGCGAGCATACCTGAAGATATACATCCTTGGCTAAAGCAAACGGGCGACAAAATAGAAACCAATCGTGAGTGGTTCAAGGCTAATTACACTAGCGTGAAATGATGACCTTGCAAGCAGAATTCAACTTATCTTGAGAGTGAAATATGGATGTTGCAATTATAACGGGTTCAGCAGGTTTAATCGGTTCTGAAGCCGTACGTTTTTTCGCCAAATTCGGTATGCATGTTGTGGGTATTGACAACGATATGCGTAAATTCTTCTTTGGAGACGAAGCGTCAACTACATGGAACCGTCAGATATTACAAGCAGAAGTGACAAACTACGAACATTATGACGTAGATATTCGAGACTATACAAAGGTAGAAAAAATCTTCAAACGCTTTGGCAACAACATATCGCTGATTATTCATACAGCAGCTCAACCTTCCCATGACTGGGCTGCTCGCGATCCTTTCACAGACTTTTCTGTCAATGCTAACGGCACACTCAACCTGTTACAAGCAACCCGTGACTATTGTTTAGACGCTTCATTCATTTTTACATCCACAAACAAGGTTTATGGAGATTTACCTAACTACTTACCTTTAGTGGAGCAAGAATTACGCTGGGAAATCGAGTCATCTCATAAATATGACTCAGGTATTTCTGAAGATATGAGCATTGACCAAAGTAAGCATTCTCTGTTTGGAGCTTCTAAAGTTGGTGCAGATGTTCTTGTTCAGGAGTATGGGCGCTACTTTGGCATGAAAACTGTGTCTTTTAGAGGAGGATGTCTAACTGGACCAAATCATTCAGGAACTCAACTGCACGGATTTTTAGCCTACTTGATGAAATGTGCAGTGACAGGCAAGCCCTATACCATATTTGGTTACAAAGGTAAGCAAGTACGTGACAATATTCATTCATCCGATCTGATTTCTGCGTTCTATGAATTTTATAAAAGTCCTGGTGTAGCTGCAGTCTACAACATCGGGGGTGGCCGTGAAAGCAATTGTTCAATGCTAGAGGCGATAAATATTTGCCAAGAAATTACGGGTAAACAGATGAACTACTCCTACACAGATGAAAACCGCATCGGTGACCACATCTGGTATATCAGCGATTTATCCAAGTTCAAAGCACACTATCCAGACTGGTCAATCAAATATGACATCCCGCAAATTCTGCGTGAAATTTACGAATACAACATCGAAAAGTGGACAAAAGAATGATTAACCAGGGCAAATATTCTATTTTGGGCATAAATATACATGCCGTAGACTACGATTTTGCAGTATCAACAATTGTTCGGGCTGCACAGCTAAAGCGCCCTTGTTCCGTCAGCGCTTTAGCTGTGCATGGGGTGATGACGGGTTTTTTAGATCCAGTTCATGCACGCCGATTGAATGGCATAGATTTGGTGGTACCAGATGGTCAACCTGTACGTTGGGCTTTGTGGTGGCTATATAAAAAGAAATTGCCTGATCGCGTTTATGGTCCTAATCTCACACTGCGCGTTGCTCAAGCTTTTGCCGAACGCGGATTATCGGTTTATCTTTACGGAAGCAAACCAGAAACTTTGAACAAGTTTGCACAAAATCTAATGCGCTCTTTTCCTAATTTAAAGATTGTTGGAATGGAGCCTTCAAAATTCCGCAGACTCAAGGCATATGAGCGCATAGAACTTGCAGAGCGAATTCAGACTTCAGGAGCAAACGCTGTTTTTTTGGGTTTGGGCTGTCCAAGGCAAGAAGTTTGGGCTTATGAATATCGCAATCTTTTGAATCTTCCCATCTTAGCGGTTGGTGCTGCCTTCGATTTTCATGCAGGTACTTTACCGCAAGCTCCAAAAATATTGCAAGATTATGGTTTGGAATGGTTGTTTCGCTTTGTTCAAGAACCCAAACGTTTATGGCAGCGCTATTTGTTACTCAATCCTCTGTATGTGTGGAATATATTTCTACAGTATTTAGGCTGGAAAAAGTTTATTCCAACTAGACCAAATGGTAGTGAAGAGATAGAGTCGTATGGATAGTTAATTGGGAATTCACATTATCCACTATACTCTTCTTTTTGTTTGCAAGAGAACATCGGAAGTTCCTTAGACACAAAGATTTCACAAGTCTATGTGAAAATATTGCGTTGTTACGAAAGCCATATTATGGACAGGAAGGAATTTGGATAATTTGGAAACATCTTTCTTTCCTCAAAGTGACAAAAAAGGAGACCTATGCTCAAAAACTGGAAGCTATTTAAGCGGCGCAATTTTCTGCTAGGTTTAGGAACTTTAGCAAGCACAGTCTTTTTTGCTACTGTCACCAAAAGATTCTCATTTGACAAGAAGGCTCAAGCTTCAAATAACCCAAATAGAGATTTTTCTGTGGTAGGTAATGCTCCTTTAAGTAAGCGAGCTGCAGTTAAAGGATTAACCTATGGAGCATTTCCGTCTTTTGGTTACAACACATTATCTCAAGATAAGCAGTTAGAGTCTACTTTCATTCGGGAGTGTGGTTTTGTAGTAGGGGGATTTTATTGGGCTAACATTCGACCTAGTGTCAGTACTTTTAATTTTGCTGAAACTGACTCTCTTGCCCGATTTGCGTCTAAGCATCGAATGCTCTTCCGAGGACATCCTTTAATTTGGGATAATGTTGTTCCTCAATGGTTAATTGATAAATTAGACAATCCCAATACTAAGTCTCAGGAAATTCAGAATATTTTCATCAACCATATATCAACGGTTGTCAAACGATATGCTGGAAAAATCCACTCCTGGGATGTGATTAACGAAGCAGTTGAACCAGATGATGGACGCACTGATAACTTACGAAAAACGTCGTGGTTAAAATTTTTGGGACCGAATTACATCGATCTTGCTTTTCGGACTGCCGCTAAAGCTGACCCTAAAGCCTTATTGGTTTACAATGACTTTGGAGTAGAGTATGACATTCCCAGCAATGAAGCCAAAAGAAAAGCTCTGCTAAAACTACTTGAGGGTTTGAAATCAAAAGGAACACCTGTTCATGCCTTTGGTATCCAGTCTCACCTCATAGGTCACGAAACTCGTTTCAATCCCAAAAAACTACGGAAGTTCCTAGCTGATATTGCCAGTCTTGGTCTCAAAATTCTCATTACTGAATTAGATGTCAGAGACGATAAGTTACCTGCAGATATTGCTGTTCGCGATCGCATCATTGCTAGTGCCTATGAAGACTATCTATCAGTTGTGCTAGATGAAAAAGCAGTGATAGCAGTATTAAATTGGGGATTCCATGACCGCTACACCTGGTATTCACAAGCGAATCCCCGAAGCGACGGTAAGCCACCGCGTCCTTTGCCTTTCGACTCAAACCTTAGACGCAAATTGGCATGGAATGCTATGGCAAGAGCATTTGACAAAGCTCCAAAACGTTAATTTCAATTCCTCATTAGAGTCATCAAAAACCACTCTTGCCCCTAATAGTAAGACTCTATGATTGCATACGCCAGATGTGTTTGACTTGAATCAAAACCAGCATCACAAGATACATATAAGGAGGGATAGAAATTGTGGCTTTAAAAACCTTATCAAAAGTACATTTTAAACCCGATTTACGCTCAGCCAGAGGCACAACAATACAGAGAGGCTTGGCTATCAGATTTCTGCGGATAGTCACACTTGTCTTTTTAGATGTTATTGCTCTGGTAATAGCATGGAGGTTAGCAGTCTTTTATGGAACTCCATTAAACTCTCCTTGGACAGAAAAAACATCTTTTTTACTACTAGTTTTAGCAGTTGAGATAGGAATTATTGCAGCACAAGAACTGTATAAAGCAGGTACTTATCGTCGTAACTATCCCAGTCTGATTAAAGCAGTTTCATTGTCAGAACTATTTATTTTACTCATTGCTTTTCTTTACGAACCAGAGAGCTATATCTCTCGTTCAACTTTTCTCATATTTTGGTTTTCGTCTGTAGCCTTCATCAGCACTGGACGCTGTATTTTTGATATGATCACGACACTTCTTCGTAAGAAAGGAGCAATTCGTTATCCCGTTTTTCTCATCTCTGACACAAAAGAGCAAGAGGAGCATATTCGGTTAATAGAGCAAGAAAATTGCTATACTGTACAGGGAATTTCTGACTCTAAGTGCCTTGACAGAGCTCACAGAGAAGAAACCTTGGAATCTCTTCGCAACCAAGGAATAGTAGAGGCTTTTGTTTCTTGGAATTCTATTAAGAATCGTCTCTATGTTTGCTGGCATTTTCACACAGCTGGTATTACTATCAGAATACTCCCGATACAAAGTACAGTTTGTCATCCTAAATCTGTGTTATGGATGATAGGTGAAGTTCCTTGTATGACTATTCCTGCACCTATTATTGCAGGCAGTGATTTTTGGGTAAAGCGGTGTTTTGACCTTTGCTGTTCGATTATTTTGTTACTGATACTCTCACCAGTTTATTTGTTAATTGCTCTGTTGATTAAACTGGATTCTCCTGGACCAATCTTCTTTAAGCAAGACCGGATTGGTCTACATAGCAAGAAGTTTAAAATTTGGAAATTTCGCACAATGGTAGCCGATGCGGAAAAAATGCAAAAAGCATTAGAAACAAAAAATGAAATCAAAGATGGTGTCTTGTTTAAACTAAAGAATGACCCTCGGATCACAAAAATTGGTAAAATTCTGCGACGTTATAGTCTAGATGAATTGCCTCAACTGTTTAATGTTTTACTTGGACAAATGAGTTTAGTTGGTCCACGTCCTCTCCCTATAAGAGATGTAGAAAAATTTCAAACAGCGCACTTTATTCGTCAAGAAGTGTTGCCTGGTATTACTGGATTATGGCAGGTTTCTGGTCGCTCCAATATTGATAACTTTGAAAACACAGTGAAATTAGATATTTCTTACATTGAAAATTGGTCGCTGTGGCTAGATTTGAAAATTTTGCTGAAAACTGTTCAAGTTGTCTTGCGGAAAACAGGTGCTTATTAAAGCATGTAAACTAAAAGCAGAAATTTTATCCTCCACATTTGGGAGGTTAATTCTGGAGATTTTGAGATTTTGCATAATTAAAGCATGATAAGGCTTTCAGCCGTTGCAACCCAAATTCCACAAAGTACGCTCGCCTCAGTTCAAAATGATGGTAAATTTAACCGAGAGCGAGCTATTCTCCCAAAGAAACTATAGCAACTTGTCTAAATGTCAAGATTGTGAATTTTCAAAAGAAGGTAGTGTATGCTCTTTAAACGTAAAATTTTTAAGAATTTGGGAATTGCGTTAATTTCGTTTTTGATTATTCATCAAATCCTATTTAACCAGATGAATAATCTTAGCGCCAACGGACAGGACAACAACTTTGCAAGACAGGGAAAAATCATTTATGTTAGCCCTGACGGTAAAGGGGATACCTGTACTGAAACAGCACCCTGCTCCCTGACAAGCGTGCAGCAGTATCTGCGTTCCATCAATACCTCGATGAACAGTGATATTACCGTCATTTTGAAAAACGGTATCTATTACCTGTCACAGACTTTTACTATTGGAGCACAAGACAGTGGCTTCAACGGGCATTCCATCGTCTTCCAAGCCGAAACATCCGGAAAAGTTCAACTTTCTGGCGGAAAGGTGATTACAGGATGGCAAAGCCAGGACGGAAAGATTTTTCAGACTGCGGTGGATAATCAGGATTTCCGGAGGCTGTTCATCGATGGTGTTGCAGCCATCCGCGCCCGACAACCAAATGCTGGCAATTATTTTCGTATTGTTGATTGGGATATAGCTAATAAAAAAATAGAAATAAAGGCAAGCGAGATCAATCGATTCGACAGACTCAGTGAAACAGAAATGATAGCTTTCAGACACTGGACTATCAACAGATTTCAAATGAAAGACTTTAGTATAAACGGGGACACTGCCTCTGTCGTGCCGCAAAATCCAGGCAGAGAGTTGGCTTTTATAAGCAATACTCAATTCCTGGAACCAGGACTCTCATATTATTTTGAGAATGCTTATGAATTTCTGGACAGCGAGGGAGAGTTTTATCTCGATAAACAAGCAAACATCTTGTATTACATACCCCGCTTTAGCGAAGATTTGTCCCGAACAACTGTTATTGCTCCTCGTCTTGACCACATCGTGAAAATTGCAGGAACTGCTGAAAAACCAGTACAGAATATCGCTTTTGAGGGCATCGTTTTTGAGCATGCGAACTGGACAAGACCTTCGCAAAGAGGATTTATCGGCATGCAGGCGGGTGCGGAAGTTAGCACTACGGACGTATGGGGCGATACAACGATGATTGCAGGGGTAGAGGTGTCTGACGCGCAAAACGTCAGCTTTGAGAAATGTACCTTCCGTAATATGAGCGCCTCAGCCATTAACGCTTCTACCAATATTGAAAACCTCTCGATTACGAACAGTCATTTCGAGAATTTAGGCGGACAGGGCATTGTTATCGATACCCTTCTAGACTGGGAACCTGCAACAGCGACGATTCGCAACGTTACGATTAAGAACAATACCCTTACTGCCCTCGGTCAAGACTATCTGGGTTCGGTAGGAATTTTCGCTGGTTTTGTCGAAAATATGACTGTTGAAAACAATAAACTGTGGAATCTCCCTTACACAGGTATCAGCATCGGCTGGGGATGGATCAATGATATCAACAGGCTAGTGGGCAACGTTATCAGGAACAACGAAATTTACAACGTCATGAACACTCTTGATGATGGAGGTGGTATTTACACTGTGTCCAACCAGGATAATACCTTAATTGAAAATAATTATATTCATGACCTTGCCCGCTCTAGGTGGACCCCAAACTATCCGATTGTTGGCATTTATCTAGATCAGGGAAGCGGAGGAATTACGGTCAGAGGAAACACAATCGATAATGTTCCCGTGCCTATCTATACCCACTATTCTCAGAACAACAACCTTATCGAGAATAACCGGCCGAACGACGTGACCGATAAAAATAAGTCCTGAGAGGTTTCCCAAACCACTGACTAAACACTGTCAGGTAATGATTTTGGTAGCACAGTCGGTAAGTGCTGAATTTCACATTCCGCAAGTGAGTGAGCAAAAAAGATAATATTTTGTTACTCACACCTGCGGAATGTGCGGAATGTAGGTTATCCACCGACTTCTTCACTGTTTGAATTATTTCCAAAGCTTGAATCTATCAAAGTAAACATTTCCTATTCTAGATTTCTGCTTTTCTTCAAACTTTTTTCTTCAAACTTATATTGCACTTTTAAAAGACTGGTTAAGCGACTGAAGCAATTGGGTCATTGAGTGACTCTTGAACTTCAATTGTCTATTTCAGTCGCTAAATGTGGTTAGATTTTCAAGTTAGTATTCCTTCTAGGAGTCAGTTTTCTGTGCGATTTTTGTCAAGGTTTGAGTTTTTCTGTGTTAGTGCTAGTTATGAGCAATTGCACAAGTATGATCTACCTGTAGGCGACTTGTGGAGTAGCCCAAACATTTTTGATCCTTTGACCATAGATAACAGGCTGATCGTTACCCGTTGCACCCACAGTCTTGCCATCATAGGCAACTGTTACCAAGGGCCATTCTTCTTCACCCAATTCGCCAGCACGAAACAGCACCTGATCAGGGTGAGTTTGACTCCAACCTAACAACACAGCAATCTCGTGCTTAAGTTCTTCTTGTGAAGGAGTTACATTCTCAGAGCGATTTTGTTCTCGATCCCAAATGACTGCATAATCTGTGACATCAGAAGTGTTCATCGCCCCTTCAAACTTGCGTGCTAAAAAGCGATCGCCTTTTTGTGACCAGCTAACAGGAACTAATACTGCAATCGTTCCTTGTGTATCGCTTGGCAAAGAAACCTGCTGAACCTTTAACAGAGGATCATTAATCGGAGCTGTTGAACTGATCACTCGTAACTTCTTAGTTTGCTTATCTTCTACAAACAGAACGCTAGTTACGCGACTATTGTGCATTTGTGGTTCGACTTGTAGTTGTACACGGCTGTACATGGCATATCTACCGTCTGGAGAAATCACAGGCATACTACGGTAGTAACGCACTCCAGAAATTCCCTTGGAACCAATAGCATCTTGGGTCGCTTGTATCCAAGCCCAAGGAATAGGATGAGGACTTCCTACTGGATCTTGCTGTACGCCTTGAGCGTCTTGTGCTGGTTGTTCTACAACAGTCACTGCTGTTAACTTTTGTTGTCCTTTTTTGAGAGACTCATTTTTAACTGCTTCTAATGTTTTAGCAGTAAGCACTTCCCCAGAAGCAGAGCTATTGTTCATTGCCAAAGCTAGAACTTTAGAGGCTTTTAATCGTTGCACTAAATCCTGTTGATTCGCTACTATCTCGTTTGATACCGACTCCGATTCTTGCGTTGGTGGTGCGATCTCAACTCCTGTCAATGGTTCATGATTCGGCATTTGAACAGGCGCAGAATTATCTTGTACAGTCGAACTCTCTATGTTATTTGTTTGTTCATCTATTTGTATTTGCGGTTGGGAAATCGCACCTAAAGACATCGGTATGGAGTGAGATTTTTCTGTCAAAGAGTTCGTTGGCGCTGCTTTTGATAGTGAAATCAAATTAGCTTCATCAACAGTAGCCGTCGCCTTTAACACGGAATCTACCGCTACAGATTCGGACTCTATTGTTACGGAAGGTACTTTAGCTACTTGCGTTTGTTGTGCCGAAGTCGTGTGCTCTGATGATGCCATTAAGGGCGCAATCAGCATCGCAAAAATACAGTATTTAAAAAATGGTTGTACACGTAACCATCCAGACAGCATGAGGTGTTTAAGCATTTGTTGACTTCCTAAAGGGCGGTTGCTGTGTGAAGAGCAATGCTTATACAGCAATAGGGCAGGCTATCATTATATGTATAACAAGGAACTACCAGTTCTAACGAAATAATTTACTCAAATTTCGTATACTTTTACAAAATTGAGTATTTTGTACTACGCATTCTGGCCACAGGATTTTTAGGAGAATACGCAAAGCAAGCTGTCATTTGGCTTAGCTGTTAGAATTGATTGCCTTTGATTATGCTCATACTACACTACAGATACCGATAACGGTATAAGTATGGCATTACTACAAAAATTTGCAAACTTATTTTGTAACTGGGTTGGGCAAACCCAGCCTACGGCTAACTCAAGCATTACCGCTAGATTGTTAGCTTTGACATACCCCCCTTGTTGAAACGAAGGGGATTCAAAAAGGTTGTTCCACAACA
>NZ_QMEA01000169.1 GCF_012912105.1 Brasilonema sp. UFV-L1
CCAAATTTCACATTCTCCCAAAAACTTTCAGCCTTAACTGAACCGTATTGCTCTAGAAGCAATGAAAAACTCTGACTTCAAATAAATCAAGCTTCAAGTTGATGCAATATTGCAGCGTTCTGCATTTTTGTAGAACACTCAAACACTGCCAATACAAAAAAACCCGTCCAAATCATCATAGAAACGGGTTTTTTATCAAATATTTATTTCAAGCTAGTTTTGTAACAAAGCGTACTTCAGACAACAATTTACAAGTCAGGAGGCAAAATGACGTTATCAATCACATGAATAACGCCGTTACTAGCTTTGATATCAGGCTGAACTACCTTGGCATCATTGACTTGTACACCAGCGCTTGGATCAACCTTGACATTAATTGGACCACCTTCAATACTTTTGACTTCACCAGACTTCAAATCTTTGGATGTTACTGAACCTTGCACCACATGATATCGTAAAATTTTCACCAGGACTTCTTTATTTTCTGGCTTCAACAAATCTTGTACAGCGTCTTGTGGTAATTTGGCAAATGCTGCATCAGTAGGTGCAAAGACGGTGAAAGGACCTTTGCCTTCTAGAGTTTGTACCAGTCCAGCTGCTTTCAAAGCTTTGGTGAGCATTTTAAATGAGCCGTTGGACTCTGCGATCGCTACCAGGTTCTTGCTTTCTGTACCTGCTGCTGGTTCTTTAGGAGGCGTTTCTGTCCCAGGTCCAGGAGGCGTGGTGGGTGTACCTGGTGTTGTAGGGACTTCTGTTCCAGGTGGGGTGGGTACAGCTTCAGGAGTTGGTGTGCTTGGTGTAGAAGGAGTAGCCCCACCAGGACAAGCAGCACGGTTGTAGGGACACTCCTGCAAAATACTGGGGCTAGGGTTTACTCCTCGTCCTTGTGCTACTTTTGTGTTTTTCGCTGGTGTTTTTTCAGACTTTGTGGCTTCTGACGCAAGCCTATTCGGTGCGGACTGAGTGTTTACTAAAGTGCGTTGACCACCGTTATACGAAGCTTCTGTGACAAGATTAGAGTTACGATTTAATACCTCACTTGCTCCGCTTGGTAGACTCATGACAAGAGTGATGCCCGTTACTCCTACCATACCAGCCAACTTAGTCACAAAATTGCTATATTCAACCTTCATAAATTTTGTTTTGCTTTAATTTCCATACATTACCATAATGATTTATATCATCTTGCCATACACAACATCTAACTCAAAAAGTGAGATTTTTCATCCAAAATCAATAGTAATTATCAGTATAGAGCTTTGAAAAAATTTTCTTCATGAATAAGTATAATTTGCTGTCTTTATCAAGATAGTTTGATGACAAAAGAATAAAACAGACGAAAAAATGACCCGTTATGTTCCTTCAAACTCTGCCCAAAGGCAAGAGGTTTTCAACCTAATTTCTTATATACTTGTAAAATTTATAAGTACACCACGTGCAGGATAAAGAAAAATGCTGGAATTATACCAGTTTGAATTATCTCAATACTCAGAGAAAGTCCGTTTTATACTCGATTATAAAGGACTGGAGTACCGTAAAATCGAGGTGACGCCAGGAATTGGACAAGTTGAACTATTCCGATTGACAGGTCAACGACAAGTACCCGTCTTGAAAGACGGTAGTAGATACATAGCAGATTCAACAGAAATAGCTAAGTATTTAGACTTACAATATCCAGAGCGTCCATTGATACCAACCGATCCAAAAAAGCGGGGTTTATGTTTATTGATAGAAGAATGGGCAGATGAGTCAATTGGTGTTAAGAGTCGCAAAGCCCTGTTTTCTGCCATTAGTCAAAACCAAGATTTCCGCAAGTCCTTATTACCCACGACAACACCAGATGTTCTCAAGACTTTGGTAGAAGGAGTCCCCAATGATATACTGAGGGTCTTGGGTTTAGGCGTCGGTTATAGTCCAGATGCAATACGCAATGCGATCGCCGACTTAAAGCAAGATTTAGAAGCGCTGACATTATTGTTGGCAGATAGTCCGTATTTAGTAGGAGATGAACCAACCTTAGCTGACTTTGCAGTGGCGGGTTTATCACTATTGCTGAAATTTCCTGAAGGTGCTTATTTAGATTTACCACCAGCCATCAGAGGCAAAGGAGTGCCTGGATTAGCAGATAATCCGATTTATGCACCGTTTTTTGCTTGGCGCGATCGCCTCTACCTCCAATATCGTAGACTACCGACAAGCTCTACCACAACAGGAAATCCAAGTGCGCCGACTTCAATCCGAATTGAGTAATAACTCAACACTCAACACTCAACACTCAAAAGATTTTTGACTTTTGACTAACATCTAGTTGCATCCCCAATTTTGTCTTCTACAATTACAATGCAACATAAGAGCAAGCTATCACACTGTGTGATTAATGAAATGAAATTGGATGGTCCATTAGGTTCAGTCATACAAGGCTCTCTGACTGGGGGATTAGAAGTTAGATTGCACCCCGATGTTTCGGTAGAAGATATGCGAGTCGGCAAGTTTTTAGTTGTCCAAGGGGTGCGATCGCGCTTTTTTTGTATGCTTACAGACGTAGCGTTAGGAATTGCTAACCAAAGAATTATTGCCAATCCTCCGAGTTGGGAAGACACTTTTTTGCGAGAAATTTTAGCAGGAGGAGGAACATATGGTACAATTAACCTCGCACCGATGTTGATGTTTACCCCCGAATCTGAAGAATCTTTTTCTCCAACAAACGGCAAATCTGCAAATCCCTTTGTTCCATCAGCGACTGGTTTAGCTTCATTTCAACCGCAGACGAACACAACAATGGAACTGCTTCCAGTCAAAACGATTCCCAGCCACTTTAGCCAAGTGTATGAAGCTTCAGAAGAAGATTTTCGCCGGGTATTCGGTTGGGAAGACGATCCTCAAAGAAAAAACTTTTCCATTGGAAAACCATTGGACATGGAAGTACCAGTGTGTCTCGATTTAAACCGTTTTGTAGAAAGAAGCAACGGCGTTTTTGGAAAATCAGGAACAGGAAAATCCTTTTTAACACGTTTACTTTTAGCTGGGACAATCCGCAAAAATGCGGCGGTAAATTTGATTTTTGATATGCACTCAGAGTATGGCTGGGAAGCCGTCTCCGAAGGCAAACAAATGAGTACAGTCAAAGGCTTAAAGCAGCTCTTTCCCAGTTTAGTAGAAGTCTACACACTTGACCCAGAATCGACTAAGCGTCGAGGCGTTCCTCACGCACAAGAACTCTACTTAAGTTACGATCAAATTGAAGTCGAAGATATCAAATTATGCTCTCGTGATTTAGGACTTTCAGAAGCGAGTTTAGATAACGCTAATATTTTGTACGCTGAATTTGGCAAGTCTTGGATTCTTCAATTGATAAATATGACAAACGAAGAAATCAAGAGTTTTTGTGAGGAGAAGCGAGGACACCAAGGTTCAATTACAGCACTACAGCGCAAACTCCTGCGACTGGAAAATTTAAAGTATATGCGTGCGGCTTGTCCGCATAATTATGTCAGTCAAATGTTGCGTTCCCTAGAAGCTGGGAAGAATATTGTCGTGGAGTTTGGCTCCCAGTCAAATATGCTCTCTTATATGTTGGTGACAAATATGATTACTCGACGAATTCACCAACACTATGTCACCAAAGCAGAAAAGTTTTTACAAACCAAAAATCCCAACGATAGACCAACGCAATTGATGATTACAATTGAGGAAGCACACCGTTTCCTCGACCCAGCGACGGTACAAAGTACTATCTTTGGAACAATCGCCCGCGAAATGCGGAAATACTTCGTAACGCTTCTTGTCGTCGATCAACGTCCATCGGGCATAGATAATGAGGTGATGTCTCAGATTGGTACTCGTATCACCGCCTTGCTCAATGATGAAAAAGATATTGACGCAATTTTTACTGGGGTGTCTGGTGGAGGTGCTTTACGCTCTGTCTTGGCAAAGTTAGACTCTAAGCAACAAGCCTTGATTTTAGGACACGCCGTCCCTATGCCAGTGGTTGTACGTACTCGTCCTTATGATACCATATTTTATGAAGAAATTGGCGAGACTGCTTGGGAAGAAAAGCCAGATGAAGAAGTGTTTGCTGCTGCGGAATTAGCGAAAGCGGATCTTGGGTTTTAGGAATTTGAGATTTGAGATTGAGATTTGGTAACTAAGATGTTCCACCATAATCCTCCATAATCTTCATCCGCCAGGAAATATAGCGGTTCTCATTTGAATCACACCTGCGCATAATGTAGAGACGTAGCATGCTACGTCTCTACAGCGGTGTATTGCACGCAATCGACAAGCGCTATCATACCTGAAAACTTTTTTCTTCACAAATACCCTCTGCCTTGCCCGAAAGACTGTTTAGTATATTTTTAAACAAATAAAAATAGCCGCCAAAGCCGTATATGAGCTAGATTACTTAATTATCAATATTTTGATGATTTAGATTGGCTGTGAAAATTAAGCGTCATCATACAATATTTGTTGTATTTTTAACTTTATCTTTGGCTGTGTCTCCTCGGTTGGTAGCTGCGCAAAGTAGTATCGAACAGTTATTGAAACAAGCTAATGCTGCTGAATCCGTCGGTAATTACTCTCAAGCTGAAAAGATTTGGCGTAGAGTTGTGCAACTTAAACCTAATGATGGCAACGCTTATAACAATTTGGGGAATGCTTTGCGGCAACAGAAGAAATTAGAAGCAGCCATTGACGCCTTCCAAAAAGCGATTCAATTTAACCCTGACTATGCTGATGCTTACAACAGTCTCGGCAATGCCCTGTGTGACCAGAAGAAATTAGATAAAGCCATTGATGCCTACAAAAAAGCGATTGAATTTGACTCTGACCATGCTTATGCTTACAACGGTCTCGGCAATGCCCTTAGAGACCAGAAGAAATTAGATGAAGCCATTGACGCCTTCCAAAAAGCGATTCAACTTGACCATAACTATGCTGATGCTCACAATGGTCTCGGCATTGCTTTGTATGACCAGAATAAATTAGATGAAGCGATCGCTGAGTACAAAACAGCGATTCAACTTGACCCTAAATTTGCTTATGCTTATAACGGTCTCGGTAATGCTTTATATGACCAGAAGAAATTAGAAGCAGCTACCGTCGCCTTCCAAAAAGCGATTCAACTTAAACCTAACTTTGCTTATGCTTACAACGGTCTCGGCAATGCCCTCAGAGACCAGAAGAAATTAGATGAAGCCATTAGGAACTTCCAAAAAGCGATTCAACTTAAACCTAACTTTGCTTATGCTTACAATGGTCTCGGCATTGCTCTGTATGACCAGAAGAAATTAGATCAAGCCATTAGGAACTTCCAAAAAGCGATTCAACTTGACCCTAACTTGGCTAATGCTTACTACAACCTTGGCATTGGTATGATAAACCAGAAAAAATTAGATGCAGCAATCGCCGCCTTCCAAAAAGCCATAACATTACTAGAACAGAGTTCCACAACTCCACCCAGAACTCTTACTCTTGCTCATAATGGCTTGGGTGTTGCATTCAAACAGCAAGGCAAATTAGAAGCAGCTATTAAGGAGTTTGACAACGCAGAAAAGATTGACCCAGATTTCGGCTATGCCAGTAACAACAATGATGAAGCACGAAGGTTACGGAAGATCCAACGTAATAATGACCTAGCGAAAGTTGTCGATGATAGAGAATGGTTGCCCAAGGATGATCCAAGCCTACCCCTTAAACGTTCTGTGGTACGCATCACTGCGGAATTTTCTACCATCCGTGAACGCCAGGGTTTTGAAGTTGGCACAGGCATAGTCATTCAGCGAAAAGCCAACCGGACATTAATTCTCACCAATCGTCATGTCATTTTTGATGGCAATGAACAGGGTAAAGATATCCAAGTCGAATTTTTCAGCAAGCCACCTGAAAACCGAGTCCGAATGCGACGAAATGCCAAGCTACTGAAAATGACCTCTCAAAAGGAACAAGTCGATTTAGCTGTTTTGGAAGTTATGGGAAATCTGCCAGAAGATATCCAGCCTTTACCCATCTCCTTAACTCCAATCACCCCAAAAACACCCACTCGTATTATCGGTCATTCTGCCAGCAGCGAAGAGAACTTGTTTTGGTGTGTGGAATCAAGGGAAATCAGCAGCAGTGACAAACAGAAAATGCAGATATCTCAACCTGCACTGAAATTTGGTTATTCCGGTAGTCCTGTTATTGACTCGCAAAATCGGCTTTTAGGCATTGTCTTTGCACGAAGAAGAGGCGAACAAGAAAGTTTTGCCTATCCTATGTCCGTGATTTTAGAAAAACTGCGTACTTGGAAAGTTCTTTAGAGGAGTTATGAACAGTAAAATTATCTTTGCTAGCTTGTTAGTTCTTAGCTTTACCTATCTTCCGGCACAAGGTTATTGCCCTGAAGGGAATCCTGATTCTACTGATTATATCCGTCGTCAACCACCCCAGCGTTGCGAAGGTCTCAAAGAAGAAAACATTAGCGGAAATAGCCTGAGTCTAATTTCCATTGCCACGCGCAACCTTATAAGTTATGGCAATAATCTGACATTACAAATTCCTCGGATTAAAGGTGGTAAGAATCCAGAGGTGACAGTGAAATCTTTGGGAGACAACTATCACTATCAGTTGGATGACTTTCCACTGTCTGGTAATGCTTCGCGCTTCAACTTTACTTGGGATACTAATATTCTCCGAAAAGCAAAAATACCAGAAAATAGCCTTCGCGCTTTGGCTTCATATAAATTTGGTTCCCAACCTGTCTATGTTCCAGTCATAGTGGGGCAAACTTCCGATCATTATGAATTTGTCTTTTATTCCCAAGATCGCGTTCGATTTGCGACCTTTGAAATCATTCCCAAAGGAGGTCAAAAACCTATCTACAGAACTTCCCGTCCTAACGCAAGTAACGGCGAAATTATCTTTACCTGGGATGGACGCAACACACCAGCCGGACGATATGAAATCCACTACATCGCCAATTTTGACCAAAGGGATATAGACAGCAACCGTATTAAACGACGAATTGTTTTTGAACATAACCCAAATTGGCTAAGATAAATCATGGCAAATCGGAAACAGGGGGCGCAAAAATCTCCCAACTTTATCAGTACTCTCCTTAGAGGAAACAGGAATTTAAACGCGACCAAATTGGCTGCTTCGATTCGTACAAATACCAATAAAGTTCGCCAGCGCTTACAGCCGGTGGTCAAATATTTAATCAATCAGAAAAGATTTGTTCTTGTTCTGCTATTACTTCTCTGTTTTAGTCTTGTCACTTTTTCCGCGATTGTGCCCAGAAATCATATTTTTGAAGGTAGTGTCACTGTTCAAGAAATGGATTTTACCTACAATGGTAAGCAAACTAAACGTTTTCTGGAATCAATTCGTGGTATTAGTAACTTAGAAAGTGAAGGTATTCAAACCGTAACTTTCACAGGAAACTTTAAAAGTGAATCTTTGCCACAACTTAATCAATTAAACTTTCTAAAAGTGGAGCTGACTAACCGCAAGAGTAAATTGATTCTCGCTCCTGAAAATCTCAAGTCGTCTAGCGAAATTGACCTGAAATCACTGCAACTACAACCAAATACAAAAGTAACTGAATTAAATTATGACTTTTTTCGTCAACAACTGGCTTTATCTCTACAACGATTATCAACAGCAGCACCTGATAATAAATCGAATACGCTAGAAATTTATTTAGGAGAGAAACCAATCAAAGTTACTCTAGAAGGTTATAAATTCCCAGAGTTAAATTTACAAACTCCTCCTGGCGAGCAAACACGAATAGAATTTATTTACAATCCAGATAATAAACAATTTCACTTAGACATGACACAAAAGAATAGTCTGTATATTACTATTTCAAAACCTCAAAATTTTGAATCGCAAAAATGGTTTAGAGGCAAAATAGAAACCCAAAACGTTCAATTTCAACGTTCAGATAGAAATGGTGACATTAGAGATGAATTAGATGTTTCTACCATCGTGTCAGGCAAAATCCGCATGGCAGGAGAAGAAAAAGAAATCCAAAAAAATCAGTTTCTCATGGGAGAAAATCCAAATATTCCTCTCAACATTCAACTAATACGGAACATTGAAATCATTTCTAAAAAGGGTTTAGAAGTCCGCTTTTCCGGTACAGATAAACAAATAACAATCGGTCTAGATAAAGATTTTCCTGTCATCAGAATTCAGCGAAGCTGGCTAGATGGTGTTTTACCCCGTGATGCTATTGTTGCGCTGTTCTCCTTTGCTGCTGCTACAGTAGCTAATCTTGTTCCTTGGTTACTTAGTAATAGTTCTAAATCACAAAGTAAACCTTAAATAATTAAAGATGAGGAAGGCAAATATACATCTAAACTACAATAATATCATGTTAAAGTTATGCAGAAAATATCCACACACATGGCTGTGTGAGCATTGTTCTTTCTAAATTTACCTACTCAAACAAACCCTGGAATGGAAATTAGAATGCGTGCAGGAGTTTCTTGAAATACTACCAATAACCGAACATTTTCGCTCAGTTTAGTTATATCGTGCTAAGACCGTTACGTAATTTTACTGAATATTCTTCAGGGCGATCGCCTCCTTGGAGTGGCTCCTCCGGAACAATCGCCTGCGAGATGCGGAAATACTTCGTAACGCTTCTAGTTGTTGATCAACTATGAATGCAACGCGCTGATCAATTAGAAACTACCAGGGTTGTCATCAAGTGCTAGCAGGAAATTAATAAGATCTGTTTGCTGCTTAGGATTAAACCCAGCTTGCCTATCTACGTAAAATTCGTGACCTGTGCCATCAAGATTACTACGCACTAAACCAGGATTATCTTTGTTGGCTTGCACAACTAAAGCACGAAGATCACGATCAACCAAGGCACGCAAGCTGCTAGCAGCATCCGCTGGTATGCCTTGACTGAGAGTGTTAGTTAGCCCTAAACCGCTTGGATCAACAACAGTAAAGCTGCCATTTGAATTAACTTCCAGACTTCCGGCTCGTACTGCTACACCACCGTCGTGTAAATATGGTGCGCTCAAATAAACACCACGTAAGGAAGGAGTTTTATAACCACCATCTGGCAATATACCTTTGGGTAGAGTCGTGGGCTGATCAGAGACGTCTTGCGTTGGCACATCTAGCTCTTCGGCGTTAGCAGTTATAGGAACAGGAGTGTCAAAAGTATATAGCTTTGGTGGCACTAACAAATTATTCAGTGCTAAGCGGGATTGAGCACGGGCTGGGTTGGTACGAATTTTCTCAAGCGGATAAATTTTGTTGTCGGTAAAGAAGGGTGGAATATGGCAAACTGCGCAATTGGCTTTCTCAAACACTTTTGCTCCACGCTTCACAGAATTGGTGTTCAATGCTTGCCAATTTTCCGATGTGCGGTTGGCAGGTGGTACTAAGCTATTTTGGAAAGCAGACATGGCATTATTAGCAAATAGGAAAGTGCCACTAGCAATATCATCAGAGTTTCCAGTGTTAGGGCTAAAAACCAAACCGTTGAATGTAAACAAGCTGGGTTGCAGGTTTGGATAAGTTCCGGTACCGGGAAGAGCAACTTGATCTTCTAATTCTGCTTTTACGATATCTGGTGCAATTGTCCGCAACCACTCCGAGGGTTTTACTGTAATTCCTTCTGGTAAACGTAATCTCGGATCAGCAGCATTCTGAAGGCTTGTACCAATATAAACTTCTGGGTCAATGCCAAGAGTTTTTGCAATGAGTTGTGCAGATGCTAAAATGTTAATCTCTGAAGAATGAACAGCGCTGTTGAGAGCACTCAATCCTCTAAACGGACCAACTCCAGCCTCTCCAGACCAACCATAAGGGTGACTCTTAAAGGTGAAAACATTGGGAATTTGGGTGGTATTTTTAATGCCATCTGTTGAACTCTCGAAATTACCAAAAGGTAAATCTAGTAAGATATCGTCAAAAGCTTTCTCAAACTTTTCAGGATCTGGCAATTTCACTAAATTACCCTGACTGTCAATAATGGTTTTGCCATTACCTTGGTATTGTGGGTCTAGGGGATTGATTTTTGTGCGTGAAAATCCTGCAGATGAATTTGGTGCCAAAGCAAGAAACAAGGGAAAGGCAATTTCACTATTCGCGACACCCAGAACACGTTTACCCTCGTTTGAAAGACCTGCATGACAGAACGCACAGGTAATGTTACCGTTCGGTGCAGATCCCAAGATGTTAGTGCTTCCTTTTTCGACCTTTAAACCTGTGTTAATGACAGTTCCTTTCGCAAAAGTTCGACTACCTAAGGTTATATCTTTGAGGAGGGTAATTTGTAAGTTTGTTGTCGGCTGACCTTGCAGATTCAAAATTGCTGCAGTAAATTCTTCTGTGAGAATATCTGTACCTTGTCCAAGACCGAATACTCCTTGCAAACCAAATGTGTCACCAATTTTGCGGTTGAGAAATATATCTTCACCTTTTGCGATTAATTCTTCAGTGATTTCAACCGCTCCAACCCGCTGATAAGAAATAGGATCGTTAGGGTTGAGTCCTTTATTTGCAACGAGTTCTGACGCTTCTTGGGGATTAAGCAGTTTGCCAAAATAATCGTAATAGCCCAACGGTTGACTTGGTGCTGGTTGCAGAAGATTAATCTGGGCGAAACTTTTTTGACTTGTCGTCAAAAAATTGGATAAAACTATACTACAAAAACTAATAAAAAAAACACAGATGAGCAAAAGAAGCTTAGCTTTTAAAGCATATAGTCTTCTAACTATCCCAATAGGAGGATGATTTTTTTTCATTACATGTCAAGGAATGAAGTTAAATAACTTTAGATAGAGATAGCATAAAAAAAGTATCTATTTATATACAGATATCTTTATTAATATTTGTAGCTATTGGAGTATTTGTAGTGCTCTGAGCGCTGTTTCAATGGGAGCATCCCAGATGTGTAAATTGCCCACAGACTGGAAGTCTGGACGCCAGGTGCTACCCCTACGCCCCAAAGTTCCTCTGCTTTGGAGAAGGGATACGGAATATCAATTTCATCCATAATCAGAAACATGCTATTATAGTAAATAGTTTCTTCTAATAGATTAGCGAGGGCGTAGTAGAGCAAGAGTAGAAAGGTTTTGGGCAAAGGGTGCTCAAGCAAGAGGGCGACTTATTTAGCACTACTCCTGCGGCGCTATCAGCAAATGCAATGCAACTGACCCACACGTTGGTTCAGTAGAAAATGAAAGCGCATCTTCTAAACAGACGTAGACGTTGGCTAGCGTAGTGTGTGCCTGTGTATGCTCTGCTGAAAGATGACCTTGCCTAGTGCCAGAACGCGGTATCTCGGTTTAAAGGGAAATAGTAACTGGTTTAAAACTCGTGAACCACACACTTAGATTGCTTTTGAGGTTGCTCTCAAGCTAGGGGTGCCTTTTAGGCTATTGAGTGCTTGCTAGAAAACGAGTGATCGCTGTGAAGAAACTGGGTTAATGGAAAAAATATATCAACTACCAATTCCCAAGCTCGTATTCCTGATTTCTAGATTTCGTGACATCCCTCCATGTTCAGAAGCAATTGTGTTCGGTAATCCGGCTATAGGCAGAGGAATGATCACACGATTTTAGGGTCACTATAGATGTAGTCAGTTTTGAAAAAGAAAATCGGTTCCCCTGTGCAATAAATATTAATTTACTCTATAATAGAAAGATTTAACTGGACTACTTTACTCTTGATATGATTTGCTTTATTATAGATTAAGTAAAACTCATACTGACTTCGTGTTATACTGTCGCCGCCAGCGACTATAAGCATTAAAAGAATTCTGCAAAACAATCCAGCATGCTTATAAACGATTTCAAAGTTTAGGGGAGGTGGGGAAACCTATCCGAGAAAATGATCGTCTTGACAGGTTCTGTAGGAAACAATTTTCTCTCTATGGTTCTCCTGGTTGCGTAATACGTGTACTAACTTTCCCAATCCGCCCTATCCGCCCTAGTTGTTATTGAGTATTTATTTTTGTTTACGGAGTAGAGGAAAACGCACCAATGCCTACTGTTGAAACCCAAACCGAAAACCTTAACGCCAAGTTCACGGCTGATATGGTGCGAACCTATCTGCGCGAGATTGGTCGTGTACCACTGCTAACCCGTGAGCAAGAAATTGTATATGGGAAGCAGGTGCAACAAATGATGACACTCGTGGATGCTAAGGAGGTTTTGGCGAAGAAATTACGCCGCGAACCTAGCTTACAAGAGTGGGCTGCTCATGTTCGTAAATCCGAGAGTGATGTCAAACAGATAGTACACCAAGGCAAGCGAGCAAAGCAGAAAATGATAGAAGCGAATTTGCGCTTGGTTGTCGCTATTGCCAAAAAGTACCAGAAGCGGAATATGGAGTTTCTGGATCTTATCCAAGAAGGAACACTAGGATTAGAGCGAGGTGTAGAGAAATTTGACCCAATGCGGGGTTATAAATTCTCAACATACGCTTACTGGTGGATTCGCCAAGCGATCACTCGGGCGATCGCTCAGCAAGGTCGTACAATTCGCTTACCTATTCACATCACCGAGAAGCTGAATAAAATTAAGAAAGTGCAGCGGGAACTTGCTCAGAAGCTAGGAAGATCACCAACTCCTGCTGAAATTGCTAAAGAACTTGAGTTAGAACCAGCTCAGATTCGTGAGTATCTGAACATGGCGCGTCAGCCAGTCTCTTTGGATGTCAAAGTTGGCGATAACCAAGATACTGAACTGCAAGAAATGCTCGAAGATGAAGGACCATCACCAGAGTATTACATGACTCAGGAATTCTTGCGCCAAGACTTGAATAATATGCTGGCAGAACTAACCCCGCAACAGCGAGAAGTTTTGTCTCTGCGCTTTGGTTTACTAGACGGTAACGAAATGTCTTTGGCAAAAGTTGGCGAACGGTTGAACCTCAGCCGTGAACGTGTCCGTCAGTTAGAGCATCAAGCCCTTGCTCATCTGCGTCGCCGTCGTGCCAACGTTAAAGAGTACGTTGCTAGTTAAACTCAAAGTCAAACCTAAGACATAGCGCTGCTATGTCACAATCCCGATAACACGCCTCCTGAATGCAGGGGGCGATTTTTTTGGGAACTCAAAATCTACCCATTCATACCAAGTTGCAGTCAAACACCTAACTTGTCATACTGTAGACGCTTTGCGGCTTCCCGCAGGGTGCGTAACCGCAACGCTATCGCTCAAGGACAGGCGCAGTGAAGCGTTAGCGCAGCGTGTCCCAAAGACATAGTATCTCGCGAGATTCTTCCGCTTCATTTTTCATAGACAAAAATGGACAACCACTAACAATGTCTACTCGTAAAACTCAAGATCTGGGTGTATTTTTGCGGCCCTACCCAAGAACTTGGGTAAAACGAGTTGACGCAAAGTCAAGCGCACTTGT
>NZ_QMEA01000016.1 GCF_012912105.1 Brasilonema sp. UFV-L1
TGTGGGGCTTCTGTCGGTTTAAGCTAAACTGCCTCAAAAATAAGTTCCAGTCAAATGTAAGCGTCAAAAAAGCTTAGTACAGGAGTTCCATAATTAAGACCTCGTCCTTAAGGACGGGGACTAATAAAACTATCCGCTCTTAGATAGATCAGGTAATCTACATAAGAGCGGTGTAGCGGGTCTTCAGGTTGCAACCAGACTGCCGGAAGGGACTCCAAGCTAGCCTAGCCAATTAGTCAAACCTAGTCTTAACTAGAAGACTAGTGCTAACTTCTAGAGAACAGCCCCGGCACACAGCCGGCTAACTGCAACCTGATGACCCATGCTTTTACTACTATCTGTCATGGGCATCACCTCCTTGTTGCCTAAACGGTCTTAGTCTCAAAAAGGCAGAGCTAAAAGCTCTGGGTTATTCACCTTTACTCAATATAACACAAGTTATTAATTATTTGTCATTTCTTATAGAAGGATGCTTCGGTATCTCTCGAACCCATAGCACAGTTGGATCTAAACACAGAAAAACTGAGGTGTTCAACAGGCATCCCACCCTTAACCTTTTTAGGGTAGTATATGGGAAAATTCCATATAAATTTGTAGTGGCTGGAACCCAGTATGGATGGAGCATACATGAATCGCCTAATCTCCAGTGTCCACCAAGAGCTACTTCCCAGGTTCCGAATTGAAAGTGTAGACCCCCACGACCCAGTGAAAGTCCACTCTGTTCCCGAACCTTGGCAGCTTATCGGGATGGGGAACTACGCGGCGGTGGTCTACCACCCGGACTACCCTGACTTGGTAGTAAAGATTTACGCACCCGGACGTCCGGGCTTTTTTGAGGAGGTGGAAGTCTATCGCCGCCTGGGTTCTCATCCAGCTTTCTCCGAGTGTCTGTATGCTTCTGATGGCTTGTTAATCCTAAAGCGGCTGCATGGAGTAACCCTCTATGACTGTATGCACCTTGGTCTACAAATACCGCAGACCGTCATACAGGACATCGACAAAGCTCTGGATTACGCCCGTCAGAGGGGTCTCCACCCTCATGACGTTCATGGAGGCAATGTGATGATGTACAAAGGCAGGGGACTAGTTGTGGACGTCTCGGACTTCCTCCATGAGGAAAGCTGCTCTAAGTGGGATGACTTGAAGAAGGCATACTACTGGCTGTACCGCCCATTCCTCTCTCCGCTCCGGCTACGGATGCCCTACTTTTTATTAGATATTGTCCGCAAGAGCTATCGTTTCTTGTCCCGCCTGGTTTCACGCCTAAAGCAACTCGGAAGCTCACGCTCAAAGAGGCGCTAATACGCTTTTTAACTAAAGGTTTAACTAAAGGTAAGAAAACAGAACTCAGTAATTGCTGGTCAACTTTTTCCAGGAGTGAATTCTTTGTTGATAAATTTCATCCATCTGGTACATTAGTAGTGCATCCTAATCATGAAGAATGTTAGTCAAAATTTGTGTAGCTCGATAACTAAATTTCCGAATATTTCATAGATTATCTATATATCCCAAGCTAGATATTTACCTGTATCAAATGGCAACACGGTAAGAAATTCCTTATTTCTATCGGTGGATGCAAGTTTGATGAAAAATCATCTATCTTTGGTTTTGGAAAATAAAAAAAACAGTCTGCAAAATGTCGGCTCTCGACAGATGCAATTAATTGAGTAGCGAGTGTAATAATGAGTGAAATTAGTATTGTTTTAGTTGAAGATCATGACCTGACGAGAATGGGGCTAAAAGCTGCCTTACAGTCGAACAGTAAACTTAGAGTCATTGGTGAAGCACCAAATGGAACAAAAGGACTGAAACTGCTAGAAACAGCTAAGCCAGATGTCGCAGTTGTGGATATTGGTTTGCCTGATATTGATGGAATTGAACTCACCCGAAAATTTAGACAGTATCAAGCAGAGACGGGTGATTCAACAACAAAAATTCTTGTTTTAACAATGGATCATTCAGAAGATGCTGTCCTTGCAGCTTTTGCAGCAGGAGCTGACTCTTATTACATGAAAGATACCAGCATTGATAAGCTGACTGAGGCCATTCAAGCAACTCATACAGGAAACTCTTGGATTGATCCGGCGATCGCCAACGTGGTGTTGCAGCAAATGCGACAAGGTTTCCCAGAAAATCAGCAATCTGATCAGCCTAAAACTGTAAAAATTGAGGCACTGCCATCAGAGTACGAACAAGTTTTGGAAACTTATCCACTCACACAACGAGAACTGGAGATTCTAGAGTTAATTGTAGCAGGATGTAGTAACGGGCAAATTGCCGAGAAATTGTATATTACAGTTGGTACCGTTAAGACTCATGTTCGCAACATCCTGAATAAACTTTGTGCAGATGACCGTACGCAAGCTGCTGTTCGCGCTCTACGTTCCGGCTTAGTGGCATAAAATCTATATCAATTTGGATTGAGTTTGGTCAATTGTTACATTAGCCCAATCTAAATCATACACTCAGCACCCTACTCTCCAGAGGAACTGCACTGTAGAATTTTGCCCATTCAAGTCACAATCTGATAACAGATTACAATTCTTAACAAGGTGCCCATACCCATTAGTTAAATGATGAACAAAAGTTCAAACCGTTCATATCATCTAACTACTTTGCACTTCCTCTAATGTACGTGCTAGGTCTAACATGAGTCCTGTGAACCGTGACTGGAGTATGGTTTGTTGTAGTGTAAATGCCCATCTGTAGATTTAGTAATTGTCTTTTATCATTGCGTCTTCTTGTATGTTCTTTTAATTCATGACTTTTATCAAGTATCAATGACATTTTCCAAGCGGTAAATAAGAACTTGATGGATATCCTAATCAGCCCTTAACTTTTGGATTAATATTTTGCAGGTTTCACGCATCTTTAATAAAAGCCAGGAACTTAAAAACTTAAAGTTTCTGGCTTAAAATTTTCATCAACTGATAACTTGCACGTCTACCCAATAACCGCCATAGGTTTTTAACCCAACGTGACGTCAGTTCTATCGTGCGTAATTGAGAGTAAGCGGATTTGGTCATCGATGAAACAGATGAATAGCTTGGAAATTCGCCCAAGCCATCTGTATCCGTTTTTAATCTGTTGCTGACTTCTTATCGAATTCTTCACGTAATTTTAACCAAAATGGGTTATGTGCCCGCACTACAAAACAGCACAAAATTAAACATTTGGGATACTCCTTTCACTGATAACAATTATTTCTTACGACAGAATAGTGACTGGACTTACGATAGAAGAACTACTCATTTAAGACTGATAAATTATAACTAACATAGTTAAACAAATGGAGAATCAAATTATGAACCTCATTGCTTGGATTGTTCTTGGTTTAATCGCTGGCGCAATTGCTAAAGCTATTTATCCTGGTCGTCAAGGTGGTGGAATTCTTAGCACAATGATTTTAGGTATCATTGGAGCTTTTGCTGGGGGTAGTATCGTTACTTTATTAGAAACAGGAACGCTTCAATTAACTGCAGCTACCCTGAGTATTCCTGGTTTGATTGTTGCTATTATTGGAGCAATGGTTGCTATCTTCATTTGGGGCTTAATTACTCGTAGCAGTGCTGTTTAATTAAATGACAGTAAAAACAATGGTTAGGACTGACTACCTTATTAGGACTAACCTTTTTTGCTTCTTTTTTCGCTTAAAGTTACTAAAATACTCCACTGTTTGTCATGCACAGTGGAGTATTTTATATTTGAAATGTTTGATTAATGAGCGATGTAAGTCAATTTTATTGTTAGAGTCGTGAATAGACTATTCTATAACTTTCTTTACTTCATCTTTTATGTTTTCAACAGTGTGGTCCACTTGGGCTTCAGCTTGCTTTGCTTGACCTTCAGCTTTTTGTTGTGGGTTTCCAGATAACTCGCCAATTGCTTCTTGAATTTTGCCTTCTATGTTTTTTGCGGTTGCTTCTATTCTCTTTTCAATACTCATGATGTACCTCTATTTTTGTGGTGATTGTTTGTTCGTATACAATACAATATCAAAATTTGCTTGGATGTGTACCTATCAGAAGAAAGATTCGCTGATAAAGAGGAGACGGTTTTGTTTGACGCAAAGTCAGCGGCAGTTTTCGGGTAAGAAGCTTCTTACCGAAACGTGCCGCCCCTAAAAATTGGGCTGCCCACTTTTTTACGTGTTAGACCCAGTGACAACTAATATCATACAAAAAGAGTATTTTAGGTAAATGAATCGAAAATCCTATCTAACGATAGATACAACCAATAGATAGAAGTAGATTATGATTGGGTAATACATATTTTCTTCTTCAAGATATTGTGAACACTTCACAAGTGGTAGACGCTCGAAAGAAAAACGTAGCCTATTAAGGCAAGATAAAGCTTAGGTAGTCACTTAAAGTCAATAAGTTTGAAGTCATGATGACTGGTTTGTTTGACTCACGAGCAGAAGACTACGCGTCTTGCGTAACGACTCGTAGTGATCGTTGAGTGTTAACACTCAACAGTCTAACCCTTGTAAATGTGCAATTTCAATGCATAACAGCTGAATCAAGCTTCTATGATAGGTCGTTGATATCTTAAATATTTTGTATAAAAGAATTTTGTATAAAAGAAAAATTGTCAGAAAGTATTCATGACAAGCTAAGTATGAGTGTAGGAAGAAAGCGCAGGAAAAATGTGTGGGCAAATGAGATTAATGATATTATTCGGGGTGCCTGCGGAGGTTTTTTGTTTGGTATCCCCTTGCTTTACACTATGGAGGTTTGGTGGATAGGGTCAATAGCAAAACCATCAATGATTCTGTTGGCGATCGCCTTAATGTTTCTGGTAGTTTTTCTGCTGAATCGAACAGAAGGTTTTCGCACAAGAAGTAGACGAAACTCGCCACCTTATGGAGCAGTTACAGATACTATAGAAGCAATGGCAATTGGATTAGTTTGCTCTGCCTTAATGCTTCTGTTACTCCAAGAACTGACACCTGAAACTGCGATCAAGGAAACTTTGGGTAAAATCGTTTTTGAAAGTGTACCGTTTACCTTAGGAGTAGCATTAGCAAACCAATTTTTAGGAGACACTCGTGATCCTAATGACCAAGGGCGAACAGGTTATCCCAGCGACAAAAGTCAAAAGAAACCAGATGAATTACATGCTACTTTCGCTGATATAGGTGCAACCTTGATTGGTGCAACTGTGATTGCATTTAACATTGCACCAACAGATGAAATTCCTATGTTAGCAGCAGCAGTCACACCACCCTGGCTTTTAGCTGTTGTTACAACATCTATAATCATTTCCTATGGTATCGTGTTCGAGGCAGGCTTTTGGGAGCAGCAAAAGCGCAGACAGCAACGAGGAATTTTTCAACGACCCATAAGTGAAACCATCATGGCATACTTGGTGTCACTCTTAGCGGCCGCTTTTATGCTGTGGTTTTTTCAAAAACTCACTTTTGGTGATCCTTGGACCATTTGGTTAGAGTATACTTTGCTGCTGGGATTGCCTGCAACAATCGGAGGTGCAGCAGGACGGTTAGCAGTATGAGTCAAACAAATGAATTTACTCATGAGAAAAAAGAACAACAGCAACCGAAAAGAACACTAGCAGAATGGGTAACTTTCGGTGCTGCTTCATTTATTCTGGCAGTAGTTGTCAGTTTGGTAGGCTATACTTGGCTCAATGAAAAACATCAACCTCCAGTTCTTGGTGTTAACAACAAGACAATTCAGGAAGTTGATGGACAATTTTATATTCCCTTCGAGGTTGTGAATACTGGAGGAGAAACAGCAGAATCTGTTCAGGTGATCGCCGAGTTGCAGATTGATGGGGAAGTAGAAGAAGCGGGAGATATGCAGATTGATTTTTTATCTAGTGGTGAAAAGGAACGAGGAGCGTTTATCTTTAAACGTGATCCTCGCCAAGGTCAATTAACAATAAGAGTGAGTGGTTATAAATTGCCTTGATAAGTTCGTGATAGTCAAAAGTCAAAAGTATTTGACTAATGACTAATGATTATTTACTAAACAGTTGTTTTTACCTTTGACCAAACACCATTTTCATCTTCATCATATTTCTGATGAATTATCTCCCAGGCTGCTTGTTCAGCCTTAGTTTCATCATTCGTCTCTTTGATGACGGTGTTATAACGTTCAATAAATGTACCTTGCGCTTCAGCAGAAAGATGAGAGCGAATCTCTGGAGATAAATCTTCTGGACTGTTGCAGTTACCACCACAAGCACGAGGTAGCGCCTTCTCAATTGTGTTAACTTCTTCGCCACCAGCACTTTCTATCAGTAATTGGTATTCTCCAGAGCGATCGCCTGGTACTTCTGCCATAACTAAGTACTCACCAGCCTGCAAGCGAGTTTGATAAACTGCTGCTTTGTCTTCCGGCATTCCCAATGTTGTTAAAACAGATACCAAACCTGCACCTGCACTTCCGGCGATCGCCCCACTTGCAGCCCCTAGTAACACTGCACCAATAGGGCCAGCTGCGACAATGGGACCAACAAAAGGAATAAACAGTACCCCTACGCCTGTCAGTAAGCTAAGGAAAGAACCGAACAACGAACCAAAGATTGCGCCAGTTCTCAAACCTCCCAGAATGACATCTCTTTTAGTAATAAAACCAGCAATTCGGGTTTCTGACTGAAAGTTTCTGCCCATGACTGAAATATGGTCTCTAGACACACCTCGGTCTAGTAAACGCCGAATCACATCATCGACTTGCTTCTGCTCTTTAAAAGCAGCTGAGATAGTACGTTCTGCCCTGTATGTTTCTGACATTTGAAGCCTCCTTTTTGCTTTTCCAGTTAGCAGATTGAGGGGGTAGATGCATGCAGGAAATTTACTCATACCTCAATCTGCCGTTTTAGACTCAAACTTTATGCTTTGCGCTCAATCTGCTGACAAACACTACACGCCTACAGGAGTTTTTGTTTGCCCCAGTGCTTGTGAACCATCTGACTGTAGTTCTTCCCCTTCAATAAATGAGCGCAGCATCCAAGCCATCTCCTCATGTTCTTCCATCAATCCAGTCAGGAAATCAGCAGTTCCTTCGTCATGGAAATTATCACTGGACTGGTCTATGTGGTCCCGCAAGTTACGAATAATCTGTTCGTGGTCTTCTACCAGTCGAGCCACCATACCAGTTGCTGTGGGGATGCTACCACCTTCCTCCTTAAGGGAAGTTAACTTCAGAAATCCTTCCATTGTACCGACAGGATAGCCGCCCAAAGCACGAACTCGCTCAGCGACAGAATCAATAGTTTCAGTCAGTGTTTCGTACTGTTCTTCCCAAAGCTGGTGAAGAGTGCGGAATTGAGGTCCGACGACATCCCAGTGGAATTTTTTCGTTTTTACTAGCAAAAGATAAGCATCTGCCAAATCTTGATTCAACAGATTAATCACACCTTGACGTTGTTCGTCCGTTAAACCAATGTTTAACTTTCGCATTGCTTTAAATTCCTCTACTCGCTTCCTTACTAACCTTCACAAATTCAACTCGTACCATCATCAACCGAAGGAAAGATTGTGATTTATAACTAAATATAAATAGACATCTCGATTTTTCTTTCGAGATGTCTATCAAATGGTGAAATAAATAACAAACTGCTCAAAACACTAGAACATTGAGCAATAATTTACTTGTCACACCCACTTCTCAAAACACACTTTGGTTTTATGAAAAGTCATAGAAGCAAAGAAACGCTGTTTACTTCTGACCTGTGATTTTACCCAAAATGTTCTCAACTTGATCTTCTACTGTCTTTGCATTTTGAGAATTTTCAGGACGATTCATTTTGTCAATATCAGCAGCCCCTTGAACTTCGTTAAGTCCCTCGTTTGATTTCTTTATTGTTTCTTCCAATCCTGGAGGTGGCTCTGCGCTTAATTTGTCAGTTTCTTTTTGAGTGTCGAGTAGCTGCGTGGTAGCTTTTTCAGGATTGCTCTTTGCGGTACTGATTGCAGCAGCAGGAAGGGCATGAGAGAAAATCAGTAAGGCGCAAGTGAATGCGACTATAATAAACCGCACTGGACGTAACATAGATAAATCAAAACTAATATTCTTCATTGAAACTCCTCCAAAGATTAGTTTATCGAAAGACACGCACAGTTTAAAACGCTGGCAGACTAGCATTACAGATACTGCCTGTCATGAATCTTGGAGACACTATAGCTTACCTGATTTGGTATCTATCGAAAAAGTTTTGAGCAGTGGTTGCAAAGCAATCTTAAGTTCCAAACAGAAGCCTCTGCTTCAGTTTCGCCAATTTTAAAGTGTTAAAAAAGTGTTAAAATTTGGCTATGCTTCTATCTTTTACTTTCTTGATTGCGGCTCCCAATTTCAACTTTAGTCAAGATTCAGTCTAACTTTTTTCTACTTTGAATACACAGACATATGAATCGTCCTATAGACTGAAATATTTTTTCTGTACTTCAGCATATAGAATCAATCTACAGATAGATAAAATTTGTACAATTTTGGTGAATTAAGCAAGAATCGCCTAGTTTTTTTATTGTTAATTATTATTAATAATATAATCAATTTTTAGTGTTATGTACATATAAGCCAATAGTAAGCCTAAGGGTGCCACAAGTAGCTGAAATCACATCTGCCGTGGAACTTCTAATCGTCAAGAAGACTAGAACAGCGATTCACTAATGCCAAAAACCCGGAATAATCCTCAGGAAGACTGAATTGTCGTTCGCTAAACTAGAAGAAACCGAGTTTGTTCGTCAAAATTCTAAATACTAAATCGGTATTCTAGAAAATAAGACTTAGAGTGATATTTTCTAACACCCTTTACGTAGCTATATAGAAAAAATAGGCAATTTTAAAGCGTGTTAGTTTACTCATTTGTTAACATCTCTGGCAATTCTTTACCCTCAGCATTTTTGTCCGAATCATCAGATCTAGAAGCAAGTTGCCAATTATCTAGTGCATCTTTGATGACACCTGCTATCGGTACAGCAATAAGCAACCCTAACACTCCACCAATATAAGTTCCTACTAGCAAAGAAATCACAACCCATATAGGTCTAAGTCCTGTAAAACTTCCCAAAAGTTTTGGAGCAATAGCTTGATCAATTAATTGATCAATGACAACGGCTACAGCTAAAACCCTTACGGCTAGCCAAAAATCATGTGAAGCTACGATGAGAGTCACTAGAACAAGACTAACAACATCACCAAAGGGAATTAAGCTCAAAATTCCTACTCCCAAACCAAAGAGTAAAGCAAACTGGACTTGAAGAAGTAGAAACACTATGGTGAGTGAAATACCCATCAAAAAACCTAAAGTGACCTGACCAATTAAGTAATTTTGAAAATTCTGTTGAATAGACTGCCTCAACTGCTGAGCAAAACTCAAAGGGATTTTTTTAAAAAAACCATCCCAAATTTTCTCACCATCTAATAACAAATAAAAAGTGAGTACAACTGTAATTAAAGCTTCGGAAATACTATCAACAGTGTCTAGAACAAGACTAAAAAAATTATCTGTTAAAGACTCTAATTCATCCGGTAGTCGATTTATGGCTTCAATCAATACTTGATTCAAATTCACTTGAAAACCATGAGCTACAAACCAATCATTAATATGATGGAGTTGATTGTCACTCTTATCAATCCATTGAGGAAGTGTTTTCACTATTTCATTAAACTGCTGTAAAATGATAGGATATAGAATTATACCTAAAGCGAATAGAATTATTAAAGCTGTTATAAAAACTAATGCAACAGCATAATTTCTTTTCAATCCTCGTTGCTGAAGAATCGAAACAGGGTAATTAAGAATAAAAGCAAGTAAAGTTGCTAAAACAAAAGTTGTGACTAAAGGCTGAAAATATTGCAAAACTCGAAATGCTAGCCAGCTATTGAGAAAAATAAGTGGAAAGAGTAGTGTCAAAATTAACAATCGCAGTAGTTTTCTGAGTAAAATATCCATGTTAAATAGTTCTATAGTGAAAAATTATAGTTTAGGCAACGTCCATTTATAATGTTAAATCCAGTGGCAGAAACCCGGTTTCCTGGAGAAACCGGGTTTCTGTCAAGCGTGCTTATCACCAACCGTATTCAATCAACTGCTCTCTAAAACTCAGACATTGTTCAACAATCTAGATTTTAGTTGACGTTTCAACGGGAGCGGTTATTCCTCAACGTCCAGACACCGTTAATCCATTCGTTTATACCTTATTTTTTTGTTTTGTTCGACTAGTGATATTTAGTTTTTGTTTACTAGCCAATTTTTTCTTAGGAACTCTAAGACGGAAAGTGAGGCTATTATTGACCCAACAAACTTAAATATTTTGTCTCATTGTGTTTAAGGTTGTCCACCAATAGTTTCACTAGCCAAAAACTCTGATTCAAGAGATTACAAAACTATAGATTGATTAACCATCAGAACCTGGTTCGGAGGATGGCGTCGTCGGTCTAAGTCTTTCTCGCCATGAACGTGTTGGAGAAGAAGTAGAAGAATTAGGAGTAGAAGATCTAGTAGAGGAGGGAGAGTTGTTTGCAGGGGATCTATACTGTCTACGACGCCTTATTGGAGTTGAAGAATTAGAGTCTACTGTTCTAGAGCGTCGCCGTGAACGATACGATTGTTGTGAGGATGAGGATGACTCATTATTAGAACTTGATTCTTCATTACGATAACGACGACTGTAGCGTCTTCTTGGTCTTGAGGTTTCCTGTTGCTGTTGTTGTTGCTCCTCCTGATAATAACGTCTTCTGGATCTGCGTCTTCTAGATGAACGCTCTTCACCACTATCATCAGAATTTACTTGTTGAGTTCTTTGTTGACTTCGCCGTCTATATGACCTGGTTGTATTTTCTTCATCGGATTGTCTTTCATTGGAGGTAATAGAGCGATTGATAATTCGCCTAGCTTTGATGGGTACTGCTTTAATCGTACTTTTTCGACCATCTAACTTGGGTCTTTCAGGAAACTTTTCAACAGGTATTTCCTTAACCACTTTTTCCATAAATTCATGCCAAGTGTTAGCAGCACTACTGCTGCTACCGTCGGTAGGTTTATTGTCATCATTACCCAACCAAACTCCTGTTACTATTTGGGGAATGTAGCCAATGAACCATAAATCGCGTGCTTCATCAGTGGTGCCCGTCTTACCAGCAACAGGTCTATCTAGTTGAGCCGCACGACCAGTTCCATTTTCCACGACATTGCGGAGCATCCAAGTCATGATAGCAGCAGTTTCAGGGTCAAGTGCCTGCTTTTTCTCGAAGTCAGCAGACCAAATGACCTTACCTTGACGGTCAAGGATGCGCGTAATACCATGAGGTTCTATGTGTAAGCCTTGTGTGGCGAAGGAACCATAAGCACTGGTCAACTCCAGCAAATTCACTTCTGAGGAACCAAGCGCTAAGGAATACATCGGTTTCAACTCAGATTTAATCCCCATCCTTTGGGCAAGTTGAATAATTGGGTCAAAACCGACTTTCAGCAACACCCTCACCGCAACAATATTGACTGATTTAGTGAGGGCGTCTCTCATCGTCAGCCAGCCTCGATAACCCTCATCAAAATTTTTCGGCTCATAACCATCTATCATTAGAGGTGAATCAAGGTAGCTATTGTTAGGGCTGATCCCACTTGCTATAGCAGCAGCATAAACAAATCCTTTGAATGTTGAACCAGGCTGACGCTGTGCTTGAGTCACGCGATTAAATTGGTTCTTGCCAAAGTCTTTTCCACCAACCATTGCCTTAATTTCACCGTCGCGGGGATCAATCGCAACCAAAGCTGCTTGCTTGAAGTTTTCCCAGCGCCCTTCATTTCGCAGCGTTTTTTTCACAGCCGCTTCCGCCGCTTTCTGCCAATTTAAATTCAAGCTTGTTTCTACTGTGAAACCGCCTGCTTGCAGTGCTTTGGGAGAAACATACTTCGGCAATTCTTTCTGAATGTAACTAATAAAATAAGGAGCCTCTTCTTGCCATCGCTTGGGCGAACTGGGTTTAATTTCAATTGGTTCTGCAGTTGCTGCTTCTTTTTCGGCTGCTGTAATAAATTTATCTTCCAGCATTCGCCGCAGTACCAAATCTCGCCGTTGCTTTGCCTCTAGTTCATTAACTTGTGGTGAAAAGCGATTTGGGGCGGGAGGTAATGCTGCAATCACAGCCATTTGACTCAAGGTTAGTTCATCTACGGTTTTGCTAAAGTAAACCCAGGCTGCATCTGCAATACCATAAGCACCAGAACCCAAGTAAACCAAATTCAAGTAACGTTCTAGAATTTCGTCTTTGGACAATTGCTCTTCCATTTTCTGTGCTAAGCGAGCTTCTTTGAGCTTGCGCCAGACAGTTTTCTCTTGTTTGAGAAAGAGAATTCTTGCAAGCTGCTGTGTGATGGTACTACCACCTTCTACCACATCTTGCGATCGCACATTATTTAAAACTGCTCTAACAATTCCTTGAGCATCAACTCCCTTGTGTTTGTTGAATCTTCTGTCTTCTGAAGCAATAAAAGCTTTTTTAAGTTTATCTGGTATTTCCTCTATCTTTAACTGTTCTCTTGTTGCTTCGCCTTGCTGTTGGATGATGCTACCGTCAGCAGCTTTTATAGTCAGTGTCCGCTCTCGAACGATTGCATTGAGTTCAGCTTTATCTGGTAAAGTTTGGTCTAATGCTCGAATGCCATAGGCGATCGCAATCATTCCACTACTTATACCCAACCCCGCCCAAAACCAGTACCGACGATAAAGCGGTTTATGGCTACCGGGAAGCTTGGAAAGTATTTGATTTGCTAATTGGTTTAGTTTTGCTAATGTTGATTTTTTCTTCTCATTTATATATTCCTCGTCCTCTTCGTTTTGATTCTCACTTTGATGACCAGGCGGCGGTCCTGGCTGCTCCTTCTCAGCGTCATCAGACTTTTCTGACCCTTCCTTGAACCAGGAGGTAAACTTAACCACGTCAATTCCTCGCTTCAAGCAGTTGCAATCCAACCACCATAAAAAGTTTTTAGATTATTGCACCACATTCGTGATAGTATACCACTCCACGAATTCTTGAATATACTGTTTTTGGCAAAATTTTTATGACTATTTTGCGTATTTTTTTATACAAATTTTATCTTTAATGACTGCATGAAGCAAGAGTACAGTGGGAAAAAGTCTCAAACACAAAGGTCAAATACGTTATTGAATGAAGGTAAATAGTGCAATTGCCCTTGGCAGTAATCTTGGTGATTCTCGCTCCATTTTAGAAGCAGCAACAGAAACTTTAGCCCAAACACCTGGGATTGTCTTAAAAGCCAAATCCAGTTTGTACAAAACTAAAGCTGTAGGACCGCCACAACCAGATTATATAAACGCAGCTGCAATATTACAAGTAGAAATGATGCCGCAGTTGCTATTAAAAACTTTATTACAAATAGAAAATAAATTTGGACGTGTACGGCAAGAACGTTGGGGAGCACGCACCCTAGATTTAGATCTGTTGTTATATGGTGATTTCATTGTGAACGCACCAAACCTACAGATTCCACATCCCAGAATGCGGGAGCGAGCGTTTGTGTTAGTACCACTGGCAGAAATTGCTCCGGATTGGGTAGAGCCAATTTCTGATTGCGCGATTAAAGAGCTGGTTAAACAGGTAGACTGTAGTGGAGTACACTTGTTGGTGGGCAACTAATATTACCAATATTACCAACCACAAACGCAGACAGCATTTATTATAACATCTTCCGAAAGTATGATTCTGTGTGTTTTTTAACTCATGACTAAACTATGCCATTAGGTAGAGAATTACCCCAGTTGCTGAAACAGCGCTTGTACTACAAAGGGCGCAAATTTGATTTTGAGGTCAATCGCTTACGTTTGCCTAATACATCAGAAGGAGAATGGGAATGCATTCGTCATCCAGGTGGCGCTTTGGCTGTACCCGTCACCCCAGAAGGTAAACTGATACTCCTGCGCCAGTATCGTTTCGCGGTTCAGGGAAGGGTGTTTGAGTTTCCTGCTGGAACATTGGAACCAAATGAAGATCCTTTTGAGACAATTCAGCGTGAAATAGAGGAAGAAACTGGCTACCGTGCTCAAAAGTGGCAAAAACTAGGAGAGTTTTTCCTTGCACCAGGCTACTCTGATGAAATCATTTATGCTTATTTAGCACAAGATTTAGAAAAGCTGGAGAGAGCACCTGTACAAGATGAAGACGAAGACTTGGAAACAGTGTTTTTCACACCAGAAGAACTAGAGAAATCTATTCTCGAAGGTGAGCTTGTAGATGCCAAATCAATTTCCAGCTTTTTCCTAGCTCGTCCGTTCTTGAATCAGTTGCATTCATAAATTGACACACCTACAGCGGTTTTCAATTTAAGTCTACTTAAATACTGAAAAATCAAATATTTATGCTGAAGCTTTCTCAAAAGATTTATCAAACAAAACAGTGCCCAGTTACGAGCTGTTTGTAAAAACTTGGGAAAGCCTCAAAACTCAAAATGAAATGAATCCAAAACCCGTGAAAAGTCAGATTAACTTAACATTCAAATCCTTACAATTCATTTATTTCTGGTTCCTTATCTGAGGAGCGGAATGTATAACTTGAGGCAAAGCCTCCTTCAGGCATTCTTATGCAGAGCAGCCGTAACGAGAGAAGAATCGCGTATGTTCAGATTCCCGATGAATCTAAGAAGTCGGGAATTTTATTATTAACGAATGAGAGCAAAAATACTATGAAGGTTATAAATAAATTACATTAAGTTTATCTTTCTCTTAATTTTTATTAAAAAATACTATACAAAGACTTGATTTTATAATCCCAAAGATAGATACAAACATTACCCCAAGCGATTGATGACAATTATCCTACAAAATTTATATAAACAAAATTAAAGGTGCTAACAAAAACTTGGAAAAACTAATTATACTCTTGAGGTTAAAAAGGCATGGTTATAGGTGTACGTAAGCGTGCTGTAGGCGTATTTTCTAATCGTGGAAATGCAGAAAAAGCACTATATGAATTGAGAGAATCGGGCTTCCCGATAGACAGAGTATCTGTGATTAAGAGAGATGCAGACCACAACGATGATATCGCAGGTGCGGAAGTACGAGAAAATGTTGGTAATAAATCTGATGAGGGTGCTGCAGTTGGGGCACTGTCTGGTGGTGTTTTGGGCGGGTTAACTGGCTTATTAGTTGGTCTTGGCACTTTAGCAATTCCAGGAATTGGTCCGATTATGCTGGCTGGGGCTACAGCAACTGCACTGGCTACAACTGTTGCTGGGGCTGGTATTGGTGCTGCTGCAGGTAGTTTACTTGGCGCATTGATTGGTTTAGGAATTCCTGAAGAAAGAGCTAGAGTTTACAATGAACGGGTAGAGCGCGGAGACTACCTAGTCATTATAGATGGTACAGATGCAGAAATTGCTAGAGCAGAAGCAATTTTAAGACGACAAGGAATTGAAGAGTTTGACGTTTATGACCAACCTGGAGTGACAACTGGAACAGGTAACTATGTGCCCGCTGCTGCTGCTGCTACTGGGATTCTAAATAGAGGTAATCGTCCAACCAAACACGCCGTTGGTTACTTTTCTCATCTCAATGATGCTGAAGCTGCGATTCACGATTTGCGAACAGCAGGTTTTCCCTTAAGCCAAATTTCCTTGTTTCACAGAAACTTAACTCGAAGAGAACCTTTTGCAGGGGTTGACTTAAGAGATCGTATTGATAATACAAGATTTAGATTTCCAGATGCTCGCACTCGCTTCTACAATGAGCGCATCAATCATGGAGATTACGTCGTGATTGTTGATGGTACAGACGATGAGATTGATCGCGCTGCTGCAATTCTAGGTCGCCATAAAATTCAAAACTGGGAAATTCACGATCCATCTGTTATTGGTCCAACCAAACATGCCGTTGGTTACTTCTCTCATCTGAATGATGCTGAGGCTGCGATTCACGATTTGCGAACAGCAGGTTTTCCCTTAAGCCAAATTTCCTTGTTTCACAGAAACTTAACTCGAAGAGAACCTTTTGCAGGGGTTGACTTAAGAGATCGTATTGATAATACAAGATTTAGATTTCCAGATGCTCGCACTCGCTTCTACAATGAGCGCATCAATCATGGAGATTACGTCGTGATTGTTGATGGTACAGACGATGAGATTGATCGCGCTGCTGCAATTCTCGGTCGGCATAAAATTCAAAACTGGGAGATTCACGATCCATCTGTCGTCAGTTCTACGCAGCCTATCGGAGTAGGTACAACACCTTTACAAAAAACAAAACGAGCAATTGGTGTCTTTCCTCACCGTCGAGACGCAGAAGCAGCACTGAGTGAACTGCGAGATGCAGGTATTCCCTTGAGTCAAGTGTCACTAATAGCCAAAGACACAAACGGTACCAGCAACATCGCTGGTGTGAAGACAAATCTGGGAACAGGTAACAAAGCAGATGAAGGTGCAAAAGCTGGGGCAGCAACAGGCGGTGCATTAGGCGGTTTGGGAGGCTTGTTAGTAGGTCTTGGTACTTTGGCGATTCCTGGTGTCGGTCCGATTCTTGCAGGCGGTGCAGTTGCAACTGCTTTGGCGACAGCAGCAGCAGGCGGTGCAATTGGTGCAGCGGCTGGTGGTTTAGCTGGCGGACTTGTTGGCTTGGGAATACCAGAAAACCGTGCGCGAGTTTATAGCGATCGCATCAATAAAGGCGATTACTTAGTGATCGTTGACGGTACCGAAGATCAAATCCGCCGTGCTGAACCAATTTTGAAACGTCGAGGAATTCAAGAATTTGATATCTTTGATGCTGCTGACACACACGGTGTTGATCACCAAGGTTATGACCGAGGTGTTCGTCCAGCAGTAGGTACAGCACCATTGCAAAAAACAAAACGAGCAATTGGTGTCTTTCCTCACCGTCGAGATGTACAAGCAGCACTAACCGAACTGCGAGATGCAGGTATTCCCTTGAGTCAAGTGTCACTCATTGCTAAAGACACAGATGGTAACACCAACATCGCTGGTGTGAACACAAATCTGGGAACAGGTAACAAAGCAGACGAAGGTGCAAAAGCTGGGGCAGCAACAGGCGGTGCATTAGGCGGTTTGGGAGGCTTGTTAGTAGGTCTTGGTACTTTGGCGATTCCTGGTGTCGGTCCGATTCTTGCAGGCGGTGCAGTTGCAACTGCTTTGGCGACAGCAGCAGCAGGCGGTGCAATTGGTGCAGCGGCTGGTGGTTTAGCTGGCGGACTTGTTGGCTTGGGAATACCAGAAAACCGTGCGCGAGTTTATAGCGATCGCATCAATAAAGGCGATTACTTAGTGATCGTTGACGGTACCGAAGATCAAATCCGCCGTGCTGAACCAATTTTGAAACGTCGAGGAATTCAAGAATTTGATATCTTTGATGCTGCTGACACACACGGTGTTGATCACCAAGGTTATGACCGAGGTGTTCGTCACGAAACACCAGGAGTGAACACAACTCTCAATGAAAGACCAGTTGTAAATACTAGTCCCACAGGTTACGACCAAGATAATCCTGCTGTAATCATCATTGACCATCGCAATGAAACCGTTTAGTAGTTGGTAGTTTATGATTATTTGTTGGTTGTTAATAGTTTTTAAAAACAACAACCGACAAATCATAAACAGCTACTAATACTTATTAACTAATGATATAACTAAGAACAAAGGACTGAACCAATGAAAAAGCTTGCTCCCTTCTTAATAAGTTGTCTTTTAGTTATCGGTGCTACTGCTTGTCAAAATCCTTCTAGAACCAGTGCAGATGCACCCAACGATACTAACGAAGCAGCCAAAGCACCAGATACACAAGCAACAGAAGCTGCTCTCAACGACGCTCAGGATCAGACCCGCAGAAACCAATTAAATGCGGATATTCGCGCCAATGAGCAGCGGAATAATCAATTTAATGATGGTAAGGCTACTAACAGAAATGAAAGTGCCCTCGCAAGTGAAGTTCGCTCCAAGTTAGAAGCTAACATCCCAAACGGTCATTTAACAGTTGAAGCTTCAAAAGAAGGCGCTGTCACAGTAAATGGAACTGTCACAAACCAGCAACAACTTGCTAAAATTGAACCTTTAGCAAAACAAATCAAAGGTGTTAAAAGTGTCAATAATAAAGCAACTGTTGCCCAGGAAGGTACTCAATCATCTGAGAAGAAGACTCAATAGTTACACTGTTACTAGTACAAAAAACGCGAGAACTATGAAAGCTAATGTACAGCGAGTACAGCAAGCTGAAGCTGTCGATACCACCTCAACGAATCCTATAGCAGCGCTTGAAGGTTCAACACCTCGAACTCAGCCACTCCTACCGCCTGCTACTCAATCTCATACAAAATGGCAGCAAATTGGTACACAAGTATCAGATTTTTTAGCCAATTTGCCTGATAATATAGTGAAATTTTTCGTTGAATACAATCAGCAAATCATCACTGTTGCTTTAATTCTTGCGGCATTTCTTGCAGTCAAGATTGTTTTGGCAATTCTAGATGCAATTAATGATATTCCGTTGGTCTATCCAACTTTTGAATTAATTGGAATTGGTTACACAATCTGGTTCTTTTTTCGTTATCTCATTAAGACTTCAACTCGGCAAGAATTAGATGCACAAATTGAGTCCATTAAAAATGCAATTTATGGTAGTTAAATTTGTCAGAAAATTTCTCACAACAACCAATTAGCCAAATTTAAATCATGGATGATGAAGAATCTTGTTGTTTTGCCATGAATGCTTAGTTGAGCCATTGCGGTTAAGTAGAAGTTCATTTTTCTATTTGACCGCTTTAATGTTTTTGTGTATTCAGCGACTATAAAGAAACATCCTTCTTTTGGTTGATATAAATTTTTCTTATAAACATATCGAAAGATAGAGAAAATAATTTTTTGCTTGGGTTAGAGCACTTCTAAAGATAGTTAATTCTTCATTGATAAAAGCTTAATCTTATTACTGAAGTCATTTAACGGATTTTTAACAAGGACATCATTTATGGCTAATGAATCATTTAACAAAGCAGTAGATTCATCTGACCGTGTTGCTGAAGATAATTACGATAGAGGAATTGTACCTGCTGAAACTGCTGCTCGTCGTGAAAGAGAAAAAGAACTCTACAAAACACGACCAACAGAAGAAGGTGGTGACGATGTTCGCACGACTGATGGCTACACAGTTGACAAAGAAGGTTTGTTAAATAACTACGCAGTTGAACCGGAAATGTACTACGAAACACCGGGCGATGCACGACAAGAAGCAGCTGAAGACACTGCAAACCGTGCAGAAGAACTCAAAGAAGTAAATGAGGATAAAGAAGGTGAACTGACAGCAGAAAATGACCAGCGGGGTAAAGGTCCAGGAGTCATTTAATTTTGCTGCTGGGATGTTTCTCTAATATTTACAAAGGCACCATAGCGATGATTAGGCTTCACCTTAATCATCGCTTTTCGTATGAAATAAAGGTCAACTTGTTAAAAGGTAACGTAATTTGAATGATTTCATTATAAATGTTGCTAAATTGTTATCAAAACTGCCATGAAATCGTTCCCTGTACTGTGAACGGATCGCCATAATAAACATTTACCTGGTTCAGAGCAGATTCAAAATAGTCAACATCAAACAAATTTTTGAAATTAACTGATGCCCGGAACCTGTCTTGTTTATAAAAGATAGCCACCTCGGTCAGGAAATAACTAGGCAAAGTGAACGTATTATTTAAGTCTCCTTGGCGTTCTCCGACGTAGAATACCCCCGTGCCAAAACCCAAGCCTTTGAAGCGACCGGATTGAATTTCGTAGCTTGTCCATAAGTTAAAACTATGTTTAGGAACATTGTTCAGTAAGTTGCCAACCGCATAAGTATTGTCTTTGGTAATTTCTGTATCCGTGTAAGCATAGCCGGCAATAACGTTCCATCCTGGTAAAATTTCACCAGCAATGCTTAATTCAACCCCCTTACTACGTTGCTCACCTGTTTGGATAGAGAAGCCTTCATTCACTGGATCTTCAGTTAAGACATTGGAGCGTGTCAGGTCGTAGAAGGCAAGAGTCGCAGAAAGTGTATTGCTGATATCTCCTTTAATGCCAACTTCATAGGAAGTGCCACGCTCTGGTTGAAATGAACTACCGTTAAAGGCAGTTCCAGTGTTTGGAGTAAAGGAACGACTGTAGTTAGCATACAGCGAAATCGGCTCTATGGGTTGATAGACAAGACCCACACGAGGACTAAATGCATCGTCCGATTGCGCTTGTTTCGTATTGTTCAGCCGATCTTCGTTCGTCTGGTTGAGGGTATCAAACCGCAAACCCAATAGCAGCTTCAGATTAGAAGCCAGTGTGACCTGATCTTGAACATAAATACCCAGTGTGTCTGTCGAGGAGGTATTATCACCTCTAGAGGTAACAGCACCCAATTGCTTACCATATACTGGATTGAACACATCAAGGGAAGCTGCTCGGCCGGTAGTAATTTTTAAATCGGACTCCGACCTGGTCAGGTTAAATCCTGTGACGAGTTGATGTTGAATGCTGCCAGTGGCAAATTTACCAACTATGTAGGTATCAAGATTGAAGAATCTCTGGTCATCACCACCCAACTGGTAGATCCTACTCAAGGTCAGGTTATCCGCTGCTGCTAATGCGGTGGAAAAAACATAATTTCTGTCCCGTCGAAGCCATGAAGCGCTGAAAGCGTTGCGAAATTGCCAGTGGTCGCTGAAGCGATGTTCCAGATCGTATCCTACTCGAAAGGAGCGCTGATCATCAGTGGAATCTGGCTCCGCTGTGTTGCGATCGCGCGGGACTTTCCCATTGCGATTGGGTAGTACGCTCCCCACAGCAGGGATACCTTGCTGACCATAATCCTTGGGTCGATTCACGTATTCAGCTTGAAAAGTCAGTTGGGTGCGATCACTGATTTGCCAGGACAGCACAGGGGCAACAAAGTATTTTTGTTCATCATAAAAGTCAAGGAAACTCTCGGTCGTTTGAGCCGCAAAGTTCAGCCGATACAACAGTGTTTTACTGTCATTGAGTGGACCAGAAAAGTCAAAAGCTCCGCGATAGAAATTGAAGCTGCCAACAGAGGCTTCCACTGAATAGTAAGGATCGCTCAGGGGTTTTTTGGTCACCAGATTGATCACTCCGCCGAGCGACCCTTGCCCGTAAAGAACGGAGCCAGGTCCCTTGAGCACTTCAATCCGTTCAATACCCGCCACATCAGGAACAACATATCCAGTTGTCGGGTCTCTCAACCCGTCTCTGAAGATATTGTCATTAGCATCAAAGCCTCGAATTTTGGGTGTTGCAAACTGCCCACGAGATGCAGAATTAGCTCCCCGCGCCAGACCTGGCACATTTCTCAGGGCTTCACCCAGGTTTCTCACCTGCTGGTCTTCCAGCACTTGTTGCGGTACGACCTGAATCGACTGGGGAATATCGCGCTGAGGCGTATCGGTTTTAGTCCCAGTGGTCGATACAGATGGATTGTATCCATCTTGCTGTCCTGTCACCACTAATTCTATTGGCTCATCACCACTAGCTGATGGTTGAGTTGGTTGTGTCTGAGTTTCTGGCTGCTGTGCTTGGGGCTGTTGTGTTTGAGGTTGCTGCCCCTGTTGTGCCGAAGGTGCAGTACTTGCAACGCTGAAGATAAGACCTTCATTGGGACTATCAAACAACTCGACCTGTGGTACACTCATCTCACCTATCACTGTCACTCGGATAGTCTTGGCATCAAAATTCGTGACTGTTATCTGTGTAACACCCGCAATAGGCTTGTCCGAGCGAAATGTAAATGCATCGCCACTGGGTAGCCGCAGTTGTGCGTTGGGAATATCAGTGATAAAGCTATTGCCAGTACTGCGATTCACCAGTTGCAACGCCTGCCCTTTCGAGGTTTGTAAAATCACCTCGACACCTGTTTTGGTGGGATTTGCCTTGACTCCTGTAACTTGCACAACTTCAGAAGAAGGCGCTGTTTCTTGTGCTGGCGACTGCACCAGTAACATTTGGGCATTTTTGGAAGGATGCTCTATCTCACTGAGTCGCCGAATTTCCGTTATGGGTTTAACGTGCTGTGCCTTGGTTACCAAACGTGCTTGTTGAGTAGAACTCCCGCTATCAGTAGATGCTGGACTCTTGTGAACTCTAATTGATGATACTTCCTCGCTTTTAGTAGGAGTTGTCACCAACACCACTATTGCACTTGTCAGCAACAGACTGGGAACAAGCTGTTTAAATTCCATTGTTGTTCTCTTACTCCATCACGCCACGTAATCTCTAGTTAATGAGGCGGCTCATAGGAGATTATTGAAATAGATTTGCACACTTTTTAGCAAGCCTAATCGAACTTTAACAAATAAAAATTTACATTAGCTGGTTAATCTCAACTATATTCTTGCTAGTTATTAACACTAACTTATTCATAAAATTTCATCATCGTGTCAGTAGAAATTCAAAAAGTCCTTAAGACACACGTTTATTTCTACACTAAAAATTCCTCTGTAGTAGTTGAGACAGCATTCATTAGTAAGGGCTTTTGATGAGTTAACATTAGTCATTTATAGTACATGTGCATAATGAGTCTGTAAGATCGATAAAAGACAAGCTCTACTACAGCCAGTTTTTAGCATTGACTAAAAGTAATAAAGAAGTTGAGATAATTGCAGCTAATGCTTTATCCTTTTTTGATAAAATTTATCTATAGCACTAGGCTTGCAAAAGACAATAACTTTCTTCTAGAGTAAAAGGTGCTAATCAAAAATAACTGTCAATATTTCTGAGTTAATATTATTCGCGTGACTGACTAAACAATTGCGCGGTTTCTTCAATAACACAACAATTGAGGTTTATTCAAAAAGAATTTTCCTAAATGAAGTCCCCGTCCTTAAGGACGGGGTCTAAAATAACGTTCAGGCATAAACGTAAAGGCATCACTCTGACTTATGTAGAGCGAGATTTGCCATTTGGCTTGCCTGATTCCAGGATTGTTTACGTGCATTTAAGTTCCCGGAGGCGGAAAATGACGACAATTCTCAACAGATTTCCAGCAATTCCCCATCAATGTACGACTGTTGTTGATATTGTGCGTTATCGCAGTTCAACACAACCGCACACACAAGCATTCACCTTCCTCGAGGATGGAGAGACGATAGAATCAACGCTGACTTACCACGAGTTAGATCGGCGCAGTCGGGCTATAGCAGCGAAACTCCAAACCCTTGGTTTAAGCGGGAAACGTGCCATATTGCTTTATCCCTCTGGGCTAGATTACCTGAGTGCTTTTTTTGGTTGTCTGTACGCTGGTGTGGTAGCGGTTCCAGCTTATCCACCTCGCAATGGGCGCAAAACAGCCAGAATACTGGCTATTAGCGCAGATGCACAGGCAAGCGTCGCTCTCACCACAACAGCGATGCTCCCCACATTACAATCCATTCTGACAGAGCAAACAAACATAGGGAATTTTCGCTGGCTAACTACCGACAACCTGACACAGGGCTTAGAAGATTTTTGGCAACAGCCTGAAATCAATGCAGATACCCTAGCCTTTCTGCAATACACATCAGGTTCCACGGGAACACCAAAGGGAGTTATGCTTAGTCATGGCAATCTGCTGCATAACGCCGCCGTGACTTACCAACTGATGGAACATTCTCCCAGCAGTAAATTTGTCTCCTGGCTACCTGTTTACCATGATATGGGGTTGATTGGTGGTATTTTGCAACCTTTGTATGGTGGGTTTGGTTGCATCTTAATGTCCCCACCATCTTTTCTGCAACGTCCATATCGATGGCTACAGGCAATCTCTCGCTACAAAGGTACTACGAGTGGTGGTCCCAATTTTGCTTATGAGTATTGTATTCAAAGAATTACCCAACAACAAAAAGAAACTCTCGACTTAAGTAGTTGGAGTGTTGCGTTTAATGGTGCAGAACCAGTCCGGCAGGATACTTTAGAGCAATTTGCAAGAGCCTTTGGTGAGTGTGGCTTTCGCTCCTGTGCTTTTTATCCCTGTTACGGTATGGCGGAAGCAACTTTGATGGTTTCCGGTGGGAGCAAGACAGCCTTGCCTGATATCAAAACTGTAGAGAAATCTGCACTTTCACGGAACCAGATAGTCTGGACAAGTATCAATAGTGAAGATACCCAAACCTTTGTCAGTTGTGGTCAAAGTATTCCTCAGCAGCAGGTTGTCATTGTCAATCCCGAAACATTAACTCGTTGTTCATCAGATGAAGTTGGAGAAATCTGGGTATCAGGTCCAAGCGTAGGTCAAGGTTATTGGAATTCTCCTGAACAGACAGAGCAAACATTTCACGCCTATCTTAAAGATACAGGAGCAGGACCATTTCTCCGCACTGGTGATTTGGGCTTTTTGCACAATGGAGAACTCTTCATTACAGGTCGAGCCAAAGATTTAATCATTATTCGTGGTCGCAATCTTTACCCACAAGATATAGAATTAACGGCAGAACGCAGTCATTCATCATTACGTCCAGGTAGTGGTGCAGCTTTCTCAATTGAGATAGAGAATGAAGAACGACTGGTCATAGTTCAAGAGTTAGAGTTTCGTGCTAAACCGAATCTTGATGAAGTTACAGCAGCGATTCGTCAGGCAGTTGTCGAAGAACATGAGGTACAAGTGTATGCAGTAGTACTAATTAAACCAGGTAGTATATCAAAAACTTCAAGCGGTAAAATTCAACGCCGTGCAACCAAAGCCGATTTTCTCGCAGGTAAACTAGAAGTCGTAGGCAGCAGTATTCAGAAAAATATTGATATTGATGAAAGTGAAAATAGGTTGCAGCGTGAAACTCTCTTAGCGCTCTCTCCACGAGAGCAAGAGTCGCTGTTAGAGTCTTATCTTCAACAGAAGATAGCACGGGTGCTTTCAATTCCACCGCATGAAATTAACCCTCAGCAACCATTAAGCTCTTTGGGACTCGATTCTATAAAAGTCTTTGAGTTAAAAAACCAAATTGAGGTTGACCTAGAAGTCACTGTGAACGTGCAAGACTTTTTTGAAGGCTTGAGTTTGCGTTCGCCCAGCGGCTCCTCTGGAGCTTCGCTAGTGACTAAGATACTTGCTGAACTGTCATCAACCGCTTCTCAATCGTCAGTGTCCTTGACTCCAGTTCACAAAACCACCCAAGTCCACCCTCTATCTTTTGCACAGCAACGATTGTGGTTTATCAATCAGCTAGCTCCTAATACTCCTACATATAATATTCCTATAATTATTGACCTAACAGGGCACGTAAATATATCAGTATTAGAACAAAGTCTCAACGAAATCATCAGACGCCACTCAGTCTTACGGACAAACTTTATTATCAGCGAAGGTAAACCCGTTCAGGTTATCAAATCAGCTGCATCCATAACTCTGTCAGTTGAAGATTTGCGAGAATTTTCAGAAAGCGAATGCACAAAACAAGTACAAAGTCTAACCACTGAAATAGCTCAACAGCCCTTCGACCTATCGTGTCAACTGCTCTTACGTGCAAAACTTTTGCGTTTAGCTTCACAAAAGTATAGGCTGTTATTAACACTGCATCATATTATTGCAGATGGTTGGTCTATGGGGGTTCTTATCAGAGAACTAGCAGCATTGTATGAAGCTTTCTCCAAAGGACAACCGTCGCCACTGTCTGAATTACCTATCCAATATGTAGATTTTGCGTATTGGCAGCACCAGTGGTTACAAAGCGATCGCATCCAACCTCTACTGGAGTATTGGAAGCAGCAGTTAAGTGGTGAGCTTCCTGTATTGAATTTGCCTACTGACCGTCCGCGATCGCCAGTTCAAACCTTCAAAGGCGCACAAGCTAAATTAGTCCTGTCTCAAACCTTGACAAAAGTACTGAAAAAGCTCAGTCATCAGGAAGGCGTAACTCTGTTTATGACCTTGCTTGCGGCTTTTAAAACTTTGCTTTATCGCTATACGGGACAGACAGATATCCTAGTAGGTTCCCCAATTGCTAGCCGTAACCGAGCAGAAATTGAATCGTTAATAGGATTTTTTGTCAATGTTTTGGTACTGCGTACCAAACTTAATGGTAAACTCAGTTTTAGAGATTTGCTTTTCCAGGTAAAGTCAACAGCCTTAGAAGCCTATGTGCATCAAGATTTACCTTTTGAGAAGTTAGTGGAGGAGCTACAACCACAGCGAGATCTCAGTTACAACCCATTGTTTCAGGTAATGTTTGTTCTCCAGAATATGCCGTTGCCAGCTCCGAAGTTATCTAATATATCGATAATTGGTCAGGAAGGTTACAGTGGTACGGCAAAGTTTGACCTGACTCTGTTTATGGAAGACTCTGAACAGGGCTTGATTGCAACTGCTGAGTACAACACGGATCTGTTTCATGCGGATACCATAACTCGAATGCTGGGGCATTTCCAGACAATGCTTGAAGGCATAGTTGCCAATCCCGATCATGCAATTGTAGATTTGCCCTTACTGACTGCATCTGAAAAACATCAACTCATAGTTGACTGGAATGATACAAAGATAGATTATCCGTATAGTCAGTGCATTCATCAGTTGTTTGAGCAGCAGGTAGAACGAACATCAAATGCAATTGCAGTTGTCTTTGAAAAGCAGCAACTAACCTACTGCGAGTTGAACAACCGAGCGAATCAGCTAGCTCACTATTTGCAAAAACTGGGTGTGAAGCCAGAGGTGCTTGTTGGTATTTGCATTGAGCGATCTCTGGAAATGGTAGTGGCAGTGTTAGGTATTCTAAAAGCAGGCGGAGCCTACTTGCCTTTAGATCCTGCACATCCCAAAGAGCGTTTAGCCTTTATCTTAGAAGACACTCAGAGTCCAGTACTGCTAACTCAGCAGAGGTTGATAGAGAAATTACCGACTGATAGCACCAAGGTAGTTTGTCTAGACTCTGACTGGGAAGAAATTGCTCAAGAGTGTTCGCAAAGCCCTGTCTGTAAGATAAATTCTGATAACCTAGCTTATGTCATCTACACCTCTGGCTCCACTGGTAAGCCTAAAGGAACATTAATTCCTCATAAGGGATTACTTAACTACTTAACTTGGTGTACCCAAGCATATACAGTTGAGCAAGGAAAAGGAACTACCGTTCACTCTTCCCTTGCTTTTGACTTAACCATAACAGGTTTGTTTTCACCCTTACTGGTTGGGCGTCAGGTAAAACTTATTGCAGAAAACCAAGGTATCGAGTCGTTGAGCAATACCCTCCGTCAAGAGTCAAACTTGAGCCTCGTTAAAATCACACCAGCTGAACTATTATTACTCTCTGGGCAATTATCGTCAAAAGAAGTAGCAGGTATAACCAGAGCGTTTATCATCGGGGGAGAAAACTTGTTGACAGAAAGTATCACTTTCTGGCGAGAGTATGCGCCTGATACGATGCTGGTAAATGAATATGGTCCAACAGAGACTGTGGTAGGCTGTTGTATTTATCGAGTGCCTCAGGGTGAGCTTGAGTCAAGTTCAGTTCCTATTGGTCAGCCGATTGCTAACACGCAGCTATACGTGTTAGACCAATCTCATCAGCTTGTGCCGATAGGAGTTCCGGGTGAACTACATATTGGCGGTGCCTCTTTAGCCCGTGGTTATTTGAATCGACCAGAACTTACAGCTGTTAAATTCATTCCAAATCCCTTTAGTAACGAGTCGGGAGCGCGATTGTACAAGACTGGCGACTTAGCTCGTTATCGTTGGGATGGAAATCTAGAGTTTTTGGGGCGGATTGACCATCAGGTGAAAGTGCGGGGCTACCGCGTTGAACTTGGAGAAATTGAGAGTCTCTTAGGGCAACACCCAGAAGTTCAAGAAACAGTTGTGCTAATGCGGGAGGATTTACCAGGAAATCAGCGTTTGGTAGCTTATTTTGTTGCCAACACTGAGACAGCGCTTACCACTAGTGACCTCCGGAACTTTCTTAAAGAACAACTACCGGAATATATGCTACCGTCGGTGTTCGTACAGCTAAAGGCGCTGCCGTTGACGACGAATGGCAAGATAGATCGTGGAGCATTGCCAGTACCAGATGGTGAGCGTCCGGAATTAGAAGAGGTTTATGTAGCTCCTCATTCTGAGATGGAGCGAGCGATCGCTACTGTTTGGCAAGAAGTACTGAATTTGGAAAAAGTAGGGGTAAACGACAATTTTTTTGACCTCGGTGGTCATTCATTACTGATAGTTCAGGTTAATAGCAAACTACAAGAAGTTTTGAAACGGAATTTATCAGTTGTAGAAATTTTTCAAAATCCAACTGTTAAATCACTAGCCCAATATTTTAGTCAAAAATCGGGGGATGTACCTGCTTTTGGGTCAATGCGCGATCGCGCGAATAAGCAAATTCAGGCTATCAACCACCGCCAAAAACAACAATTAAGTAAGCAAGGTAAAAAGATTCATGGCTAGCGCTACAAATTTCGATTCCTTGGAAGGCATAGCTATCATTGGCATGGCAGGACGTTTTCCTGGTGCCAAAAATATTGAGGAATTTTGGCAGAATTTGCGCGCTGGTGTGGAGTCAATTTCTGACTTCACGGATGAGGAGTTAATATCTTCTGGGATAGATCCTGCGGTAGTAAGTGATCCCAACTATATCAAAGCCGGTGCTGTATTAGAAGATACAGATTTGTTTGATGCTTCGTTCTTCGGCTTTAACCATAGAGAAGCTGAAATAACAGATCCGCAACACCGTCTCTTCTTAGAGTGTGCGTGGGAAGCACTTGAAAATGCTGGTTATGATTCCACTCGGTGTGAAAGTCGGATTGGAGTGTATGCCGGGGCTGGTCTAAATAACTATTTGTCCTTTGATTTAACCCGTGACAGAATAGGCTCAGCCAGCTGTTACCAAACGTTGATTGGCAATGATAAAGATTTCCTCACAACTCGTGTCTCTTACAAATTAAATCTCACTGGACCGAGTGTTACGCTTCAAACAGCCTGCTCCACATCATTAGTTGCTACAACTCTTGCCTGCCAAAGTTTGCTGAATTACCAATGTGATATGGCGTTGGTGGGTGGGGTATCTATTCGGGTGCCACAGAAAGTTGGCTACTTGTATCAAGAAGAAGGTGTTTTATCGCCAGATGGTCACTGCCACGCTTTTGATACAAAAGCGAAGGGAACTGTTCTCGGTAATGGAGTGGGAGTGGTGGTGTTAAAGCGGCTTGCAGATGCTCTAGCTGATGGTGACTGCATCCATGCTGTCATTAAAGGGTCAGCTATCAATAACGATGGTTCTCTTAAAGTTGGCTACACAGCACCTAGCGTGGATGGTCAAGCAGAGGTTATTGCAGAGGCTCAAGCTCTTGCTGGAATTGAACCTGAGACAGTCTCCTATATTGAAGCTCACGGAACCGGAACAGCCTTGGGTGACCCAATAGAAATTGCAGCGCTCTCCAAAGTTTTTCGTGCCAGCACACAGAAAAAGGGATTTTGTGCGATCGGTTCAGTGAAAACTAATGTTGGTCACCTGGATACAGCGGCTGGGGTGACAAGTCTGATCAAAACCATACTAGCCCTCAAACACAAACAAATACCACCTAGTTTACACTTTAAAGAATCCAATCCCCAGATTGACTTCGCTAACAGTCCTTTCTACGTCAATACCACGCTTTCTGAATGGAAAACGAATGGTACTCCCCGACGTGCAGGAGTTAGTTCCTTTGGTATTGGTGGAACTAATGCCCATGTCATTCTTGAAGAAGCCCCGGTTGCCGAAGTATCAAGTTTCTCTCGTCCTTGGCAGCTGTTAATGCTATCCGCCAAGACAAGTTCAGCGCTGGAAACGGCTACGGCAAACCTAACTAATTACCTCCAACAGCAACCCGATTTAAACCTCGCCGATGTAGCTTACACACTGCAGGTTGGCAGACAGGGTTTCGAGCATCGGCGCACTGTTGTTTGCTCCTCAATTGAAGATGCTGTGAACGCACTTGCTGATCCAAAGCGAGTTCTAACGAGTATTCAGGAAACTCAAGAGCGCCCTATTGCTTTTATGTTTCCTGGACTAGGAACTCACTACGTCAATATGGCGATTGAACTTTATCAAGCTGAGCCCACCTTCAAGGAGCAAATTGATCGCTGTTGTCTGCTCCTAAAACCTCAGCTTAATCTTGACCTGCTAGATGTGCTGTATCCCAAGAAAAACCACGCAGATGCAGGTAATCAAAAACACAACACACCGTCTGCGGGTCTTGATTTGCGAAAAATGCTGGGACGTAGCGAAGAACAAGCGGACGAAGCCACTCAAAAACTGAATCAAACCGTTCTCACTCAACCAGCCATATTTGTCATTGAATACGCTCTAGCTCAGTTGTGGATGTCATGGGGAATTCGTCCTGCGGCAATGATTGGCTACAGTATTGGTGAATATGTAGCAGCAACTCTTGCGGGGGTTTTGTCTCTGGAAGAGGCTTTAACCCTGGTAGCTAAAAGAGCGCAAATGATTCAACAATTGCCTTCAGGCGCAATGCTTGCTGTTCCCCTTTCAGAAAAACAAGTGCAGCCCTTCCTAAATGAAAAGCTCTCTTTGTCTGCTGTCAATGGGTCATCCTTGTGTGTGGTTGCGGGTTTCACAGACGCTGTCGAGGAACTGGAACAACAGTTGACTCAAAAGGGTTTGGTTTGTCGGCGGATTGTGACTTCCCATGCTTTTCATTCTGTGATGATGGAGGCGATCGCACAACCTTTGATTGACCTGGTTAAAACATTCAGTTTCCAACCGCCCAAAATTCCCTATTTGTCCAACGTCACGGGAACTTGGATTACAGCAGCCGAAGCAACAGATCCAAACTATTGGATGAAGCACTTATGCCAAGCTGTGCGCTTTGCTTCGGGAGTGCAAGAGTTGTGTAAAAAAGACAATCCAATTTTATTGGAGGTTGGTCCTGGACAAACGTTAAGCAGTTTGGCACTGCAATGTATGGAAAGTGACCAGGCGGCTCAGCAAATTGTACTACCCTCCCTAAGACATTCTTACGATCAACAGCCAGATTTGGCATTCTTGTTAAACACATTGAGTCGTTTATGGCTTGCAGGAGTCCAAATAGATTGGTCTGGATTTTATGGTCATGAGCGTCGCCATCGCATCCCTTTACCAACATATCCCTTTGAGCGTCAGCGTTATTGGATTGAACCACAAAAAAATATACGGGATGTCAATCTGAACCAAGCAGCATTAGAACAAAAGCTTGACATTAAAGACTGGTTCTACATTCCTTCCTGGAAACGTTCCGTACCACCTATATCCTTTGAACCCAGAAGATTAACAGTTGAAAAGCAATGTTGGCTGGTGTTTATCGATACCTGTGGGATAGGAACTCAAATCGTAGAAAAACTAGAAGGCGAGAATCAAAATGTTATAATTGTCAAAGTTGGAGAGCAATTTTGTCACACTAGCGAGTGGGAATATACCATTAATCCTCAAAACAGAAATGACTATGATGCATTACTGAAAGCCATTCGTAACTTAGGTCAATTCCCCACAATCATTGCTCATTTATGGAACATCACACCCAACGAGCATATATCATCAAGACTTGAGAGTTTTGAAAAAACTCAAGATATCGGCTTCTGGAGTTTGCTGTTTCTGGCTCAAGCACTTGGAGAACAAAATATTACCGACACTATCCAAATTGGTGTTGTCTCCAACAATATGCAGCAGTTGCTTGACGAAGAAGAGTTGTGTCCAGAAAAAGCGACAATTATAGGACCATGTAGAGTAATTTCTCAAGAATATTCAAACATAACTTGTCGTAGTATTGATATTACGCTTCCCCAATCAGGTACTAGGCAATGGGAGCAACTGATAGACCAACTTTTAGCAGAACTTGCTGCGTCAACGTCTGATCCAGTAATCGTGTATCGGGGTAATCAGCGATGGGTGCAGTGTTTTGAACCGTTACCAATGGAAGGTAAAACCGTACCTACAGCAAGATTACGGCAAGAAGGCGTCTACATCATCACAGGCGGATTAGGAGAAATTGGACTTGTCATTGCAGAATACCTGGCAAAGACAGTACGAGCAAAGTTTGTACTGACTGGGAGAAAAGGATTACCTCCAAAAGCCGAGTGGAATCAATGGTTGTCAACCCATGACGAACAGGATCTGCTAAGTACAAAAATCAAAAAAGTACAAAGTTTAGAGGAATTGGGTGCAGAAGTTTTAGTCCTGACAGCAGATGTTACCAACCTTAAACAAATGCAAGCTGTAGTTGATCAGGTACGCGATCGCTTTGGCGAGATTCATGGAGTTATTCACGCAGCTGGAGTTCCAACAGAAGGTCTTATTCGGCTAAAAACAACCGAATTAGCGACAAGGGTTATTGAGCCTAAGCTCAAGGGAACACTTGTGTTAGATGCTGTACTCAAGGATGTAAATTTAGATTTCCTAGTTTTGTTTTCCTCCAACACTGCAATCACTGGTGGAGTGGGCAAGGTTGATTATTGTGCAGCTAGTGCTTTTCTTGATGCGTTTGCTCATTACAATTTTTCCTTAGGCAAAATGCACACTGTCTCTATTAACTGGGATTGGTGGCAAGGGAACAGCTGGTCAAACAAATTGATGTTAATTGTCCCGGAAATCCAAGAGCAGTTTAATCAAGTTCTAGAGAAATACGGTATAACGTTTGAAGAGGGTGTAGATGCGTTTAGCCGCATTCTATCTACAAAACTTCCTCAAGTAGTTGTATCAACGCAAAACCTCCAGACAGTAATTGATAAGTTCAAGATTTTTGCAGGAAGCCTTTCTCTGGAAAAATTAGAGGAGTCTCATCAGCTAGCCACAAAACACTCAAGACCTATTTTAGGAACTGCGTATATTGCTCCAAGTAATGAGCTTGAGCAAAAGATTGCTGATAGCTGGCAGGAATTGCTGGGTATTGAGCAAGTGGGTGTTAATGACAACTTCTTTGATTTAGGTGGACATTCCCTACTAGCTACCCAACTCGTTTCCCAGCTTCGCAAAGACTTTCAAGTAGAACTATCCCTGCGTCACATCTTTGAAGCACCGACTATAGCCGAGTTGGCTTTGATGATTGAAGACCTGATTTTAAGGGAGTTGGAAGAACTAACAGAAGGTGAAGCTAAGGAACTTGTATCAGTGGTATCAAACCAGGAACAAGCGCCCAGAGATATTAGCCAACGACGCTATAAATTGCCAAATAATCTGGAAATTGTCTACCAAACCAAAGCTGAAGCTGATTATTTCTACGAAGATATTTTCAAAAATCAGGTTTATCTCAAGCATGGGATTACTTTACGCGATCGCGCCTGTATTTTTGATGTCGGTGCGAACATAGGCATGTTCACGCTTTTTGTGAATCAACAATGCAACAATCCCACTATTTACTCATTTGAGCCAGTCCCAAATCTGTTTGAAATTTTACGACTCAACACAACTCTCCATGAAGTGAATGTAAAGTTGTTCAATTTTGGACTGTCTAACGAAACCAAAACAGCAACATTTACCTTTTATCCTAATAGTTCTGGAATGTCCTCTTTCTACGCCGATGAAGAAGAGGAAAAAGAAGTATTACAAGCCATCATGACCAACCAACTGCAAAGTGGTATGGCTGGGATGGAACAAGTCATGGAATATGCTGACGAGTTGTTAGAAGAAAGATTGAAAGCTCAGACTTTGACTTGTCAATTAAGAACCCTCTCTGAAATTATCAGAGAAAACAACGTCGAATTTATAGATTTACTCAAAATCGATGTACAAAAAAGCGAACTTGATGTTCTCCAAGGCATCGAAAACCATGATTGGAAAAAAATTCAGCAGATTGTCATAGAAGTACATGATACAGAGGGACGCTTGGAGCATATAACTAATCTGTTGAGAATGCAAGGTTATCACGTTGTAGCTGAGCAAGAAAACTTGTATGAAGGCTCAACAATCCACAATGTTTACGCCGTCCGAAAATGAAATTGAAAATTTTAATAGTAAAGTTTGGTCAGTTGAAATGATGAAAATTGAAGTTGTTGGTGTAGTTGGAGCAGGTGTGATGGGAATCGGGGTAGCGCAAAACCTCGCCCAAACTGGTCATCAAGTGATTTTAGTAGATATTTCCGAAGAAATTTTGGAGCGTGCCAAAAAAGAAATCAAGAATAATGTCCGTTTCCAGGGCTTTTTCCAGAAAAACGAGAAAGCAGAGAGTCCTGACAATATTGTGCAGAAAATTAAATTCTCCACGAACTATAAATTTCTTGAATCAGCAGAATTTGTGATTGAAAATGCCACGGAAAAGTGGGATATTAAAAAGGAGATATACCCCCAGCTTGATGCAATTTGTCCCCCTGAGACTGTATTTGCAGCCAATACATCTGCGATTTCTATTACTCGCATTGCTTCAGTCACCAAGCGTGCTGATAAGATTATTGGTATGCATTTCATGAACCCCGTGCCAATGAAGCCGATGGTTGAAATGATTCGCGCTTATCATACTTCTGATGAAACAATTTCGACAGCTAAAGAATTGTTGGCGCAGATGGGTAAGGAAGGTATCCTTGTCAATGACTCGCCGGGTTTTGTTTCCAATCGTGTGTTGATGTTAACGATTAATGAAGCCATTTTCTTGATACAAGACCAAGTTGCTTCAGTGTCAGAAGTAGATAGAATTTTTAAAACCTGCTTCGGACATAAAATGGGACCATTAGAAACTGCTGACTTGATTGGTTTAGATACGATTCTATTCTCCATCGAAGTATTGTACGAAAGCTTCAACGATAGCAAATATAGACCCTGTCCGTTGCTGAAAAAAATGGTAGACGCAGGGTTATATGGTCGCAAGAGTGGACAAGGTTTTTATACCTACAATAGAGCGATTTGAAGTCAGAAATTAAGACAAATATTTTAGCCATCCTTGAGATAAGGAGAAATTAAATATATGAAAGAAATACAACCAAAAATCAAAGAATTCCTTTCACGTTTTTTCCGCAATTACGACTTACAGCCAGATGAAGATATTTTTTCACTTGGCTTTGTTAATTCTATGTTTGCCATGCAACTTGTTTTGTTTATGGAACAAGAATTTCAAATCAGTATTGACAATGAAGACCTAGAGTTTGATAACTTCAGAACAATAAATGCTATGACTCGTTTGATTGAACGTAAACTATCTTTAGTTGCACAAAAATGAGTAATATCATGTCCGGAGCAACACTTAATCAAAAACGAAGAACCTCACCCGCCTCCGGCACCCTCTCCTTACTAAGGAGAGGGTTGGGGTGAGGTCAAGCAGGAATTATAAGTGATGAAGCGGACTTGATATAAAAGATAAATTTTTAACCAATTTCAACATTTAAGTAGTAAAATGAAAATCGAGTTAACAACTCAACAAAAAGACGCTCAAGCTAAATTTAGGGCTTTCGTAGATGAAGAGGTTATACCTTACGCAAATCGCTACGACCAACAAGAGCGTACTCCTCCAAAGCTCATTGAAAAGATAGCTGAAAGAGGATATTTAAGTGCCGTGTTACCCAAAGAATTTGGTGGCATAGGCATGGACATGATTACCTATGGTCTTCTTAACGAAGAAATTGGGCGGGGATGTTCTTCACTGCGGAGTTTGCTCACAGTTCACTGCATGGTTGCTCATGCTGTTTGTAAATGGGGCAATAAATCTCAAAAAGAGTATTGGCTTCCCAAGTTAGCATCTGGTGAAGTAATAGCTGCTTTCGCTTTAAGTGAACCTAATGTGGGTAGCGATGCCAAAAATATAGAAACTACAGCGACACTTTCTGGTGACTCTTATGTCTTAAATGGGCAGAAAAAATGGATTACCTATGGACAGATTGCTGATGTCTTTTTGGTGTTTGCCCAATGTTCAGGAAAACCTTCTGCTTTTTTAGTTGAAAAAAACAGCCCAGGACTTTCGATACAACCGATTTCTGGAATGTTAGGTGTTCGGGCTTCGATGTTAGCAGAGTTGCACTTTCGGGATTGTCGAATTCCACAGGAAAATCTCGTAGGTAAGTTAGGTTTTGGTTTTTCTTACGTGGCTTCTTCTGCATTGGATTATGGAAGATACAGTGTTGCATGGGGTTGTGTGGGTATTGCTCAAGCCTGTCTAGAAGCCTGTATTCAGTATACAAGTCAACGAAAGCAGTTCGGTGTTTATCTCAAAGAACACCAATTAATTCGGCAGATGATTACTGATATGATAGCAAATGTAAAAGCAGCAAGATTACTGTGCTATCAAGCTGGTTATCTCAAAGATATCAGCGATCCAAGCTCAATAATTGAGACTTCTATTGCCAAATATTTTGCATCCACAACAGCAACCAAAGTCGCAAATGATGCTGTACAAATCCACGGTGCTAATGGTTGCACAAATGAATATTCTGTTGCTAGATATTTGCGAGATGCCAAAATTATGGAAATCATCGAAGGAAGCACACAAATACAACAAATAACTATCGCAGATTACGGTTATCAGGAATATATGTCACAATCTGCTTCCACTGTGTCTCAAAACTTACTGGCAAGGGCGTGAGAACATGATTAGCACAAAAGCAGAACTTTCAAATCATAAACAAGCCGATAAAAAAGCTATAAAATGCGTCGTTTGGGATTTGGATAACACGCTTTGGGATGGTGTATTGTTAGAAGATGACCGTGTTTCTCTGCGAAATCAGGTAGTCGATATTATCAAAACATTGGACAGTCGAGGCATTTTGCAATCTATTGCTAGTAAAAATGATTATGCTAGAGCAATGGCGCAACTCCAAGAGTTTGGTTTGCACGAATATTTTCTGTATCCTCAAATTAATTGGAACTCTAAATCTAGTTCGATTCAGGAAATTGCTAAGTCCCTCAATCTTGGTATCGATACATTTGCTTTTATAGACGATCAGTTATTTGAACTCGAAGAAGTCAATTTTTCACATCCTGATATCCTTTGTATCAATGCTGCTGAACTGGCGAATCTGCTAGATATGCCAGAAATGAATCCTCGTTTTATTACAGAGGATTCAAAATTGAGAAGGCTCATGTATCTAAGTGATATAGAACGAAACAATTCCGAAAAAGAATTTGTTGGCACTCAATCAGAATTTTTAGCAACACTCAATATGTCTTTTACTCTCTCTAATGCTCAAGAAGAAGATTTACAGAGAGCCGAAGAACTAACAGTAAGAACTAATCAATTAAATACAACTGGTTATACATACTCCTATGATGAACTGAATCATTTTCGGCAATCAGATAAGCATAAACTGCTCATCGCTAGTTTGGACGATAAGTATGGCAGTTATGGCAAAATTGGATTGGCTCTTGTGGAGTGCCAAGAGTTTGTATGGACTATAAAACTTTTGCTGATGTCTTGTCGCGTTATGTCCAGAGGTGTAGGCACAATTATGCTGAATTATATTATGACATTGGCTAAAAACAATAATGTCAGTTTGCGTTCTGAGTTTGTTTCAAATAATCGCAATCGTATGATGTACGTATCTTATAAGTTTGCAGGATTTAAGGAAACTGAGAAGAGAGGAGATTTGATAATTTTAGAAAATGAACTCACACGAATTCAACCCTTTCCTGAGTATGTAAAGGTCAAAATTATGGATTAGAAAGGATTGCTAGTTCTCGTAGTTTGATAGGGGGGATTATGGACAATAAAAAAGATGAAATTTTGAAACGACGGTCTAAGCTTTCACCCATGCAGCGAGAGTTGCTAGAAAAGCGGCTGCGGGGTGAGGTTGACTCTCGCTCTCGATTAGAGATTATTCCAAGACGTTCTCAAATAAGTCCTGCTCCCCTATCCTTTGCTCAACAACGGTTGTGGTTTCTCCATCAGTTAGAACCCAGCAGTCCCTATTATACTGAACTAGCATCTTTGCGGTTGACAGGTGCGCTTAACGTCGATGCTCTCAAGCAGAGTCTCAACGAGATTGTGCAACGCCATGAAGCTTTGCGTACTACTTTTGAAATGTTCGACGAGCAAGCAGTTCAAGTCATTCACCCCACTGTAACTGTAGTACTGCCAGTGGTAAACTTGTGCTTGATGTCAGAAGCAGTGCGACAAGCTGAAGTTGAGCAGCGAACAACACAGATAACTCAAAAACCCTTTGATTTAGCATCTGGTCCGTTGCTGCGAGCTATGCTGCTACAAACAGGTGTGCAAGAATACTTGCTACTGTTTGCGATTCACCACATTGCCATTGATGGCTGGTCGCTAGGAGTGCTGATCCGAGAAATAGCAGCACTTTACGAAGCTTTCTCTTGCCAAAAGACATCTCCACTGCCTGAACTTCCGATTCAGTATGCAGATTATGCTATCTGGCAACGTCAGTGGATGCAAGGAGAGCTACAAAAAACGCAGCTTTCCTATTGGAAGCAACAATTGGCAGGCGCTTCAACGTTGGCTTTGCCTACAGATCGCCCACGCCCCCCAGTCCAAAGCTTCCGAGGTGCAATTACCTATTTTAAGGTATCACCAACCCTAACCGATATCCTCAGATCCCTAAGTAATCGGGAGGGGGTAACCCTGTTTATGACGTTGTTGGCAGCGTTTCAAACCTTACTATATCGTTACACAGGGCAAGAAGATATCTGCGTTGGCTCCCCAATTGCTAACCGTAATCAAGCAGAGATTCAAGGGTTGATTGGGTTTTTTGTCAATACTCTGGTGCTACGTACTCATCTTTCTAGTAATCCAAGTTTTTTAGAATTACTGGGTAGGGTGCGTGAGGTCTGCATAGGTGCGTATGCTAATGCAGATATACCTTTGGAGAAACTGGTGGAAGAACTTCACCCAGAGAGAAATCTTAATCAGACGCCCTTATTTCAGGTCATGTTTGGCTTGCTGGAAGACACCCAGAAGGATTTGACACTGCCTGGTTTGACTCTAAGTTGGCTCCCCATACATAGTCAGACTGCTAGGTTTGATTTGACTTTGCAGGTTGTAGACGGCGAGTCAGAATTGAGGGGGTCATTAGAATATAATACTGACTTGTTCAATGCTGAAACCATTACTCGGATGGTAGAGCATTTTTATACTTTGTTAGAGGGGATTGTTACCAATCCACAAGCAAGATTGTCGAACTTACCGGTACTGACAGCAACTGAGTTGCATCGGCAAGTGGTAGAGTGGAATAATACTTCTACTAATTACCTTGCAGATGTATGTGTTCATCAGTTGTTTGAGGCTCAAGTAGAACGTACGCCTGATGCTGTAGCAGTAGTGTTTGAAGATGAACAATTAACCTACCGTGAACTAAACGCAAGAGCAAATCAACTAGCACACCACTTACGATCGCTAGGAGTGGAACCAGAGATATTGGTGGGAATTTGTGTGGAGCGATCGCTTTCTATGATCATCGGACTTTTGGGCATTCTCAAAGCAGGTGGCGCTTATGTACCTCTTGACCCGACTTATCCCCAAGAGCGATTAGCTTTCATGTTGTCAGATTCTCAAGTGTCAGTACTACTAACTCAGCAGAAGCTGGTGGAGAGACTGCCTGAACATGAAGCACAAGTAGTTTGCCTGGACACCGACTGGGATATCATTAGCAAACATTGCCAAGATAACCCTACCAGTATTTCTAAAGTCGATAACCTAGCTTATGTTATCTACACCTCTGGCTCAACAGGTCAGCCTAAGGGAGTTTTTGGACTGCATAGGGGTGCAATCAATCGCTTTGACTGGATGTGGCAGAATTATCCTTTTGTCCAAGGAGAAATTTGTTGCCAGAAAACATCCTTAAACTTTGTGGATTCAGTGTGGGAAATTTTTGGACCTTTACTCCAAGGCGTACCCACAGTTATTGTGCCCGATGAGGTTGTCAAAAATCCACAACAGTTTGTAGCTACTCTTGCTCACAACAATGTGACACGATTAGTACTTGTTCCCTCCTTATTACGTGTACTGTTGAATACATACACAAACCTACAGTTCCAGCTACCCCAATTGAAGTTGTGGGTCAGCAGTGGTGAAGCACTCTCAATTGATCTGCTACAACAATTTCGCCAGAGTTTGCCAGATAGCACTTTGTTAAACCTTTACGGTTCATCAGAAGTATCTGCGGATGTCACTTGCTGTAGTCTCAATCCCCATGCACCTTTACCCGAGCGCGTCTTAATTGGTCATGCGATCGCCAATACGCAGATTTATATACTGGATGCAAACAGACAACCTGTTGGAGTTGGAGTAGCTGGGGAACTGCATATAGGTGGGGATGGACTCGCACGTGGCTACTTAAACCGCCCTGAATTGACAGCAGAAAAATTTATTCCCAACCCCTTTAGCGATTTTTCAGCAACGCGTCTGTACAAAACAGGAGACCTAGCACGCTATCTGCCCAATGGAGAGATAGAGTACATTGGACGTATTGACCATCAGGTTAAAGTTCGTGGTTTCCGCATCGAACTTGGAGAGATTGAAGCACGACTTACTCAACATCCTACTGTTGGAGAAGCAGTAGTTGTCGTCAGAGAGGATGTACCTGGAGACAAACGCCTAGTAGCTTATGTGGTGTCTCAACAGGAGTTAACTCCTACATTTAATGAATTACGGAACTTCTTAAAAGAGAATTTGCCTGATTATATGGTACCTGCAGCCTTTGTGCCAATGAAAGCTTTGCCATTGACACCCAATGGTAAAGTTGATCGCAAAGCACTACCAGCACCAGATAGTCTTCACCTACAGTTAGAAACAACTTACATCAAACCACAAACTGATTTAGAAAAATCCATCGCCACTGTTTGGCAGAAAGCACTTAACGTAGAAAAAGTTGGTATTCACGATAACTTTTTTGACCTTGGTGGACATTCATTATTGATGGTGATGGTTCATAGCCAACTACGTCAAATATTCCAAGCAGATTTCTCAATACTTCAACTTTTCAAATATCCAACTATAAGCTCCTTAGCAAAGTTTTTCAATCAAGCCAACAAAAACGAATCACCATCTTTTCATCAAACTGATACTAGAACCGAACAGTTAAAAGAAGGAAAAGCTCGTATCAAACAATTTTTGACAATCAGTAAGAGAGTTCAATCATGAGTACTCAAGTAGCATCCAGTCGGAATGGTTTAGAAATCGCGATTATTGGCATGTCAGGTTGTTTCCCTGGTGCCAAAAATATTGAGGAATTTTGGCAAAATCTGCAAGTTGGTGTGGAGTCAATAACTTCTTTCACAGATGAAGAACTTATATCACGAGGAATAGACCCTGCTATGCTGAGCGATCCTCAGTATGTAAAAGCAGGGGCGATATTAGAAGACGTAGAATTATTTGATGCTGCATTCTTTGGCTTCAATCCCAGAGAAGCAGAAATTACTGATCCCCAACAACGTCTATTTTTGGAGTGCGCTTGGTCAGCTCTAGAAAATGCTGGCTACGATTCTAAAAAATACAAAGGTTTGATTGGGATTTATGCTGGTACAGGCGTTAATAGTTATTTAATTAATCTTTATTCAAATCAAAATATTAGAAATTCTATTGATAGTCAACAGTTGCTATTTGCAAATGACAAAGATTTCTTAACGACACGAGTCTCTTATAAATTAGAACTAGAAGGACCTTCTATTGACATTCAAACTGCCTGTTCAACTTCATTAGTTGCTGTACATCTTGCTTGTCGAAGTTTGCTAGGTGGTGAATGTGATATTGCTTTAGCTGGTGGTGTTGCAATCCGTTCATCACAAAAAGCTGGATATTTGTATCAACAAGAAGGTATTTTGTCACCTGATGGGCATTGTCGTGCTTTTGATGCTAAAGGACAGGGAACTATTTTTGGTAATGGTTTAGGCATAGTGGTGTTGAAGCGATTAGAGGATGCTGTTGCTGATGGCGATCGCATTCATGCTGTCATCATTGGTTCAGCTATCAACAATGATGGCGCTCTCAAAGTTAGCTATACAGCACCTCGTATAGATACCCAAGCAAAAGTGATTACAGCGGCTCAAACGATTGCTGAGGTTGACCCTGAGACAATCACTTATATTGAAGCACATGGAACTGCAACATCTCTAGGAGATCCGATTGAAATTGCAGCACTGACACAAGCATTTCATACCAATACCCAGAAAAAAAGTTTCTGTGCTATCGGTTCAGTCAAGACAAATATTGGACACCTAGATACTGCGGCTGGTGTCGCAGGTTTAATCAAAACTGTCCTAGCCCTGAAATATAAACAAATACCACCTAGCCTGCACTTTGAGCAACCAAATCCTGAGATTGATTTTGACAACAGTCCTTTCTACGTCAACACCACACTTTCAGAGTGGAAAGCAAACGGCATTCCTCGCCGCGCAGGAGTCAGTTCTTTTGGTATTGGCGGAACCAATGCCCATGTAATACTGGAAGAAGCCCCAGTCGTTGAACCTTCTGGTCCTTCTCGCCCGATTCAGTTATTGTTGCTTTCAGCGAAAACCGACTCAGCATTGGAAACTGCAACAGCAAATTTAGTTACTCACCTCAAGCAGAATCCTGACTTAAACCTGGCTGATGTCGCATATACTCTACAAGTCGGTCGTCGAGCATTCGACCATCGACGAATGCTCGTATGTCAGAATTTTAACGATGCAGTAAAAGTCCTAGAAACTCAAGACCCACAAAGAATTTTTACCCAATACCAAGAACCGTGCAACCGACAAGTTGTGTTTATGTTTCCTGGTCAAGGTTCGCAATATGTGAATATGGGTCGAGAACTATACCAAACTGAGTCGGTATTTCGGAAACATGTTGATAAGTGTTGTCAGTTGCTCAAACCTCACCTAGGCTTTGACCTGCTTACTACTCTTTATCCCAGTGAAGAACAAGTACAAACAACAGCACAGCAACTGCAACAAACTCATATTACTCAGCCAGCACTATTTGTCATTGAGTACGCTTTAGCTCAGTTGTGGATGGCATGGGGTGTATCTCCTATGGCAATGATTGGTCACAGCATAGGAGAGTATGTTGCAGCAACTCTTGCAGGTGTGTTCTCTCTAGAAGATGCTTTAGCAGTTATTGCTGCTCGTGGACAGCTTATGCAACAACTTCCATTTGGTGCAATGCTTTCTGTTTCACTTTCTGAGGAAAAGATACAACCTTGGCTGAATGGGAAACTCACTCTTGCTGGAATTAATGCACCATCCCTATGTGTTGTATCAGGTTCGGAAGAAGCGATCGCCAACTTGCAAAATCACTTAACCCAACAAGGCGTGGAGTGTCGCCGATTGCATACATCAGGTGCTTTTCATTCCCAAATGATGGATTCCATCCTGGAACCATTCACAAAGCAAGTTGAAAAAGTTCATTTAAATCCTCCTCAAATTCCTTTCATCTCTAACCTAACAGGAACTTGGATTACAGCAGAACAAGCAATCAATCCCAGTTACTGGGCAAACCATCTACGACAAACAGTGCGCTTTGCCGCAGGTATTGCTGAATTAATCAAACAACCAGAGCAAATATTACTGGAAGTTGGTCCTGGACGAACATTAAGCACTTTTGCCAAACAACAGACTCATGAGTCAATGGTGTTGACTTCAATGCGCCATCCCCAGGATACACAGTCAGATGTAGCATTTTTACTGAACACCTTAGGGCGACTCTGGCTAGTAGGGGTACAAATAGATTGGAACGGCTTTTATGCTCAAGAGCAAAGACATAGAATTCCATTACCAACATATCCATTTGAAAGACAAAGATATTGGATTGAAGCGCAACCGGAAGCCACATCTGTTACAACGCCTCAAGAATTGTTATGTAGAAAGCCAAACATTGCTGATTGGTTCTACATTCCTTCTTGGGAACGAGATATACCACTTGAGTATGTTGACAATCAAAAACAAACAACAGAAAAATCCTGCTGGCTAATTTTTACTGACACTTGTGGAGTTGGTTCACAAATTGCCAAACAACTAGAACAGGAAGGTCAAGATTTCATCACTATAAGTGTGGGTGAACAGTTCACCAAACTTAACTCTCACGCATATGCTATTAATCCTCAAAAACGGGATGACTATGATGCTTTGCTTCAAGAACTGAGATCACAAGATTTGATTCCACAAACTATTGCTCATTTATGGAGCATAACATCAAATACTCAATCACACAGCAACACGCTCAACGAGCATACGCAATCAGCAATTTCAAACTTTGAAAATTATCAATCTTTAGGCTTCTATAGTTTGCTATTCTTAGCACAAGCATTCTCGAAACAGAACATTACAACTCCTATCCAAATCACCGTCGTCACTAATAATATGCAAGAGGTGGTTGGTGATGAGAAGATATGTCCAGAAAAAGCGACTGTATTAGGACCATGTATAGTGATTCCACAGGAGTATCCAAATATCACCTGCCGTAGCATTGATATTGTTATTCCAGAATTAGGAACATGGCAAGCCGATAAGTTGACAAAACAGCTAATAGCAGAAGTCAAAACACTGCCAAGTCATCTGATAATTGCTTATCGTGGCGGTCATCGATGGGTTCAAACTTTTAAAGCCATTCACCTAGATGAAACTGTAAAACAAAAAACTCGATTAAGACAAGATAGTGTATACTTAATTGTAGGTGATTTGGTAGAAGGTCTTGGTCTAAATCTTGCCGAGTATTTAGCTCAAACAGTGCAAGCCAAACTTATCTTAATTGGCACTTTAAATCTACCTGATAAAAATGAGTGGTCACAATGGTTAGCAAATCATGATGAGCAGGATAAGATAAGCAGTGAGATTAGCAAATTACAAGCTTTAGAAGCATCTGGTTTAGAGTGTTTGATAATTCCGGCTGATGTGACAGATGAAGACCAAATGCAAGCGGCAATCAATCAAGCCTATGAGCACTTTGGTGTGATAAATGGGGTGTTTTATGTACCAGAAATTCATGCATCTCAGTCTGCTTTTTCCATTCAAGAAATAAATCAAGAGAATTGTGTTCAGCAATTTGAATCAAAAGTCTATAAACTCTTTGTTTTAGACAAACTTTTGCAGGGAAGAAACATTGACTTTTGTTTAGTGCAATCTTCACTTTCGACAATTTTAGGAGGATTAGGGTTAGTCGCCTATTCAGCAGGTTACCAATTCATGGATGCTTTTGTTCATCAAAAAAACCAGACTGACTCTATCCCTTGGTTTAGTATTAACCGACAAGCTTTTCACTCTGATTCACAAAGAGAGCAAACAGCAACTTCAACAGAATTGGCAATGATTCCAAAAGAAGTTTGGCAATCTTTTGAGCTAGTTTTATCTATGAGTTCAGGGAGTCAGGTTGTTGTTTCAACAGGAAACTTACAAACTAGACTTAACCAAGCCATTAAACTCAAACCCCTAACGCAGTCCAGCGATTCCCAACAATTACAGCAAGAAAATTCTTTACAGTCTCACTCAAGACCAAGTTTACAAACTGTCTATGTAACTCCCAGTAATGAAATTGAGAAAACTATTGCAAACATCTGGCAGGAGCTTCTTGGTGTTGAACAAATTGGCATTCATGACAACTTTTTTGAGTTAGGAGGACACTCCTTATTAGCTGTTCAGGTGACTTCGCGGCTACGAGAAGTTTTTCAAGTGGAATTGCCGCTACAAACTATACTTTTTGATGCTCCCACTGTAGCTGGGCTTGCTGCAGTTATTACTGAAACACAACCCAAACAAGAAGATCTTCAACAAATGGCAGCTTTATTACAACAAATAAAAGATCTCTCACCAGAAGAAATTCAACAAGAACTAGTGACAGATTCTTAGTAAAGATGACCATAATATGAGTTTGAAAGTTGTTGAAATTTTGATTGACAAAGTTTATGAATTACGAACTGTTGAATATTCCTAAAAACAGATAAAAATTTGAATAGTGTTTCTGTATAACTTGAGGAATTGAGAAATGGAATTTAGCTTATTTTATTTTTCTGGAGATGGTTCTAAAATTCAAGCCAACAAGTATAATCTATTAATAGAAAGTGCAAAATTTGCAGATCAAAATGGCTTTTCCGCACTTTGGACTCCAGAACGGCATTTTCACCCATTTGGAGGACTTTACCCCAACCCATCCTTGACAAGTGCAGGACTAGCGATGGTAACTGAGCAAATCCAATTACGTGCTGGTAGTGTTGTCATGCCACTTCATAATCCAGCACGCGTTGCTGAAGAATGGTCTGTGGTTGATAATCTTTCAAACGGTAGAGTTGCTCTTGCTTTTGCTTCCGGTTGGACAGTAGATGACTTTGTACTTTCTAGTCAAAGTCATGCAAATCGCAAAGAAATCATGTGGCATGGAATTCAGACAGTTCAGAAGCTTTGGGAAGGTGAACAAATTGAACTCAAAGATGCAACTGGAAAAGCTTTTAAGGTGAGGACGTTTCCACGACCAATACAGCGTCAACTACCTACTTGGATTGTGTGTCAATCAAACGCAACATTTATTGAAGCTGGTAAAATGGGTGCGAATATACTGACTTCTTTGTTGGGAGGAACTTTAGAAGAAGTCGCTCCACAAATATCGCTGTATCGTGAATCTTTAGCAAAACATGGTTACGACCCGAAAGCAAGAAAAGTAGCAATGATGATACATACTTTTGTAGGAGAAGACTTCAACACTGTAAAAGAACAAGTCAGAGAACCTTTTTGCAATTACTTGAAGACACATATTGACCTTCTTGAAAATTTAGCAAAAAATGCTGGTATCAAAGTGAGTTTAGATAAATTTACAGAAGCAGATATTAATAGTCTTTTACGGTTTGCTTATGAAGGTTGGCTCAAAGGAAGAACTTTAATTGGCTCAAAAACAACTTGTATGCAAATGATTGAGCGTTTAAACCAGGCTGGTGTTGATGAAGTCGCTTGTCTCATTGATTTTCACCCAAATTTTGATGCTGTGATGACGAGTTTATGTTATCTCAAAGAGTTGAAAGATATGTGTAACACCAAGAGAGAAAAAATGGTATCGCTCAGTTAATAAGTTAGTTGCTCTGAAGTAGTCATTTTTTTTGAGTATGAGTTATTGTAGGTAAAGACTAATGAGTGATTTTTCTCAACAAATTGCAGATCTTTCTCCAGAGCAACGGATGCTATTTGAGAAACGACTCAAGCAGAAAGGCTTGAGTCATCTAAAAACTTTAGAAACATCTAAAATAGAAATATCTAAAAGAAAAGACCATAATGAGTTACCTTTGTCCTTTGCTCAGCAGCGATTATGGTTTTTCCAACAGTTAAATCCTGACAATAGTGCCTACAATGTTTCTAGCGCTTTACGTCTTGAAGGTCAGCTGAACGTGGGACTGCTAGAAAAAGTATTTACAGAAATTGTCAGGCGTCATGAAACCTTGCGGACAACTTTTCTAACCAATTCAGAGGGACAACCAGTTCAAGTTGTTGGTTCAGCCTATTCTGTAACATTACCAATTATTGATCTCAAAGAAGCACCTTACAAAGAGCAGGAGGTTCAAAGACTTGCTATTGCAGAAGCCCAGCGACCTTTTGACCTTACCAAACTATTACTGCGGATAACTCTTTTACAGTTGCAAAAGACAGAGTATGTGCTGTTGTTAACAATACATCACATCATCTCTGACCGGTGGTCTATGGGGGTGTTTGTTCGGGAAATGAAAGTCCTTTACGAAGCTTTTTCTAGTGAGCAACCTTCTCCATTACCTCAATTGCCAATCCAGTACGCAGACTGGGCAATTTGGCAGCGACAATATCTGCAAGGAGAGGTTTTAAAAGCCCAGATGGCTTACTGGAAGAAGCAACTTGCTAACCTTCCTATTTTAGAACTGCCCACCGACAGACCTCGAAGCGCCATCGCAACTTATCAAGGTGCAAAACAGTCTTTTGAGTTATCTAAAACCCTATCCAATGCTCTCAAAGCTTTGAGTGCTCAGGAAGGGGTAACATTATTTACATTATTATTAGCAGTATTTAAGGTCTTACTATATAAATATACTAACCAACATAACATTGTCGTCGGAACTGATATCGCTAACCGCAATCGAGTCGAGACTGAGGGATTAATTGGTTTTTTGATCAACACTTTAGTGTTGCGTACTAATCTGTCTGGAAACCCTACTTTTCTGGAGTTACTTGATCGCGTCCGTAAGGTAACCCTGGGGGCTTATGACCATCAAGACCTCTCGTTTGATAAGCTGGTGGATGTTTTGAATCCAGAGCGAAATCTGAGCCAAATGGTACCCTTGTATCAGGTCAAATTTGATTTGCAACTAGCGCAAGTGGAAGCATTGGAGCTTTCGGATCTAACTGTGAGTCCCTTAGCTTTTGATAATCGGACAGCAAAGTTTGAGCTACGTTTCAACTTATGGGAAACAGAGCAAGGAATAAAAGGACTGGTTGAATACAGTACTGATTTGTTCGATATCACTACCATAACTCGGATGGTAGAACATTTTCAGACCTTGCTAAAGGGTATTGTTGCTAGTCCACAGCAGCGCCTTTCCGAGTTATCGCTCTTAACAGAAACCGAGCGACGCCAGTTAGTACTGGAGTGGAATGACACTCAAGCTGATTATCCCACAGATACCTGCATACATCAGTTATTTGAAGCTCAGGTAGAACGCACGCCTGAAGCTATAGCACTGGTGTTTGAAGACCAACAGTTGACCTATTGGGAACTAAACTCAAAAGCAAATCAACTAGCACACTATTTGCAAAAGCTAGGTGTAGGACCAGAGGTATTGGTGGGAATTTGTGTCGAGCGATCGGTGTCTATGATCATCGGACTTTTAGGCATCCTCAAAGCGGGTGGTGCTTATGTACCGCTAGATCCAGCATACCCACAAGAACGTCTAGCTTTCATGTTGTCGGATTCTCAAGTTTCAGTACTACTAACTCAGCAGAAGCTGCTAGAGAGACTTCCTGAACATAAAGCACAAGTGATTTGCTTCGACACCGACTGGGATATCATTAGCAAATATTGCCAAGATAACCCCACCAGTATTTCAAAAGTCGATAACCTAGCTTATGTTATCTACACCTCTGGCTCAACAGGTCAGCCTAAGGGAGTTTTTGGACTGCATAGGGGTGCAATCAATCGCTTTGACTGGATGTGGCAGAATTATCCTTTTGTCCAAGGAGAAATTTGTTGCCAGAAAACATCCTTAAACTTTGTGGATTCAGTGTGGGAAATTTTTGGACCTTTACTCCAAGGCGTACCCACAGTTATTGTGCCCGATGAGGTTGTCAAAAATCCACAACAGTTTGTAGCTACTCTTGCTCACAACAATGTGACACGATTAGTACTTGTTCCCTCCTTATTACGTGTACTGTTGAATACATACACAAACCTACAGTTCCAGCTACCCCAATTGAAGTTGTGGGTCAGCAGTGGTGAAGCACTCTCAATTGATCTGCTACAACAATTTCGCCAGAGTTTGCCAGATAGCACTTTGTTAAACCTTTACGGTTCATCAGAAGTATCTGCGGATGTCACTTGCTGTAGTCTCAATCCCCATGCACCTTTACCCGAGCGCGTCTTAATTGGTCATGCGATCGCCAATACGCAGATCTATATACTGGATGCAAACAGACAACCTGTTGGAGTTGGAGTACCTGGGGAACTGCACATAGGTGGGGATGGACTAGCACGTGGCTACTTAAACCGCCCTGAATTGACAGCAGAAAAATTCATTCCCAACCCCTTTAGTGAACAACCAGCGACACGCTTGTACAAAACTGGGGATTTAGCACGTTATTTGCCAAATGGAGAGATTGAATACTTAGGACGTATCGACCATCAAGTCAAAGTTCGTGGTTTCCGCATTGAACTTGGAGAAATTGAAGCAGCCATCAGCCAACATCCAACAGTCCGAGAAACTGTAGTTGTCGTTAGCTCAGATTCAGGCGATTCTCAACGAATAGTCGCTTATGTCGTCCCCCAAAAAGAGCAAACCCTGACAATAACTCAACTGCGGGAATTTCTGGAGTTAAAGCTGCCAAACTACATGATACCAGCAGCTTTTGTGATGCTAGAGGCACTGCCACTCACACCTAATGGTAAAGTAGATCGCAAAGCATTGCCTGCACCAGATACAGCACGTCCCGAGTTGAAAGCAGTTTATCAGCCACCCCAAACTGAAGTCGAAAAAACTATTGCTACTATCTGGCAAGAAGTACTTCAGATTTCGGACGTAGGAATCCATGATAACTTCTTTGAACTCGGCGGACACTCATTACTCTTGGTTCAAGTTCATAGCAAATTGCAAAACATCTTTCAGCGAAATTTCCCCTTAGTTGAAATGTTTCAATATCCAACGATAAATCGCCTAGCTACATATCTGGGTCAGGAGTCAAGCGAACAAGAGTCTTTTACACAACATTCTCATCGCTCTGAAAGCAGAACCGCCTCAGTACAACGCCGCAAACAAGCAAGAATTGAACATCGAACAGCACAAAAAGGTGTTTCATCTCAATAAAGCAACTGTAGAAAATCAAATTCTTCAAGGATACAAGATGACATTAAGCAAACAAGAAATGGCAAACCAAAACTACTTTCTTGAAACTGAGAAAGCACCACATTATGATATTCAAGAACAAGTGAGGCAACTGTTTGCTTCATCTAGTCATACTACATTTCTTGAAGAAGAAATAAATAAAATAACTAATAAATTTTCTCAAGATTTTTTAAGCACCCTTGATGCCAACACCGACATTGATTTAGACTCCTTATTAGGAAGTTTTTGTGATAGTCAAATACCTGTTCAACCTGCTCATGTTGAAAGCTATCTCCAATACTTAGGCAACAACGTTGTTGCTCACTCAATACATACATCTTCCCCAAAATTTATCGGTCACATGACCTCGGCGCTTCCCTGTTTTGTGCGTCCCCTTGCCAAACTGATGACGGCAATGAACCAAAACGCCGTCAAAATAGAGACAGCTAAAGCCCTCAGTTTCTGTGAACGTGAAGCTTTGGCAATGTTGCATCGATTGATTTACAACTTCGACGATAATTTCTACGCTCAACATATTCAAAACAATCTAAGTACACTAGGAATCTTGGTTTCTGGCGGGACAGTGGCAAATATCACGGCGCTTTGGTGCGCCCGGAATAATGCTTTGGGACCAAAAGATGATTTTCTTGGTGTAGAAAAAGAAGGCTTAGCCGCAGCCCTAGATTTCTACGGCTACAAAGGAGCAGCGATTATTGGCTCTGAATTGATGCATTTCTCTTTTGATAAAGCTGCAGATTTGATGGGTATTGGTACGCATCGTTTGATTAGAGTCCCTACTGACAGTAACAATCGAGTTAATATACAGGCGCTACGCCAAGCTGTTATGGAGTGTCGTGCCCAAAACCTGCTTATTATTGCAATTATAGGCGTTGCTGGCACCACAGACTCAGGTGGAGTGGATTCCCTTACAGAAATTGCAGAGATTGCACAATCCGCGAATGTTCATTTTCACGTAGATGCTGCGTGGGGTGGACCACTGATTTTTTCCCAACAACATCGGCATAAGCTTGCTGGTATCGAACGGGCTGATTCAGTGACCATTGACGGACATAAACAACTATACTTGCCAATGGGCATTGGTCTGGTCTTTTTCCGCGATCCGCATATAGCAAAAGCAATTGAAAAGCAAGCAAGCTACACCATACGTAAGGGATCATTTGATTTAGGTAAACGTGCTTTAGAAGGTTCTCGACCTGGTATGGCTTTATTTTTGCATGCTGGGCTGAATCTGATTGGACTTAAGGGATATGAATTTTTGATTGATGAAGGAATTCGGAAAACTCAATATATGGCAGATCGTATCTGTACCATGCCTGAGTTTGAGTTGTTAGGAGAACCTGATACTAACCTGCTTCTCTATCGATATATTCCTGCGCCATTGAGAGAGCTTGTTGCTAAAAAACAGTTGACTCAAACCGACAATCAACTCATCGATGAATTTAATGAACGCCTGCAGAAAATCCAGCGCCAAATTGGTCGTACTTTCATTTCACGGACGACAAAAACAACTACTAGCTTTGGTAAAGAAATTCCTATCATTGCCCTACGTGCAGTACTTGCCAACCCATTAACTACAGAAGAAGATATTGATGCAGTTTTAAATGACCAGATTCAAATTGCTTCAGAAATTGAAATTTCAAATTTTCAAGAAGCTGGTGAGAAATCAGTCCAGTTTCAGTGAATATAATTAGTTGCTTTTTCAGATGTAGGACTTACGCAAAAACTTCTTCATGATTTTGATTGCATAAACCAAAGAGGTACAAAAACAAACCAAAAGAGGAAAATGCGTAAGTTTTAATATGAAACAAAAAAGCTTAATCTCTAAAAACATCTAAATCAAATATTAGATAAGATAAATTTAGTGTCACTTATTTTATGAATATCAATAACTTTAATGATAAAGACGAAATAGCTATCATCGGTATGACGGGTCGTTTTCCTGGTTCTCAAAACATTGACCTTTTTTGGCAAAACATCCGAGATGGTGTAGAGTCTATTTCTTTTTTTACAGAAGAGGAACTTGTATCACAAGGAATAAACTCTACAGTATTCAATGACCCTCTGTATGTAAAAGCAAGCACTGTTATAGAAGATATAGAATTATTTGATGCTTCATTCTTTGGCTTTTCTCCTAAAGAAGCTGAAATAACAGATCCACAACACCGTCTATTTCTAGAATGTGTTTGGTCAGCTCTAGAAAATGCTGGCTATAACTCAGAAACTTATACTGGTCAAATTGGTCTTTTCGCTGGTGTCACTTATAGTTCTTACCTCCTTTCCAACATATATTCTAACCGCGACTTAATAGAATCAGTAGACGGTTTCCAAATTTTTATAGGTAATGATAAAGACCACCTACCCACACAAATTTCTTACAAGTTAAATCTCACTGGACCAAGCATTAATGTTCAAACGACTTGTTCTACATCATTAGTTTCTGTTCATTTAGCTTGTCAAAGTTTACTGAATGGGGAAAGTGATATTGGATTAGCTGGTGGTGTTTCAATAAAAGTACCACAAAAAACTGGTTATCGATATCAAGAAGGAGGAATAAACTCTCCTGACGGACATTGTCGAGCTTTTGATGCAGAAGCTAAAGGAACTATTTTCGGCAGTGGTTTGGGTGTGGTAGTTTTGAAAAGATTAGAGGATGCGATTGTAGATGGTGACTTTATTCATGCAGTTATTAAAGCCTCGGCTATCAATAACGATGGTTCTTTAAAGGTTGGTTACACAGCGCCGAGTGTAGATGGTCAAAGGGAAGTCATTTTAGAAGCGCTTGCTTTAGCTGGAGTTGAACCTGATACGATCACATATGTGGAGACACATGGTACTGGAACTCCATTAGGAGACCCCATTGAAATCAAGGCTCTTACACAGGCTTTTCGTGCTAGTACCAACAAAAAAGGATTTTGTGCGATTGGTTCAGTAAAAACTAATGTCGGACATTTGAATACAGCTGCTGGTGTCACTGGCTTAATCAAAACAGTACAAGCCCTGAAAAATAAACAAATACCGCCCAGTTTGCACTTTAGGGAACCCAATCCCCAGATAGATTTCGTCAATAGTCCTTTCTACGTTAATACCAAATTATCCGACTGGAAAACTAATGGAACTCCTCGTAGAGCAGGAGTCAGTTCTTTTGGTATAGGAGGGACTAATGCCCATGTTATCTTGGAAGAAGCGCCAGTTATTGAACCCTCAAGTACTTCACGTCCCTGGCAATTGTTGCTAATCTGTGCCAAAACCAGTACAGCCTTAGAAACTACCACAGCCAATTTAGCTACTCACCTCCAGCAATATCCCGATATTAACCTGCCTGATGTCGCTCACACCCTACAGGTAGGTCGTCGAGCATTTGACCATCGTCGCATGGTAGTATGTCACGACTGGGAGGATGCAATCAAAGCGCTGACATCCCAAGACCCACAACGTGTTTTCACTTACCACCACAAATCCAGCCACCGTCCAGTCATCTTCATGTTTTCAGGACAAGGAGCGCAATATGTGAATATGGGGCAGGAACTGTATCAAGTCGAACCGACCTTCAAAAAACATGTAGATACTTGCGCGCAGATTCTCCAACCCCACCTTGGTCTTGACATCCGCCATATACTCTTTCCAGAAGAAAAACACACCAAAGCAGCTTCTCTACAACTACAACAAACAGCAATTACCCAAAGCGCACTGTTTGTTATTGAATATGCCCTCGCCCAGTTATGGATGGAATGGGGAGTACGTCCAGAGGCGATGATTGGTCACAGCATCGGGGAATATGTCGCAGCAACAATTGCAGGTGTCTTCTCACTAGAAGATGCCTTAGCAATTGTCGCTAAAAGAGGACAATTAATGCAACAATTGCCCACAGGCAGTATGCTGGCAATTCCACTTCCAGCACAAGATGTCCAATCGCTTTTGGATGTCCACACGGGCGATGCTCCAGCTCTTAGCCGCCCAAAGGGCGATCGCGCATCTATAGAGATAGCAGCAATAAACAGTCCATCCTCGTGCGTAGTTTCCGGTTCCATTGATGCTATAGCCTCTCTCCAAAACCAATTATCCTCACAACAAATAGAATGTCGGCTATTGCACACATCTCATGCGTTTCATTCCCACATGATGGAACCAATTTTAGAACCATTTGTGCAAGCCGTGGAAAAAGTGAAGCTAAACCCACCGCGTATTCGCTTCATTTCTAATGTCACTGGTACGTGGATACAAGATGAACAAGCTACAAATCCCAACTACTGGGGTCAACATCTGCGACAAACTGTGAAGTTTTCCTCCGGGATATCTCAACTGTTAGAACAGTTTGAAGGTGTTTTCCTTGAGGTGGGTCCGGGACGAACGTTAAGCACATTAACAACACAGCATCTCAAACCAGAAGCAAAACAAATTGTGTTGACTTGTTTACGTCATGTCAAAGAACAACAATCAGATGTTAGCTTTTTATTACAAACATTAGGTCGGTTGTGGCTATTTGGTGTAGAAATAGATTGGTCTGGATTTTATACTCACGAACGGCGTCATCGCTTGCCTTTACCTACCTATCCTTTTGAGCGACAAAGATACTGGATTTCACCTAAAAAACAAGGAATTGATGACCGTGCTACATCTGTGTCACTGGGTAAAAAGCCCGACATCGCCAACTGGTTCTATATTCCTTTTTGGAAACCATCTTTACCCCCAGTACCCCTGAATCAGGAGAAATTAGCAGAGCAAAAATCTTGTACTTTGGTGTTTATCGATGAGTGTGGTTTGGGTACTAAACTGGTTCAACGATTGGAACAACAAAACCAGGCTGTCATTACCGTAAAAGTTGGAGGTGAGTTCACCAAGCTCAACGAGTCCCAGTATACCCTAAATCCTCAAAACAATTATGATTACGATGCTTTAATCCAGGAACTGTTAACACAACAGAAATTACCAAAAACGATTGTTCATTTGTGGAGCATCACTCCTATAAATGATAAAGAATTAGAACTTGAAGAAGTTGACAAAGCTCAAGAAACAGGATTTTACAGTCTACTATTTCTTGCCCAAGCTTTGGGAAAACAGGAAACTACAGATGAAGTACAAATCACAGTTATTTCTAATAACTTACAAGCAGTAACAGGAACTGAGGTGCTTTGTCCAGAGAAAGCAACTTTACTTGGACCAATTAAAGTTATATCTCAAGAATACTCAAATATTAGATGTCGGAGTCTTGATGTTATTCTTCCTGAAATTGGAAGTTGGCAAGAAGAAAAACTTGTAGAACAATTATTGATGGAACTGACAGTCCCCACCTCCGACAAAGTGGTTGCTTACCGAGGTATTAATCGTTGGGTGCAATCTTTTGAGCCAGTGCGCTTTGATTCAGCGAAAATTGGAAAGGCACGATTAAGGGAAAAGGGAGTCTATCTGATTACAGGTGGACTCGGAGGTATCGGACTTGTAATGGCAGAATACTTGGCGAGAACTGTGCAAGCGAAACTGCTGTTGATTGGACGTACAGCTTTGCCCAACCGAGACGAGTGGGAACAATGGTTGCTCACCCACGATGAGACTGATAGCACCAGCCGCAAGATTCTCAAAGTACAAGAACTCGAACAGTTGGGTGCAGAAGTTTTGGTGGTGAGTGCTGATGTGAGCAATACACAACAAATGCATTCGGCTATTGCTCAAGCTGAGTCAAAATTTGGTCAACTTAATGGTGTTATCCATACAGCTGGAGTTCCTGGCGGCGGTGTGATTCAGCGAAAAACGCAGCAAGAAGCCGAAAGTATTTTAGCTCCCAAAGTCAAGGGGACATTGGTTCTGGATGCTATTTTAAAGGACATTCAATTGGATTTGTTTGTCCTGACATCATCAGCTGCTTCAATTCTGGGGGGATTTGGACAGGTAGACTATTGTGGAGCGAATGCTTTCCTTGACGCCTTTGCTCATTCTAATTCCTCGAAACGTGGCACATTTGTCACAAGTATAAACTGGGGTGCTTGGCAAGAAGTTGGGATGGCGGTAAACACAGCATTACCTCAACAACTTCAACAATCGCGTGCAGAAAATCTTAAGCAAGGAATATTACCTGATGAGGGTATGAACGCTTTGACACGCATTTTAGGAACAACAATACCCCAAGTTGTTATATCCCCTTCTGACTTGCTGAATTCACTAGAGCAGCATAGTTCTTATGATGAAGAACGAGTTCTAGAATTTTTAGAAACTGTTAATGAATCACGCTCTAAATATCCACGACCTGAACTAAGTAATGATTATGTTGCTCCCAGAAATGAAATTGAGCAAAACATTGCTACTATCTGGCAAGAGGTTCTTGGAATTAAAGAGGTAGGTCTCTATGATAACTTCTTTGAATTAGGTGGAGATTCACTACTCATAATTCAGGTTCGCAGTAAACTTCTAAAAACGTTAAACAAAAATTTATCAATAGCTGACCTATTTGAATATTCAACCATAAGTGCTCTAGCAGAATATCTTGGAAGAAAGCAGCTTGAAGAGCCAACATTTCAGCAAGCTGATGAACGTGCCAGCAAAAAAGAAGCGGCTATGCAAGAAAAAAGACAATTAATGAAACAAAGGAGGAAGGCAGATGGATAATCAACAAATCCATGATTCCATCAAAGGCATAGCCGTCATCGGTATGGTCGGTCGTTTTCCTGGAGCCAAAAATGTTGATGAATTTTGGCAGAATCTGTGCAATGGGCAAGAATCGATTTCTTTCTTCAGTGATAAAGAATTAGAGGATTCAGGCATAGACCCAGCATTACTAAGCAATCCCAATTATATCAAAGCCGGTGCTCGTCTTTTTGACATTGAGCTGTTCGACGCTCCCTTTTTCGATTTCTCCCCAAGGGAAGCCGAAATCATGGACCCGCAACAACGTATTCTCCTTGAGTGTGCTTGGGAAGCACTAGAAACTGCTGGTTATGTTCCTGGATCAGACAAAGGGTTGACTGGTGTTTACGTAGGAACTAACCTAAGTGTCTATTTGCTAAGCAAATTCAGTTCTAACCCTGACCTAATTAAATCGATGGGTTCATTAGTTGAATTGAGTAACGGTCAGCACTATCCAGCTACAAGAGTTTCATACAAGTTAAACCTGAAAGGACCGAGTGTAAATATCAGCACAGCTTGTTCTACGTCATTGGTAGCTGTTCATTCGGCGTGTCAAGCATTGCTGAACTACGAATGCGATTTGGCTTTGGCAGGGGGTGTTTCAATACAGTCTTCACAAAAACAAGGTTATTTCTATGAAGAAGGGGGGATGACTTCTCCTGATGGTCACTGTCGCGCCTTTGATGCTAAAGCACAGGGAACTATTTTCGGTGACGGAGTGGGTATTGTTGTTCTCAAGAGATTAGAAGATGCCTTAGCAGACGGTGACTGCATTCACGCAGCAATCAAAGGTTCAGCCATCAATAACGATGGTGCAGCGAAAGTGGGTTACACAGCTCCTAGTGTGGGTGGTCAAGCTGAGGTGATTGCTGAGGCTCAAGCCATCGCTGGGTTTGCTCCTGAAACAATCACTTACATTGAGGCTCACGGAACCGGTACAGCCTTGGGAGATCCTATTGAAATTAGTGCCCTTAAAAAGGTGTTTGAAGCCCGCACTAAAAAAAAGGGCTTTTGTAGAATCGGTTCAGTAAAACCTAATGTTGGACATTTGAATATAGCTTCTGGTATGAGTGGCTTAATCAAAACCGTCCAAGCCCTGAAAAATAAACAAATACCTCCCAGTCTGCACTTTGAACAACCAAATCCTGAGATAGATTTCGCCAATAGTCCTTTCTACGTCAATACTACGTTGTCAGAGTGGAATACCAACGGGACTCCTCGCCGAGCAGGAGTCAGTTCTTTTGGTATAGGAGGAACTAATGCCCATGTTATCTTGGAACAAGCCCCAGTTGTTGCGCCCTCAAGTACTTCACGTCCCTGGCAGTTGTTGCTATTGTCAGCCAAAACCAGTACAGCCCTAGAAACTGCAACGGCAAATTTAGCAAATCACCTCCAGCAATATCCCGATATTAACCTGCCTGATGTGGCTCACACCCTACAGGTAGGTCGTCGAGCATTTGAGCATCGTCGCATGGTAGTATGTCACGACTGGGAGGATGCAGTCAAAACGCTGACATCCCAAGACCCACAACGTGTTTTCACTTACCACCACAAACCCAGCCACTGTTCAGTCATCTTCATGTTTTCTGGACAAGGAGCGCAATATGTGAATATGGGGCAGGAACTGTATCAAGTCGAACCGACCTTCAAAAAACATGTAGATACTTGCGCGCAGATTCTCCAACCCCACCTTGGTCTTGACATCCGCCATATACTCTTTCCAGAAGAAAAACACACCAAAGCAGCTTCTCTACAACTACAACAAACAGCAATTACCCAAAGCGCACTGTTTGTTATTGAATATGCCCTCGCCCAGTTATGGATGGAATGGGGAGTACGTCCAGAGGCGATGATTGGTCACAGCATCGGGGAATATGTCGCAGCAACAATTGCAGGTGTCTTCTCCCTGGAAGATGCCTTAGCTATTGTCGCTAAAAGAGGACAATTGATGCAACAATTGCCCACAGGAAGTATGTTGGCAATTCCACTTCCAGCACAAGATGTCCAATCGCTTTTGGATGTCCACACGGACGATCGCGCATCTGTACAAATAGCAGCAATAAACAGTCCATCCTCGTGCGTTGTTTCCGGTTCAATTGATGCGATCGCCACACTTCAAAACCAATTATCTTCACAAGAAATAGAATGTCGGCTATTGCATACATCTCATGCGTTTCATTCTGTGATGATGGAACCCATTTTAGAACAATTCGTGCAAGCCCTGAAAAAAGTGAAGCTAAACTCACCGCGTATTCACTTCATTTCCAATGTCACTGGTACGTGGATTACGGATGAACAAGCTACAAATCCTACTTACTGGAGTCAACATCTGCGACAAACTGTGAAGTTTTCCTCCGGTATATCTCAACTCTTGCAACAGTTTGAAGGTGTTTTTCTGGAAGTGGGTCCGGGGCGGACGTTAAGTACATTAACAACACAGCATCTTCAACCAGGAGCAAAACAGCAAGTTTTAACTTCTTTAGCTCATGCTAAAGAGCAACAATCAGATGTTAGCTTTTTATTACAAACATTAGGTCGGTTGTGGCTTTTTGGAGTAGAAATAGATTGGTCTGGATTTTATACTCACGAGCAACGTCATCGTCTACCTTTACCCACTTACCCTTTTGAGCGACAAAGATACTGGATTGATGCTAAATTTCCATCATCTTCTCCAAGTAATAAGCCAGTAACATTAGACAAAAGACAAGACATTGCTGACTGGTTCTATATTCCTTCATGGAAACGTTCTTTACTACCGAATTCAACTTTCTCATCTGACGAAGAAACAGGGAATGAGCAGTGGTTATTGTTTATTGATGAATGTGGGGTGGGTTCCGAGTTAGTTAATAGACTCCAACAGAGTGGTAAAAATGTCATTGTGGTGAAGGTGGGAGAGCAATTCACTAAATTAACTGAGGGAATTTATGCGATTCATCCCCAAAATCGTGATGACTATGATGCGTTGTTCCAAGAGCTGATTACACTAGGTAAAACTCCGCGAAATATCGCCTATTTATGGAGTGTAAGTACGTTAAATACTCCCGAAGTAGATGAATTTTTAGAATTCAAAAGTTTGCTATTTTTAACGCAAGCCATTAACAATCAAAAAATCACTGATCGTTTGCAACTCTGGGTTATATCGAACCATATCCAAGAAGTCAGTGGTAATGAAACTCTCGACCCAGAAAAAGCAACGGTGTTAGGGTTGTGTAAGGTGATTCCTCAAGAGTATCCTAATATTACTTGTCGGAGTATTGATGTTGTTTTAACAAACAAGAGAGACGCACGAAGCGTGGAGAGAAGAGGAGATTGTGACAGTCATCTTATTGACCAAGTTATAAATGAGTTTAGTGCTTTATCGTCTGACTTGGTTGTTGCTTATCGCGATCGCTATCGCTGGGTACAAACATTTGAGCCAGTACGTTTAGAGTCAGCAGTTGAAGAAAAAACACTACTCAGAAAACAGGGTGTTTATCTGTTTGCTGGCGGACTGGAAAGTATTGGAGTTGTCCTAGCCGAATATCTAGCAAAAACTTTACAAGCGACACTCATATTTATCGAGGATTCCACTTTTCCAGAAAAAGAAGAATACTCACAATGGTTAGAAACTCACACTACTGAAGATGAAGTGAGTCGCAAAATCCAAAAACTCCAAGAATTAGAGAAATTGGCTGCAGAAGTTTTGGTATTGCGTGCAGATACAACTAATTATGAACAAATGCACCATAGCCTTGCATCTGAAAGTATTGGTCAAATTCACGGAGTTATCTATTCAACTGGAATCAGCCGCAAAAATATATTTTTATCAATCGCAGAAATTGGTAATCTAGAGTTAGAACAACTGCTTGATTCTCAGCTTCATAAGATTGCTGTCTTAGAAAAAGTCTTACAGAATCGAAAGTTAGATTTTTGTATCATTCTTTCTTCTTTATCTTCGATTTTGGGAGGATTTGGGTTATCTTTATATGCAGGAGTTAATCAGTTAATAGATACCTTTAGTCAGAGACATAATCAAACTAACTCTCTGCCGTGGATTGTCATAAATTGGGATAAGTTACAACTCAATGCAACCCAAGAACAAAAAACACTTGGACAAGCATCTGGGATGGAATTAGCCATCACTGAGACAGAAAGCGTAGAAGTATTTAAACGGATACTCTCTTTAGGAGAGGGAACTCAGGTTGTTGTTTCGACGGTAGATCTTAAAGCCAGGTGCAAGCGTACATTTAATATCAACTCTCTACCAGATTCAAAATCTTCCAGTCAAGTAGACTCATCCTCAAGCTATTCTAGACCTAACCTTGGTAATTCCTATGTTGCTCCGACTAACGAGTTAGAAAAACAAATTACTGAAATCTGGCAAGAAGTTCTTGGGATTGCACAAGTTGGTATTTACGACAATTTCTATGAATTGGGAGGAGACTCCCTGATTGCAACTCAACTCGTTTCTCGATTACGAGCAAAGTTTCCAGTAGAGTTACCATTGCGTGACCTTTTACTGCAAGCAATGATACCACGATTACAGGCAGAAATGATTGAACAACTTTTGATGGAGAAAATTGAAGAATTATCAGAAGAGGAAGTTGCAGTTCTTTTGGCTAATGAAGCAAGCTGAGTAGTATAAAAGTTACCAATCTGGTTAGAAATCAGTAAATTTATTCCCATTTTCTTAATGATTTGACTTAAAACATTTGTTTAAAACAGGAAAAAGAGTTTATGTCTTTAGTCAGTCCTATCCCAAATTATGAATCTATCGCCCGGATGCAGAACGAACTCAAGACTTCGGATAAATATATAGTGGAAGCCGTAATACCTGTTTTAGAGCAATTAATGTTACGACATCTCCCTAAGGAAGCACGTATTCTTGACCTTGGTTGTGGTTCAGGTAAGTTAGTGCAACAGCTTCATATCAGAGGGTATCAAATGACTGGACTTGATGCTTCAGAAGCATTGTTGCGCTATGCCAGAATAAACTCACCTGAGAGTGAATTTATCCTTAGTGATGTACGTAATTTTGAGTTGCTACCCTCCTTCAATGCAGTTTTTTCGGATACTGTTTTACTCTTCATCCTAAACATTGAAGAATTGACAGCCGTCTTCCGAAATGTATATGCAGCACTGCAAAATAATGGTTTTTTTGTGTTCACGATACCATTGACAGATTCGTTACATGAGAGCGCTCCGCCAATTTTCGATCACGTCAATGTTAATGACGAATGTGCGTTGATTGAAATATTCCACTACAAACCGGAAAAAAGAATGTGGGAAATCAAAGTCACTGGCTTTGAATTGGTAGAGGGGACATGGAAGCGTTCAGACACGACTTGGTTAAGGAAAGATCACTTCTTAGCAGAAGTTCAGTCTGGTTTAGAAAATGTGGGTTTCACAGAAATTAATCACTATAGTTTAAAAGATTTTGGAAGTCAAGCAAGAGATGTTTTTACGTGCTTTATTTGTCGTAAACTGTCTATAACATGATAGTAAAATGATAGAGTTTCTGGGTTAATAGGGGTTAATTATTATTTGTGATTATCTAGCTTAAAAAGAAGACAAACGTAATTAGTTAAGTTTTCATGACTTATGACGCAGCAATGGATAAAAAATACTCTAACTTATCACCTGCCAAGAAAGCTCTTCTGGAAAAATGGAAGGGAGGAAAATTTCAAGCTGATACTATTCCCAAACGTCAAAACTCCAACAATATTCCCTTGTCTTTCTCCCAACAAAGGCTGTGGTTTATTGACCAACTTTACCACGGGAGTTCCTTCTACAATATTCCAAGTGCCTTTCATTTAACCGGACAGCTTAATATTACAGCACTACAGCAAAGTCTTAATGAAATTCTCAAGCGTCATGAAGTTTGGCGCACGACTTTTGCACTTGTCAATGGACAACCAGTACAGGAGATTGCGCCCGAATTAACTTGGGATTTACCCATTATCAACCTAGAACATTTATCTGGTCAAAATTGGGAAGAAGAGATTAAACAACTTGCAGTTATTGAAGCCAAAAAATCCTTCAATTTAGCGACTGGACCTCTGGTCAGAGCAACTTTATTGCGCTTGGGTGAACAAGAGCACGTTTTCCTTTTGACCATGCACCATATTATTACAGATGGATGGTCTATTGGTGTATTCTTACGGGAGTTGGCAACATTATATGCAGGGTTCTCTACAAATCAACCTTCTGGTTTACCTGAACTCCCTATTCAATATGCAGATTTTGCAATTTGGCAGCGCGATCGCCTACAAGGTACACTACTCAAAACTCAACTCAATTACTGGAAACAACAACTAAAGGGTGAATTACCTGTCCTACAGTTACCAACAGACCGTCCACGACCAAATCTTACCACCTTTACCGGTGCAAAGCAATATTTTACCTTCTCCAAAACCCTGACAGATGCACTCAATCAATTGAGCCAGCGAGAAGACGCCACTTTATTTATGACTCTGCTGGCAGCATTTAATATATTGCTATACTACTACACAGAGCAAGAAGACATTCTCATTGGTTCTCCAATAGCAAACCGGAACCGATCCGAACTAGAAGGAATGCTGGGTTTGTTTGTGAATACTTTGGTGTTGCGTAATAACCTCAGTGGTAATCCCAGCTTCCAGGAACTATTACATCGGGTGCGTGAGTGTACTTTATCAGCTTATGCACATCAGGATTTACCTTTCGAGATGCTTGTAGAGGAATTACAACCACAGCGTGATTTAAGCCGAAATCCATTGTATGAGGTGATGTTTGTCTTGCAAAACACTCCAACATCTGTGCAATCTGTTTCTGGTTTAACTTTGCGTACTTTGCAGTTCGATAGCGGTACAGCACAGTTGGATATTTTCCTGTCGATGTCTGAATCTCAACAGGGATTAACAGGGTTTTTGGAATATAATACAGACATTTTTGAGGATGCAACAATTACCCGATTCATAATTCATTTCCAAACTTTATTGGAAAGGATTGTTGCAAATCCAGAACAGCGCATCTGTGAATTATCACCACTCACATCTCTTGAGCGACAGCAACTATTATTTGAGTGGAATCAAAAGAGCGCAGATTATCCTCAAGATACTTCCCTTGATCAATTATTTGAACACCAAGTTGAACATTCTCCTGATTCGTTAGCTTTAATTAGTCAATCAGAACAACTGACTTATCGTCAACTCAACCAAAGAGTTAATCAGCTTGCTCATTATTTACAAAAACAAGGTGTCACAGAAGAAACCCTCGTCGCCATTTGTCTGGAACGTTCCATAGAAATGATTGTGGGAATTTTAGCTGTTCTCAAAGCAGGCGGTGCATACATTCCTCTCGATCCAAGTTATCCGGTAGAACGTCTTGGTTTCATGCTTTCTGATTCTCAAGCCGAGGTGTTAATCACCCAACACGAGATTTTAGAAAAGCTACCGACTTCTTCAGCTAAAACCGTTTGCTTGGACATCCACTTTGACGAAATTAGTCGAGAAAGTCAGCAAAACCCTACCAATCTGTCAAAAGCTGATAATCTCGCCTATGTTATCTACACTTCTGGCTCTACTGGAACTCCTAAAGGTGTTCTCGGAACTCATCGCGGTACAGTCAATGGCTTACACTGGTTATGGAAAACCTATCCCTTTACAAAACAAGAGGTTTGTTGTCAGAAAACAGCGATTAGCTTTGTAGACTCAGTATGGGAAATATTTGCTCCCTTACTTCACGGCATTCCTACTGTTATTATTCCAGATGTAATTGTAAAAGATCCACAATTGTTCATAGAAACTCTAGCACATCACAAAGTTACGCGTATCGTACTTGTTCCTTCACTGCTGCGCTTACTTCTGGATAGCTACAGTCATCTGATTAAGAATTTATCGCATTTAACACTCTGGATAACGAGTGGGGAAGCGCTGTCTATTAGTTTAGCTCAAACATTTCAAGAATTAATGCCATTTGCAAAGCTAATAAACCTCTATGGCTCATCAGAAGTTTCTGCTAATGTGACTTACTATGACACAAGTTTATTGCCAAAACAAGCAACTAGTATTCCCATCGGTCGTCCGATTGACAATACTCAGGTCTATGTATTGAATAGCCATTTGCAACCAACATCTGTGGGAGTTGTTGGAGAATTATATATTGGTGGTGATGGATTGGCAAATGGATATTTGCATCGGACACAATTAACTCAAGAAAGGTTTATTGATAATCCTTTTGTTCCAGGAACTAAGCTTTATAAAACTGGTGACTTGGTGCGTTATCTTAACGATGGAAATCTTGAGTATTTTGGTCGCCGTGATGACCAAGTTAAAATCCGTGGTTTCCGGGTGGAATTAGGAGAAATTGCAGCTGCAATTGGACAACATCCAGATGTCCGAGAATCTATTGTCATCACTGCTGATGATGCTCAAGGCTCAAAGGGTCTGATTGCATATGTCGTCACGGATAAGCAAGACATCGTGTCACAATTGTCGCACTCCTTGCAACAGAAACTGCCGAATTACATGATACCATCTGGTTTCGTGGTATTAGATGCCCTCCCACTGACACCCAATGGCAAAGTAGATAAGCGAGCACTTCCGACTGACGATTTTATTCGACTAAACGCTACTCCATCGTTCATTGCTCCCCGGAATTTTACGGAATTAGCTTTGGTGAAAACTTGGGAAAATCTCCTAAATACTAGTCCGATTGGAGTAACAGATAACTTCTTTGACTTAGGTGGTCACTCTTTTTTAGCTGTTCGCTTAATGGCTCAAATTCATGATAGATTTGGGCATAATCTTCCCCTATCTACTCTTTTTGAAAACCCGACTATTGAAAGACTAGCAACTATTGTCAAAGAGCCAGCCCGTGAGAGTTCCAATTCTCATCTGGTTGCAATTCAGTCTTCTGGTTCTAAAATTCCTTTCTTTTGTATGCATGGCGCTGGTGGAGGTGTTCGTCACTACTTTAATTTGTCCAGAAGACTTGGTGAGGACTATCCATTTTATGCCTTGCAACATACTCCTAACGAGGAGGAACCAGAAGTTATTTCGGTGGAGGAAACAGCAGTTCGCTACCTCCAAGAAATTCGTCAGGTGCAACCGAATGGTCCTTATCTTTTAGGAGGTTTTTGTTACGGTGGTGTCCTTGCCTTTGAAATGGCACAGCAATTGCAAAGACAAGGTGAAACAGTAGATTTATTAGTTGTTATTGATGCTATTTTACCAGAAACTGTTATTCAACCAGCGGAAGATGATGATGCAAAATTCTTACTCCGCATGGCGGAATCGATAAAAACTAATAATAACATAGACTTTTCTCTTCCTTTTGAGGAACTCAGAGATTTGTCTGTAGATGAACAATTTCATTTGGTGAATCAAAAAGCTAATTTCATCTTTAGCGATACAGAAATTAAAGATTTTCTGAGCTATTACAAATTATTTAAAGCTCATGTCCAAGCTATGCGAGATTACGTTCCGCAGGCTTATCCTTACTCCATGACTCTCATTCGAGCAAAAGAGGAAATTATTCATGACTTTGAAAGTCCAGAATTTCATACTGATGACCCTTTATTAGGTTGGGGGAAATGTTCCAGTCAACCTATTCAAGTTGTTGAAGTTCCAGGGGATCATTTCTCGATGTTCGTCGAACCGAATATTCAAGAATTAGCCAAGGAATTGAGAATTTGTATTGATAATGCTCTGTATAGTGTAGTATAAAGGACGGGAGTATATATCGATGACACTACCCGCAGGACCGAAAACCCCTAGTTGGCTGTTGAACCAGCAATTCCAGGCTGATCCCTTTGGCTATATGGATGCTGTTTACAAACGTTATGGTGACATGGTGACCATCATGTCTGGTTCTACACCAACAGTGCATATTAGCAATCCCTTAGGGATTAAGCAGATTTTCACTAATACTAAAGAAATTACAGCTAGGGGCGCATTAAACAGAAGTTTCGCTCCGGGTACAGGAAACCAAGGAGTCCTTCAACTGGATGGTTTGCGCCATAAACATCGGCGCAAGCTCTTAATGCAAGCTTTTCACGGAGAGCGGATGCAAGCCTGTGGGCGACGTATCTGTGAGCTCACAGAAAAAATCATCAGTCAACAGGCGATTGGAAAACCTTTCGTTGCTTACCCTACCATCGAAGATATCACCCTCCGGGTGGGTATTGAGGTTGTGATGGGATTACGTGAGGGAGAGCGCTATGACAAAATCAAGCATCTATTTGCTTCTATAATCAAATATTCGCAATCTCCTCTATTTGAGATCCTCACAAAACTTCCTTTTGGACAACAGGATTTAGGTCAGTGGAGTCCAACGGGATACCGTCTTCACCTGAGGCGAGAACTTTTCCAATCACTGTACGCTTCAGTCCAAGAACGACGCGAGCAAGCAGATTCTTCACGTACTGACATCCTTTCGGATCTCATAGTTGCTCGTGATGAAACAGGTGAACCATTAAGTGATGAAGAGGTGCGCGACCTCCTATTATCACCTATATTTGCTGCTCAAGATGCTTCAGGAACTGCTTTAGCGTGGTCTTTGTACTGGATTCACCGTTTACCTTCTGTACGTGAGCGACTGCTTGAGGAACTCGATCGCCTTGGTGAATCCCCAGATCCCATGAGCATTGTTGCTTTACCCTACCTCAATGCTGTTTGTAACGAAGTTTTGCGAATTTACCCAACTCAGTTATTCACGTTTCCGAGGTTGGTAGAGTCGCCAGTTGAGGTAATGGGCTATGAGTTGAGTCCGGGTACGGTGCTCATTGGTAATATTTATTTGACGCATCAGCGTGAAGATTTATATCCACAGCCGAAGGAGTTCAAGCCAGAACGCTTTTTGGAAAAACAATTTTCAAACTACGAATTTCTTCCCTTTGGCGGCGGTGCTCGTGTTTGTATCGGAGCAACTTTTGCCCTATTTGAAATGAAGCTGGTATTGGCGACGATTCTTTCACGCTATCAATTAGGTCTAGTCAGTAAGCATCCAGAACGCCCCAAATTTGGAGGTTTAATTTGTTATCCCGCCAGCGGCGTCAAGATGGTCATGTATGGTCGGCGTCAGCATCAAGGACAGTCGCAGCCATTGGTTTTTGGTTCAGTTTAGTATCTGAATTTAGTTTTTGATTCCGTTCCGTAAACATTTGCCAAATTTGTAATTTCACCCTTTTCAAGCGAAAAAATATATTTCAAAATGGAGGAAGTAGGTATGACTCAAAGTAATAAAGGTGCTGTCATCATTACAGGAACATCCACAGGTCTAGGTCGAGCAACTGCGCTTTCACTAGACAAGCAAGGGTATCGTGTTTTTGCCGGAGTCCGCACGGAAAAAGACGCTGAGTCACTAAAGCAGGCTGCATCTAGTGATTTAACACCTATTATCCTAGACATCACAAAAGCGGAACAAATTAAATCTGCTTCGGAATTTGTCTCACTGGCGAGCGGTGATGAAGGATTATTCGCATTAATTAATAATGCATATGTCGGGGTAGATGGTCCATTAGAATGTATTCCGATAGATGATATCAGATGGAATTTTGAAGTCAATGTTATTGGTCAAATTGCAGTTACACAAGCATTCTTACCAATGATCCGAAAAGCCAAAGGTCGAATTATTAATATCAGTGCGATTTGCGGCAGATTCACCATACCTTATAGAGGACTTTTATCTGTTTCCAAAATTGCAATTGAGGCAATTACAGATTCTTTGCGAATGGAATTGAGTTCTAGTGGGATTGAGGTTCTTTCTATCTTACCATCGGCAATAGTGACCCCAGAGCAGGCTGACAAAGTAGAGGCAAATCACCAAAAAGTATTAGCTAATATGTCACCCGAAGCTAAAACTATATATGGTAAAAATTTTACAATATTTATGCGACTAGGGGCAAAAGCAAATCGCAGTGGAAGTTTACCGCCTGAAAAAGTGATAGATGTGATTTTGGAAGCACTGGAAGCTCGCAAACCTAAAAGACAATATTTTGTCACGCAATCACCATGGGAAAGTAAGCTTTTTGCTCTATGTAAAAGGTTACTTCCACATCAGTATTTTTATGACAATTATTATTTTGGTAATATGCGAAAAAAGTTGGGATTGGATTAAAAATTATATTGAGCCACAGATAGTAAATATGCAAACTCAACAGACCAATCAACTTCCCCTGACAGATTGTCGTTTTTGCTCGTTGGTTTCCAAAGCTAACGGAGAAGACCCGATTGGTACAGCAGGTACTTGCGACCATTGGCTGATTATGGAAATTCCACAACCTTGGCCTCAAGAACTTTTTCAGGAAAATCCAACTATCAAGCCATTGATAGGTCTGTTCCAAGAGCTAACTGTCAAGCATGGGGTCAAGCTCAGACCAATGTTGATTGCTCCTGATCGCGAGTACTCTCACCCCGGCTTTGCCCGCGTGCTGTACTACTATCGTCAAGACATGCTGTTTTCTCAGTTTGAGAAACAGGAGTTTGTCGTTCCAGAGGGGGAAGCAACTGCCTTGGTTACGGCAATACTCAAGCAGTTAATGCAACAGCCCAACGATTTATCAAAGTTTCAGCACTATCAACAACAAACCAGTCATATCCGCGAACTCATGGTTTGCACCCATGCTCAAGTTGATCTTGCCTGTGGTAGATTCGGAACTCCCTTGTATCGTCAGTTACGCAAGGAATATGCGTCTGCTTCTAATGGAAAGTTAAGAGTGTGGCAAACGACTCATTTTGGAGGTCATCAGTTTGCACCCACTCTAGTTGATTTACCCCAAGGATGCTTATGGGGACATTTAGAACCAGAAGTACTGGATTTACTAGTAGACAGAAATGGTTCAGCTTCAGGCTTGCGTCAATTCTACCGAGGATGGACGGGTTTAACCAAGTTTGAGCAAATCGCTGAACGCGAAATCTGGATGCAGTTGGGCTGGACTTGGGTTGACTACTTGAAAGCAGGTAAAGTGCTTGCGATGGAAGAAGTTGCTGAAGGACAGGAGCCTGACTGGGCACAAGTTCGGATTGATTTTGCAGATCCACATAGTGGTACAAACGGTATCTATGAAGCCAGAATAGAAGCTTGTGGAGAGGTTATGACTGCATTGAACTCAGCAAAAGAAATGGAATTAGAAGCAATAAAGCAGTATCGCGTTAGCCATTTAGTTAAGAGGATGTCTGAAAAGTTTTGAATGGTCAAAATTTATGCTAATCGCCTCACCATGATCCGGATCATGGCAAGGTAGATAAACGTCTCTGATGTTTGAGGTAATAACGTAAGTTACTAGTTAGTGCCCTCAAACCGTATCATAGTAGATACAGAAAGTGCTTTTTTCAGTAATTATAAACACTATTTTTTTGAATTTTGTACTTAAAACATGGAAAAGAAAGATTAAGAATAAAGGCAATGCTGTTATTGCAAGTTAAATGCGTGACAGCTTAACTCATAGTCTCTAACCAATCGCCGATACCCCATCAATATTCCCAACGTTCTTTTAACTTGTTCCAAATGGCGTTCGCCTACACTTCTGCAACAATTAATGGTCAACTCATTAACATGAGTTAAGGATGATCCTTAACTTTGCTGAAAAAGAAAATGCTTCTATCACTCGATAAAAGCAAACTTTTAATGGAGGAAAAGAAAAGTGACTAATTTGCAAGAATATCAAGAATATAAGGTATCTATCCAAAATAATAGAGTAGCATTGTCTAAGTTGGATAAGGTAAAGATAAAAATATTTTTCCTGCTACTTAAATTATTAAGTTTTTTGTTTCCAAAAAGTAATATTCATAGATTTTCAAAGTCTTTAAAATTTTATCTTGGGCTGATAGATATAAAGATTGATGATTGGAATACGCAACAAAAACCAGCGTTATTTTTATATCTTGATCTTCCTTCTAAACCTTGGTATGAACCTGATGATTACGAGGTTTTAAAAATAGTGAAAAATCTCCTTGAAGAAGGTGCTAAAGACATAAAAAGTGAGTGGTTAATGAGTATCCCTAATAAAAGTAATTTCTTAACTCCAGTCATTGATAAAATTGATTATCGTTCAAATTATGGAAACATTACTGACATTGAACTACCTGCATTTTACACAAAAGATGAGTGGTTACGCGTTTTCTTGTGGATTGATGGTAAATTTACTCAAGAAGCCAGAGATTTCTTTCCAAAAACTGTAAATATTTTGTCTAAGCTAGAATCTTTTATGGATCCTTTTGAAGAGGCTGTAATTTTTGTTTTAAAGCCAGGATCTTTCTTACCTCCACACCATGATGGTGCAAATACTTATATTGGCTGTCATTTGGGATTAATAATTCCAGAAAATTGCGGATTTAGGGTCGGAAGTGAAACGCGGAGTTGGACTGAAGGGAAAACTTTATTTTTCGATCAGAGCATTGAGCATGAAGTCTGGAATAGAAGTCAGAAAGAACGAGTAGTTTTGTCACTGCAATTACGTCATCCAGAATTGTCAAAATTTGAAAATTTTTTATATAATCTTTTTCGTAAGTCGCTGTGATTTTCCTTACTGGGACTTTATAAATTTCTAAACTCACATCTTGCACCTAACCGTATAAGCCCGTACAAACCAAAAATATGTGCGATAAAGCTACATTATTTTTCTTGGTTTTTCTCGCTAAATAAAGGGCTTTTAGTTTCATACTGAGTGATAAAGTACCATCAATTTTTCTTGGTACAAGATGTGAGCCTCCCACAGACGGCGATCGCCAGCGAAATATGAAAGAAACACAAGCATTGAGAATTTGGAGTCGAAAAATCTTACACTAAATAAGTGTCCTGACAGTTAAGACCGTTGATACAATGGTGCGTTATTCGCCCGTATGTGAGCTTGGTTCTAGGTGATTTTGGTGAAAATATTGGTGAAGTGGCTGTTGTCACTATCCCGGGCGCGAAGATTAGATTTATACATCACACCTGGGTCAGGGTACACCCTTTGTACTGAAGGTAAGCAACGATACTCTAAACGTAACATGAACCGAAAAAAGCGATCGCCTTCATCACACGATGCCAGTTTATCCACCATCAACCATAATGCTGCTGGTATTGATATTGGTGCAGATAGACATTGGGTGAGTGTGCCAGCTGGACGTGACAGTGAATGTGTACGCAGTTTTGGTTGTTTTACGGCGGAACTATATGCAATGGCTGACTGGTTGAAGCATTGTGGGATTGAAACTGTGGCGATGGAATCCACAGGGGTGTATTGGATAGCTGTGTTTCAAATTTTAGAAAGCCGTGGATTTGAAGTCAAACTCGTTAATGCTCATTATGTCAAGACTGTCCCTGGTCGCAAAAGTGATGTGCTAGATTGTCAGTCGATATGCGTATTTAACCAACGAACAAAGCGAAATTCTACTGCGGTACGGAATGCTTCTAAGGCTTCTGCAAAGGTTTGTAAAGGTTTGGTAGCCCATCGTCGCCGGAATCCACCCGTCAATTGATGCCAAAGAATGAAGGTGTTGAGTAAATAAATGACTTCACAAAAACAATCTCAAATTACAGAGGAAATCCTTCAAGGTAATTTGATTAAATTAATGTTCAAATTATCAATACCCAGTATTCTGGGAATATTAATGCTTAGCTTAAACAGTTTTCTTGATGCTTTATTTGCAGGGCAATTCATTGGTGAAACTGCTCTGGCTGGTATCTCACTTGCATTGCCGCTTACAGGCATAGTAAACGGATTTGCTCTCTTAGTTGGGGTAGGTTCTGCCTCTGTTCTTAGTCGAGCCATTGGTTCTGGAGATATCAAAACTCAGTCTAAAATATTTAGCAACTTAACGGTAATGAGTGTTGCGATCTCCTTTGCGATCACAATCATTGGCTACAGCTTTGGTGAAGAATTAATTGTATTCATGGCAGGAAGTGGTGAAGTTGCCTCTGTAGGCGCAGAATTTTTTAAGACTTATACGCTAGGTTCAGTATTTTTAATCCTAGCGGTAGCGTCTAGCCAGATCATCAAATCAGAAGGCAAAATTAGACTATCTACCGTATTTGACTGGATTTTTGTCATCGTTAACATTTCCTTAAATTTCATATTTATTAGTATCTTTCATTGGGGTATTCAGGGAATTGCCCTTGCTACAGTTATGGCGATGGTTGTTTATAGTATTGTCAACTTAACTTATTTTATTTCTGGTAAAAGTTCTATCTCTGTTAATTTCAAAAACTTAGTAGCAATAGATTTACTACCTGCAATCTTATCAGTGGGAATATCAGCGCTACTTTATCCAGTCATGGAATTAGTTCAAAGTTTTGTGATTTTTCAATCTATCTCTAATTACGGGACATATAATGATATTGCCTTCTTCGGAGCAACGGGGAAAGTAGGTTCATTTATATTGATTCCCATCATTGGGTTTACACAAGCATTACAACCTATAATTGGTATGAATTATGGAGCTAGAAATTATGCCAGGGTTAAGAAAGCCTACTTGACTTTTGCAATCATTGGAACTCTTTTGTTAATATTAATATGGATACCTCTACAATTATCACCAAAAACATTTCTATGGTTACTTCTGCCCGATGTTGATTTTACAAACAATGATGTGTTAAATTTTCGGCTATTCAACATATTAACACCGCTATGGCCTTTAGCTTTTTTTGGTAATACTCTCTTTCAATCTATAGGTAAAGGTCAAATTGTCTTCATAGTAATTTTATTAAGGAGTCTAGTTTTCAAGGTGCCGTTGATACTAATATTTGCCAAAAGTTTGGGAGTGAGGGGTACATATTATGGAATGATGTTTGCCGATATTTTGTTTTTGTTACTAACATTTGCATTAACATTTATAGAATTTACAAATCTCAGTACAATGCAAATGCAAAAATCAGAATTATAAATTATTCTTTTCGAGGTCTCTAGAATGGTCACTTTTGAATTTTTCCACTCCGAATAAATGTATATTCATCATGTCAACAATGATAATTGATTGCTAAAAACTGTTGAAAGAGGTGGTAATATGGCAACAATGGGAAAATACTGCAAAGCATACTCACTCAATAAACTACGTCAATTCAGCCAATGGACTGAGAATCCGGAAAATACCAGGTTTGAAAAGCTTGAAGTCGATGGCAAGGAAGTTGAAGTCAAGAGGGTGCTAACAGATGGTCAACACCCCTGCCTAAAGGCGAGGGG
>NZ_QMEA01000170.1 GCF_012912105.1 Brasilonema sp. UFV-L1
ATAGCCGTAACACACCCTACTTAATATTTACTTTACTCACATCTTGCACCAAGAAAAGTTGATTGAATTTTAAAACTCAGTACGAAACCTAAGCCCTTATTTTCCTGAGAAAAGACAAGAAAAATCGTGTAACTTTCTTGCGCTGCTTTTGACTAAGTCCGGGCTTATACGGTTAGGTGCAAGATCTGAGTTTATAAATTACCTCTCAATATTCCGGTTTATAGACACAGCAAAGAACACACAAAATATATTACAGCAGCAATTCCTGAGTCAGGAGTCAGGAGCGGAGCAAGGAAAGCTCCGCCTCCGGTCAGAAGTAAAAAGAGCTTTCTATCTGCCTTTTAGACTTCAGTAGTGTACTTCATTTACTTGAAATGTGCTGTAACAGTTACCAGTTATCAGTTACCAGTTACCAATTACCAGTTACCAATTACCAGTTGTTAGTTATCAGTTATTAGTGATCAGTGTGTACTGTTCACTGGTCACTGTGTACTGTTTTAATATTCATTTTTAGTTTGATGCGCGCATCAACTTTCTCACATCATCGATTGGCAATCGTAACTCTTTGCTAATTGCTGCTTCCAAAGCACTAAGTTCTGTGATAGGAAATTCAAATTCTAGTTTTTTTTGCGCTTTGGACGCTGTTTTGACTCTAACTCTAGAAATACCTTGATGCTTTTTGATTTGAACTGTAATCGATAGTACCAGTGTTGGGGATTGCTTTGCTAATAATGTTTCAACTTTTAAGGGATTTGTTGATTGATGATCGCGCAGCAATATAGTGTCCATCACAAATCCACTCCCCACCCAAAAAGCCAATCCAAGCAATGGTAGGGGTAGCCAAAACTCTAATCCCAAAAAACGTAAAATCTTAAACCATCGGGATTGGAGCATAGATTAACTAGGTCTACTTTACAGAGACTACGTACACTAGGATAGAGAAAAAACAACAGCAGCGATCGCCCCATGTTAATCTTACTAGTGGAAGATGACCCAGCTCAATTAGAACCACTGCGAGCTGCGCTCACTAAAGCAGGACATATCATTGATGCGATCGAAGATGGAGAAACAGCCCAGTGGCTCTTATCTCAAAAAGATTATGATTTGCTGATTTTAGACTGGATGCTTCCTAAAGTCAGTGGTGTTGACCTTTGTCAGGAATATCGACGGGCTGGAAAAACTGCCCCAGTACTGATACTAACTGCTAAGGACACGACATCAGATAAAGTTTATGGTTTAGATGCTGGAGCAGATGATTATCTAGTAAAACCAGTTGATATTGTCGAACTGCTAGCACGGGTGAGGGCTTTGAGAAGGCGATCGCCACTTTGGCAAGGAGACAAACTTAGTTTGGCAGATTTACATTTGGATCTCAATAACCTGACTATTGAGCGAAATCAACTCACGGCTCAATTATCTGGTCGAGAATTTCAACTCATGGAGTACTTGATGCGCCATCCTCGTCAAATTCTATCTCATCATCAAATAGAACAAGCTCTTTGGGGATGGGGCACAGAACCAGAAAGTAATGCTGTGACAACACTGGTGCGCCGACTGCGACAACGCCTGCAAACAGTTGGAGCAAAAGATTGGCTAGAAAATGTTTATGCTATGGGTTATCGGCTTGATGCTCCCGAAAGATGAAATGACCTTGACTCTTGACTAATTATGTTTGTTCGTAGCCGTCGCAATTTGGCATACTTATTTACAATATCGATGGGGAGCATCTTCATCACATTTGCTGGCATAGCATATTACCTGGTTGTTCAACAGCAGCTTCAGACTTTTGATGAGAGACTTTATTCTGATAGCAAAGCTATTGCCAGAACTTCACTGTACAAGCTGTATAACAAACGAACTCAGTTTGAGCGAAGAGATAATCCAATTTTTGATGATACACTACCACCAATTAACAATGACTTGGCGTATGTTCGGTTGTACAAATTCAATGGAGAATTAGTTGATTCTACTGGTGTGTCTGGTTCAAAAAAATTAACTGTTGCTCCTGGTTTTCAAACTATTAAAATCAGTAGGAATCGCAATGGAGTTTCTACTACGAAAGAATGGTTTCGAGAACTAACGTCACAAGTTATACAAGATAATGTGTTGATTGGTTATGTTCAAGTTGCTGTCTCTCTGACTCCTCTACGTAAAAACTTAAATCGAGCAAGATTATTTTTGACAATAGGCTTACCAGTAACTTTAGGCACGATAGGTATTACTGGTTGGTTTTTAGGGGGACTTGCGATGCAACCAACTCGTCGGGCATACGAACAACTACAACGCTTCACTGCTGATGCTTCTCATGAGTTACGCGCTCCTGTAGCTGCTATTTTAAGTAATGCACAAGTGGCTTTGATGCCTCCACAGGATGAATTAGAGCAGCGTTTTCGTCTAGAAAATATTACGGAGATTGCGAAATCAATGAGCAATCTCATTAATAATCTGTTGTTTCTTGCTCGTCAGGATGGACCGTTAGATAACGCAATATTAAAAAGTATAGACCTTGTTGGACTCCTGCAATCTATAGCTCAAGAGTATCAGCAACTAGCAGTTGCACAAAATCTCAATTTGACTTCTGACTTACCCCAGTCACCTGTTAGCCTAAAAGCTGATCCAGATTTGTTAAAACAGGCGATTGTAAATTTACTTAGCAATGCTTTTAAGTACACTCCTGAGGGTGGTACAGTTGCACTCAGACTCTTGACACAATCGCACAGAGCCATTATTCAGGTAGAAGATAATGGTATTGGGATTCCTGAGGAAGATTTACCCCATATCTTTGAACGGTTTTATCGGGTTGATACAGCGCGATCGCGTCAAACAGGTGGCTTTGGTTTAGGACTGGCGATCGCCCAACAAATTGTCCAAGCCCACCGAGGACAGATTACGACAAAGAGTCTCCTTGGGCAAGGTTCAACCTTTCAAATTGAACTACCTCTAAAGTAGAGCGATAAGAAGTTTAATTTTTCATTCCTACCTAGCAGGGACTGACATTTTTTTGTCATACTTGCCTCTCACAATAAGAAATAACAAGAATCTCACATTTCTGTCATATTATGTTTGGTTTATCATCCACGATAACTTTAAAACTTTACTCCATCTGCGACATCCTGTCCCGCTAATAGGGAGGGATTCGAGGTGGGATCGCATAACACACCTGAATTCTTTCACAAAACTTAGCACCGCCAAACGTATGATTGCAAAGCGCTCTAAGTTCTTTTGGATAGCCATAATGACCGTAGTTGTGAGCCTTACTTTTGCTGGGAAGGTAGCAGCACACCACGGCTATGACACAACTTATGATGTTGGACATCCACGGACAATCACAGGGGTGATTAAAGCAGTCAGATATGCGAATCCTCACATTCGTATGCAGCTTCAAACAACTGGAGACTCTAAACGGGTTTGGAGGATTGACTTACCATCACCTACCCAAGCACAACGGCGAGGATTAACCCGAAGCTTTCTCAAGGTAGGGTCAACTGCAACTGTGGTAGGATGGCCTGCTTATGATGGTTCCAACGAAATGGGCGCGTCGCAAATCACGATTGGTGGAAAGACTGTGCAAGTGAACTGAGCAAAACAGTACGAAACTTAAGAAAAGCAGGGGAATCAAATCATGGATCATCAGCAACAGGCAAACAAAGCCATGCTCAAAAAAAGTTTTGTGCAGGCTGCACTGACTGCAGCAACAATTGCGACTTTCTTAGCTTCTGGAACTGAAAGTGCTAGCGCACACCACGGCTGGAGTGAGTACAACAACGAGCAAACACTCAATGTGACAGGGGAAATCCAGAACGTGAAGTACGATAATCCGCACACCACAATAGAAGTGAAAACAGATGATAATAAAGTATGGCAAGCAGTCCTAGCACCACCTGCCAGAATGCAGAGACGTGGGTTAGCCCAAAACGCTTTGCAGGTTGGGCAGCGAGTGAGATTAGTAGGCTACCCTCATCGCACTGAAACGAGTGAAATGAGAGCAGAACGAATCACTATAGGAAAACAAACAGTAGAACTACGCTGATGAACCTTGCTGAAACAAGCTGGTGGTTGTGGTTAGAAAACAGTGCCTTGTCCTCAGCAATTCGCCAGTGGCTATGGCTTTACCCAATGATTGAAACAACGCATATTCTTGGTTTAGCCATTGTCTTTGGTTCAGTTGCTTTGTTCGATTTCAGGTTACTTGGTTTCTCTCGTCACCTGTTGGTAACAGATATGGCACGATACCTCTTGCCCTGGGCTTACCTGAGTTTTGCGGTTGTCGTGCTATCAGGTTTCCTCCTGTTTGCAGTGGATGCAACTGAAATAGCAGCAAATCCAGCTTTTCGTCTGAAGCTTTTGCTATTGTGTACCACTGGGATAAATGCGGCTTTTTTTCATGGAGTGGCTTTGAAATCCGTTAAGTTTTGGAACCGGGGTGTGAAAACTCCAGTAGTGGTGAGGGCGATCGCAATCATTTCCCTTGTGCTTTGGACTGGTGTAATTATTTGTGGTCGCCTCATTGCATACGTTTAACAGTTATCAGTTGTCAGTTAAGCTCAGGACTTACGCAAAATAATGAAAAAATAAACCGCATTAGCGTTTGCGCAGCGCCCCCGAACGGGGCTAGCGTGTCCGATAGCGTTTGCGCAGCGCCCCTCTTGGGGCTAGCGTGGCGTTAGCCATAGGACATAGGACGCAAAGAGCACGAAGTTAAGAGAGTTTAAAAGAGTTTTTGCGTAAGTCCTAAAGCTGTTCCACATTTAATTTGCATTTTAAACCGCTCCAGGCGCAGCGGAAAGTCTGAGCGGAGGTTTCCTCCGTTAGCGCAAGCTCCTCAAAGGAGCGAGGCTCAGAGCTTTCCAAGACAGAGGACGCAGAGTAAGAGATAAAAGAGTTTGATGCTTTTTATCAAAACTTTAAATTATGCAAGTTATATGTGTTTTAGCTTACTATTTGTTCACTGTTCACTGGTTCTGCGATTTCTAACTGTAAGTACAAAGGTGACGAACACAAAATTCCAATCAATTCTTCTACTAAACAAACAAGCAAAATTATGGTTACAAACAGCGCTGGTAGCTGTTTTGGTTGGACTCCCTACAGCTTGCTTTGCTCAGCCAAATCGTGCAAGAGTTGTTATCCAGTCTCAAAGTGTCGTTAATGCTCAAGAGTCCAACCGTACTTTTGCAGATGTGCAAGCTTTAGTAAATCTTGGTCCGCGAGTGGCTGGGACACCAGTCATGGAAAAGGCAAGTGCTTATCTGATTGAAGAGTATCGCAAAGCTGGCTATGTGACTGAAGTCCAAACTTTTACTTATCCCAAGTTTCAAGACTTAGGCTCAAATTTGACTGTTGATGGAACGACAGTTGAGGGGAAAGCGCTCAATGGTACAATCCCTGGAAAATTGAATGCGCCACTGGTAGTGGTTCCTAATGTCGGACGCAAAGCTGATTTTGCTGCAGTGAATGTTAAGGGGGCTGTTGCCATTGTCCGGCGCGGTGAAATTCGTTTTTCGGAAAAAGCGAAAAATGCCTCTGCTGCTGGGGCTGTTGGTTTAGTGATTGTCAACAATCAAGTAGGGGATGTGTACGGAACGCTTGGTGAAGAGGTAAAAATTCCTGTTCTGGCTCTTTCCGGTAAGGAAGGTAATCCCTTAATTCAACGTGTGCAAAGTGTACCCTTGAATGTCAACTTGAATGTGAATGCCCAGCGACGTGTTGTCACAGGACGTAATATTATAGCACATCTTGCAGGTGTGACTGCGCCAAAAATTATTCTAGGTGGACATTACGACTCTGTACCTGGTTCTCCGGGAGCAAACGATAATGCTTCAGGAACAGCAGTTGTCCTGGCTGTTGCTCGTAATCTATCTAGTACGCCGACTGCTCGTCAAGCTTGGTTCATCGCCTTTGATGCTGAAGAAGACGGGCTGCACGGTTCGCGAGCTTTTGTCAATAAGGCACAGTCGCAGTTTCTTTCTGGGCTGAAAGCTATGATCAATTTCGATATGGTTGGTGTGAACGACCAATTGGGGATTGGTGGTACGTCATCTTTAACGAAATTTGCACGAAATCTTGACCCGCAAGTGAAAATTTTTGGCTCTTTTGGTGGTAGCGACCACGCACCGTTTGCAAACAAGGGCGTGCCAGTCATGTTTTTCTACCGAGGTCAAGAGCCGAATTACCACACACCAAATGATAAAAACGTAGACCTAAAACTTTTAAATGAAACAACTCAAGTAGCGCAGAATATTGTCAAGCAAATTGTTAACGCTAACTAATGAATGTGGTTGAGGAAAACGGCGTTTGTCTCCAATAATTCTGTCTCAAATCATCTTTATTTATAGGAAATTTACGATGTCCTCTTTTGTTTCTTTGAAAAAGTCTCTCACGAGTTTGTCTTTAGTATCTCTTGGAGCTGTGACGGCTTTGTTGGGTGTACATTTGATGCCCACAAATCCAGTACTGTCTGAGCAACCAATCGCTCAATTGCCCTCTGCGGCAATTGGCAACACAGATACTAACTTTGTTGCTTCTGCGGTAGAAAAAACCGGAGCTGCTGTAGTGCGGATTGACTCTACGCGCACTTTAAGAAATCCATATACGAATGGTAGACGAGTCGCAAGAGGTACAGGTTCGGGGTTCATTATTAGGTCGAATGGTCTGATTCTGACAAACGCTCACGTTCTTGGGGGAGCAGATAGGGTGACTGTAACTTTGAAAGACGGTCGGAGTTTCACAGGTCGAGTTTTGGGGCAGGATAGATCAACTGATGTGGCTGTTGTTCAGATACAGGCTAACAATCTGCCTGTAGTTAGTCTTGGTAATTCTGACCAGTTGAAACCTGGGGAATGGGCGATCGCCATTGGTAATCCTCTCGGTTTAGACAACACTGTAACAGTCGGTATTATTAGTGGAACAGACCGTTCTAGCCGTGCTTTTGGTTCCCGAGGTCAGGGAGTTGGGTTTATCCAGACGGATGCTGCGATTAACCCTGGTAACTCAGGTGGACCACTGCTGAATCAACGAGGGCAAGTCATTGGTGTGAACACTGCTATTATTCAAGGTGCTCAAGGATTGGGATTTGCAATCCCAATTAACTTAGCGCAGCAGATTGCTAACCAATTAATTGCTCAGGCGGCTGCTTAATTGCTCCTATCAAGCTGCAAGTGGGATGCGGGAGAACCCACTCAATCTTTTCAGACACCCTCTAAGACAGTTACCATTCAACTGTAAGATCAAAACCTGAGGACTGTGTATAGGGGGATAATCGGGTTGCCTACACTTGGTGTAAACATTGATCATATCGCCACCATTCGCCAAGCACGGCGGACGGTGGAACCAGATCCCGTGGCGGCGGCGATACTGGCAGAATTAGCAGGTGCAGATGGTATTACGGCGCATTTGCGAGAAGATAGACGACATATTCAAGAACGGGATGTGCGCCTGTTGCGACAAACAGTGAGAACGCATCTTAATTTAGAGATGGCGGCGACAGATGAAATGGTTGCTATTGCCCTAGACATCAAACCGGATTACATTACTTTAGTCCCTGAAAAGCGAGAAGAAGTCACTACAGAAGGCGGGCTGGATATTGTCGGTCAAATTGATAGAATAGGTGAGGTGGTTGATAAATTGCAAAGCGCTGGTATTCCTGTCAGTCTGTTTATCGATGCCGAACCTGCACAGATTGAAGCTTCTGTCAAGGTACAAGCAAAATTTATTGAGCTACACACTGGGCGATATGCTGAGGCTCAGGATGAAACTAGCCGCGAGCAAGAATTAGCCTTTTTATCTAAAGGGTGTGAGCAAGCAATAAATGCAGGGCTACGAGTGAATGCTGGACATGGACTCACCTATTGGAACGTCTATTCTGTGGCTTGTCTACCAGGGATGGAAGAACTAAATATTGGACACAGCATCGTTAGTCGCTCAGCACTTGTTGGTATGGAAAGAGCAGTCCGTGAGATGAAATTAGCGATGCGAGGTCAATTGTAACAACTCTCAGCATAACTCAATTATTTTGGGGTTCGACTGCGTAAATCCAGAAAGTTTTTGGTATGTTCAATACGATGATTATTTTCTGACCATAATTTATTTATGAGCGCAACACAGTCGAACGATACGCCACTTTGGGTACAAGATAGAGACACAGTCATTGCACATAGTCGTGACGCCCAGTGGCGCTATCAAACCCCTCCAGATTACTCTCGCTCAAAAGAGAATCTTGCAAAAGAAAGTACATACAACTTTCCTGAAGGTTCACTAGAAGCAATTGTCCAAAACTTAGTCAGAACTTTTGAGATGGAAGCATCGTTCAAAACCAACCCACAGCAGTGGTTGTCGGTTGTGAACGAACACTTTCGTATGAGTAGTAATGGTGGCCCTGTTTATACAGCTTCAGATGTGGTAGAGGCTGGCACTTATAATTTATTTATCGGTGATACAGAAGAATACAAGGCATCTGAGGAAAACTTTGAATCATCAGCCAATCTTTTCCATACTGCATTTCCCAAAGGATTTTTATGGGAAGTGCTTGAGGTTTTCTCTGGTCCACCAAATGTTACGTTTAAATGGCGACATTGGGGAACTTTTAGCGGTACATATAAAGACTATACACCAACAGGAGAGACGGTAGAAGTCATCGGTCTAAGCTTGGCGCGTGTCACTGATGACTTGAAAGTTCTTTCCATAGAGCACTACTTCGACAACAGTCTCTTCCTAAAAAAGCTAACAAGCTCTCATAAACAAACAACTGTCGAACAGCTAGAAGGTGGTTGTCCCTTCCATTCCTAAATCAGGTACTTTATGTTTTAGTTATTGTGTAAGACACAGCGCAATCTGTATGTGTCTTACCATCACTGATTAACAAAGGATGAAAATGCAAAAATACTATTACGTTTTGGCAAGTCAACGCTTTCTTCTTGAAGAAGAACCAATGGAGGAAGTTCTCAAGGAACGCACTCGTCACTACCACGAACAAGAGAAAGAAATTGATTTTTGGGTGGTTAGGCAACCAGCTTTTCTGGAAGCATCCCAAATGTCAGAAGTTAAGGCAAAATGTCCTCAACCAGCAGTGGCGATTATTTCCACGAATCCCCAATTTATTACCTGGTTAAAACTTCGATTAGAATATGTCCTGACAGGCGAATTTCAAGCTCCTGTACCAGAAATCCCTGATGCGTTGGCATCTGTTGCTGCTGTATCTTAAATATATGGTCATTAGTCATTAGTTACTAGTTATTAAACTATAGACTATTGACTAATAACTCAATATAATCTGTTGAGAAAAATCAATAAACTTTTATGTATAAGACTGTTGTTCAAAAATTTCAGATACCAAATACTTTTGTGAGTGGTTTAGTGCTAGCTATTATTGGGTTAAGTAGTGGGATGAATTCTGCTTATGCTCAACAGCAAGAGCTTCCTGTCTGTCAACCTCCTAATGCTGGTGAGTATCTTTTGTTGGTTAATAGTCCAACAACAGAAAATCAGAAGCAGTTACGTCAAGCCTTACCGCCTACTACTAAGACAACCATCTGTCGATATATCAAAGACACAGTGACGCGGATTGGTGGGTTTAACAAGATAGATGATGCGAATAGTTGGGCGAGGTATATCAACAATATTGCTGGGTTATCTGCTATAATCACCACCCGACCGTCAGAAGTCGCACAGAAACAGAATACAGTCACACCAGCACCGCCGATTCAGACTGTTAGCTATAAACCCGAACGTTTGGGAGAAGGTTTGGCTGTATTAGTAGATTATTATAACCAACCAGAACTTGCGAACAAAGTGCGGGATGCTGTGAAAGGAGATGTGGGTTTTGTTTCCTACGGACAACGCCCTTATTTGCTAGCTACTTACACGACTAACCAAAAAGAAGCATATAGCACGCTGAAGAAGCTGAGCGAACAAGGTTTTTTTGCCGTACTTGTAGATAGTCGTAAAGTGATGCTACTGCGTTCAGCCGTGCGTTTGCAGTAGCCCTCAGCAAAATGTAGTCACTTTTTTGATGGATTATGGACTGACAATTAATACGCCGGTTGATTTGGCCAACCACGAAATAGTTATACCCAACGCCGATCCAACAATAACTTGGACAGGTGTGTGTCCTAGTAGTTCTTTGAGGCGATCGCCATCAAACTCTGGGTGTTCGTGAAACAATTCATCAATCATCTGATTCAGAATACGGGCTTGCTTTCCAGCAGCTTGACGAACTCCAGCAGCATCATACATGACGATAATGGCAAAAACCGCTGCCACTGCAAATTCTGAGGAAGCCCAGCCAAGAGTTTGCCCGACTCCGGTTGCAAGAGCTGTTACCAATGCAGAATGAGCACTAGGCATACCTCCAGTTGTCACTAAAACATTTACGTTCAGTTTACGATTCTTGACGAGTTCAATGACAAGCTTTAATGCTTGAGCCATCAAACAAGCTCCCACAGCAACCCACAACACTCGGTTGTCTAATATGTGGCTTATGTCCTGCATGCTATTTTGATGAAATGAAAAGTTATAAATTCTGAATGATGAATTATAAAAAGAGATATGAATTATGAATGATAAATGAGAAAATGTAAAGCAGTCCCGTTTTTATCATTCATGATTCATCATTTATCGTTTGTTTAATGCGTACGATTGATGATAAAGTGCGCTAATTCCTTTAGAGGCAAAGCTTTATCTCCAAAGGGTTCTAATTCGGCACAAGCATCCTCAATAAGTTGTTGAGCTTTTTGTTTTGATTCTTGCAGTCCCCAAAGGCTAGGATAAGTCACCTTTTGAGCCTGTTGGTCTTTTCCAGCAGTTTTGCCCAATTGCTCGTCGGTTTGAGTAATATCTAGAATGTCATCAACAATTTGAAAGGCAAGCCCAATGTTTTGGGAATAGCGAGTCAGTCGTTGCACATCTGAAGATGATGCTCCTGCTATGATTCCACCACAAACAACGCAAGCTTCTAAAAGAGCACCCGTTTTGTGATTATGAATAAAATTCAACGTTTCTAGGGAAATATCTGTCTTCCCTTCTGATTCTAAATCAAGTACCTGACCACCAACCAAGCCAGTCGCTCCTGTGGCGTAACCCAAACGAGCAATGACTTGTACAACTCGCTCCAGTGGTACATTTTGAGTATGAGTGGCGACATACTCGAATGCATAAGCTAATAAGCCATCCCCAGCTAAAATTGCAATATCTTCACCATAAACTTTGTGATTTGTCAACTGACCGCGACGGTAATCATCATTATCCATTGCTGGTAAGTCGTCGTGAATCAAAGACATTGTGTGGATCATCTCCACAGCACAAGCGGTTGCAAGTGCCATTTCGATGGTACCGCCCATCATCTCACAGCTAGCAAGGCAAAGAATCGGGCGTAAACGCTTACCTCCTGCCATGAGCGAGTAGCGCATTGCTTCATAAATCTTTTCTGGATAACTGATAGGAATAGCTTTATCTAAAGCAACTTCACAAAGCTTTTGTCGCTCTTTGAGATAAGCTCGTAGATCAAATTTGACTTCTTCTGGAGTTTTTTGAATGTTATCAGCTGCTACCATCCCTAAATTCCCTAAGTTCTGTTATACACGTAACAATTTTACGAGAAAGAGTCACCCCCAAAGGGGAATTCAAAATTCAAAATTCAAAATTCAATCCGAAAGAATGATTTTTTGGAATTTTGAATTTTGTACGTAGGTGATTCGCCATGAGTCATTTGTTATATTTTTGCCGACAATAGGATTTACGCACGCATGACTAAAAACAGCGGGTTGCGATTGCTAGCCCCTTAGGGGGCCTGCGCTAACGCTGCGATCGCTGCGGACTATGATTACGTTGTTCGTGCGTAAGTCCTGGACAAAAGACTATTCCTAACTATGGAAACGTTGGCTATAACTCTCCACTGTATTTTGTAGCAAGATGGCTACAGTCATTGGACCAACACCGCCAGGAACTGGTGTGAGAAATTCTGCGACACCAGCAGTTGACTCAAAGTGGACATCGCCAACTAGACGACTATCACCGCTTGACTCTACAACACGATTTATTCCCACATCTACCACAACAGCGCCCGGTTTCACCATGTCAGCAGTGATGAGTCCTGGACGACCGACTGCTGCAATCAGAATATCAGCATTTGTGGTGATCGACTGTAAAGAGTGCGATCGCGAATGAGCAATAGTCACAGTCGCATCTGCCTCTAGCAACATCAAAGCAAGTGGTTTGCCCACCAAAATACTACGCCCTATCACCACCGCTTGTTTTCCCTGCAAAGGAATGTCATATTCCTGCAACAGCCGCATAATCCCAGCGGGAGTGCAACTGCGTAAACCGGGTTCTCCTCGCACGAGTCGCCCTAAGTTAACTGGATGCAATCCGTCAACATCTTTATCTGGAGTTATTTGATGCAAAAGCGTCACAGCATCCAAGTGGTTGGGTAGGGGTAATTGCACGAGAATACCATCCACCCTTTGATCATGATTGAGTGCAGCAATGACTTCTTCTAGTTCTGCTTGAGTCGTTTGTGTGGGAAAATGCTTGCCAAAAGACTCAATACCCACTTTCTGACAAGCGCGTTCTTTACCACGTACGTAAGCCGCTGACGCTGGGTTATCGCCCACCATCAGTACTGCTAAACCTGGCGGGCGTCCTTTTTGGGGTTGCAATTGTGTAATCGCTGCAGAAAGTTCTTGCTGAATTTTGTTAGCTAAAGCTTTACCATCAAGAAGCTTGGCTGTTTTTGTTTCCATTAAAACTCCCATTAGTACGCTACGCCTTGGTTTTGCTGTCTCATGTTTGGAGTGCAAATAGCAAAACCACATTCATTATCTTCTCAGATTGGTTGTCTGAGAAAACTTTAGAAACCAGAATTGGTGAATCTTCTTTATAAAAGTTATGTACTGTACAAATTAACCATAATGTGGATGATGAAATTTGGTTGTTTCAAGTGTTAGCGATACCAAGCTCACCTCCTGACAACCTTGTAAAGTAAAGTAGGAGGCAAAAGTACCAAAAAGCAGTTATGTACGTCTAATCACTAGGTAACGTTAAATCGTAGTTAATCGCATTAAATCTCTATTAA
>NZ_QMEA01000171.1 GCF_012912105.1 Brasilonema sp. UFV-L1
TGTACTCAGGTCGGTGTAGGTAGTTCACTCAATGAAATCGTCATAGTATCCTGGGTATTAATTTTCATCTTTTGGTTAGCTCCCTGGCAAGGCATTGCAGATGCTCGACGAGACGCCGGTCAAAACTCCACCTTACCTGTGGTAGCGTTAATTACACCTGAAGAGAAATTTGGATTGGGACGTAAACTTGATGACGTATTCGCCGATCCACCTTTGAAAGGTTATCGAATTCTATGAGATAGAGGTTTATTCGATGACTTGCGAGGAAAGGAAGATACTGATATTAGCAATCCTAACCAACCGAGAGTTTGGCGCATACTTTTAGAACGTGGTGGTTGGATTTATTTATTTCAAGCATTACCTGCAAATGCAAAAGCAAATGAGCATCCATTAGTGTTAGCTATTCAACAAGGTGAGAAAGGACATATACTCATTCGCAGTCCAGAAGTTTTTAAAAGCAAATAACTAAGCAAGCTTCAAACAGTTATCAGTTATCAGTTATCAGTTATCAGTTATCAGATAAAGAAAGCTGCTTATTTTGATAACTGTTTACTGTTGAGGATGTGCGTTATTGGTTATGATAAATTATGGGATAGTATTACAATCTCCAAAATGACCACAGCTTACGAGAAACTTGATTTACGCAATATCCCCAGTTACTCGATTTCTGAAGCAGCACGCTATCTGCTGATTCCGGTGGGTACGCTGCGTTCGTGGCTTCATGGTCGTTTTTACCCTAGTAGTGAAGGTAAACGCTTTTTTCAACCACTGATTTCGCTTCCAAGCCCAAAGATACCACAGCTTTCGTTTACGAATTTGCTAGAAGCTCATATACTGCGTGTCATTCGTAAAGATCATCAAATTCGCTTAGACAAAGTTCGTACGGCTTTAGATTATATCGACTGTCAATTTAATGTACCTCATCCTCTGGCTCGAATAGAATTTCAAATTAGTAAGTCAAACTCGTCAGCGGGTTGATTGTTTTCGTCGCAATTGTGAGGGAAGATGGGTTCTTTACAGTTACAGAGCAAATCAAGAATTACATTTAACCAGCGTGAATTTTTCTTGTTCCCTAGCTGAGATATATGAAGATGTATTCTTTCCTGAAACTTTTAACCCCACTTCTATTTAATCGCATAAAGCGATTCTTGAGTAATTAAGTGCGATCAGACTAGTTGATGGTGTGAAATGTGGGTTCTATACATTCACAAAACGGACATACTGTTCATCAATTGATGGCGTTTTTCATAAATAAAGACAAAAATGCTTTTTTAAAAACTGGCGAATGGGCAAGGAGAAGTAGCGCATAAGCTGCACTGTCCAATATAGAACTGTATAAATCATTATGACTGGAGAAAGCCATTTTAGCCACTGTAGATGAAATCCAAAATGAGAGAGTCCCAAGAGCAAAGCATCATCTACGAAACTCAGCAAAAAGGGTAATAACTGATTCAAAAAACTTTGACTGGGGGTTTTTAAGTTAATATCCATAATCTGAAGATATCAACTTCATCAACGAAACTTTCACATTCTTAAGGCATAACCTGAATCATTCAGTAGATAGTCTTTATTGTTCGGTACTTTTCGCGCTCTATATGGCTTCAGATATAATTAAAGAGGGAAATTGTGCAAAGCAGGAGTGAATCATAAGTTCTTCCTAGTTGGGGGCGATCGCCTCTTCAAAGCAAGCACAAAGCCCTCACTTGTTGTGGCGTCTAATTTCTGCTGAATCGACAGCAAGCTTGAGGAACGGTATCCCACTTGCCAAAGCGTATTCCAATTCTGAAGTATTACGTAATGTATTGATATTGATAGGAGGCTTGGGATTGAGTACTCGTGGTTGCAGAGATAACTCATACCATATAACATCATGCCACGCACCACACTTGTATCCTACATCTCGGTAGACTCCAATTGGCTGAAATCCCATCACTTCATGAAGCTTTTCACTACCTGTGTTTGGGAGAGTCGCACCTGCGTAGGCGCTGTAATAACCTTGAAGTACTAAAATTTTAAACAGTGACGTATATAAAGCTCGTCCGATACCTGAACGACGAACACCCTCACGAATATAAACGGATACATCAACAGCCCACTGATAGGCAGATCGGTCTCTATGAGGTGCAGCATAAACATATCCTAGAACTTTCCCATCATGTTCACACACCAGCCAAGGTAACTTCTGTATAACTTTTGCAATGCGCTGCTGCATTTCATCTAGAGTTGGTGGTTGAATCTCAAAAGACACAGGTGAATCATCGCAAAAGGGAGCGTAAATTTCCAGAATTTGCTCGGCATCTTTTTCAGTAGCAATCCGGATAATGGATGACATAAAAACCACACTCCATTAACAGTTGAAATGATATTTACAGTGGTACAATACAGTAGCAAGCATGACAGAAATGTTCATCTTGTTCCTTATGCTGAAAGTTTGAGTAAAAGTTTGTGTACTATCTGCTATTTTTTCCAAGGTAACTTTGTGCCCATTTCAGTTAACGCAGAGAAGATAAGGTAGAGGATGAGAAGACTAGCGCTCAAGAGAAAAAGAACAACTTCGTTATCCATAATGACTTAGAAGTGATAACCAGTACTGATAAAATGATATTACTTATAGCGCTTTTCAATTGACTGAAATACACATTTTCTGTCATGATAGGGTGAGCATGAACCATGCCCACCCCCCTTTATTCTCAAGCTCTTCGGCTTAACGACTAGCTTTTAATCATTTCCCTGACTTTTTGCTGAAGTGTTGGGTCTTGTCTGACTGCTGCGTTAATTTGCTTGAAACGTTCTGGTTGTAGCCCTTCCTTTTGTAGGATCTGCTGCATCTTTGTATTCGTTTCTTGCTGAACCGATCTTAGACTTGTGAAAGCCTTATCAAATTGCTGCTTTTCCTGTGAGGTAATTGCTTTTGCTGGCTGCTGGGAAGGGTTTTCCTGTGCTTTATTGATTTCCAAAAATCGTTGTTCACTCAAACCAGACTTACTAACGATTTGTGTTATTTGCTGGTTTGCACCCTGTTCAATCACTAGCAACTGTTTTAGGGAACTTGCAAATTTTTGAAGTTCCTCTGGACTCACTTTGGTTGTTCCAGAAGTCTGGGGTGTTACCGGAACTTGAGGTTGAGAAGATGGTGATGTCGGTTTTGGCGCTTGTGCATAAGCCGACAGGCTGCTGACAAGTAGAAAAACAGAAACATAGCTACCTATCAGAATTTGCTTGAACACGTTGAGTTCCTCCTTGGGGATTTCCAGCCCAATGTTCAGAGAATTTGTTAAGTTTCTTGAATCGGGCATGGGTTTCCATCGATTTGTCAGGCATATCTTAAAGGCAGGACTGAAACAGGAAACAAGAGTTCCTGTTTATCACTAACAACTCTAGGTATGCTCTATCGTAGTACAGCTTAATACATATTAACGAAACGATACTTCTATTTGTGTGTGTTTGTTTCGATATTAAGATTTCCATTATATTCGCTTTTAAAAGTGCTAGTATCTATAAATACGATACTATGCTCTGCATATAGCACTTGTTCACTCTAGCCAAGAGTACACACACAATAGAGAAATCAAGACTATTGCTGGATTGCTCGTCTCTAATCTTACCATTACTACAATGAGCAAGAAATAGAAACACCCTTTATTTCCTTAAGGAGAAAGCGATTGATAAAGTTATCGTTGCTGTGTAGATAAATAGAAAAGAACGTGATCTCGTTTAGAGACGGACTGGTCTCCATCAAAGTTGCTAGTCCCTGAAGCTGTGGTTTCCTGATTTTTACTGATGCTAGGAACTATAAGCTTAAGGAGTAGTGGCGTCCAAACAGCAACACATACTAAGGTCAAAAGACTTATCAGTGTTTTCCTGCGAACACTTTTTTTATTTGATTTGGGTAGTTCTGATTGACTACAAACTGTCTGTGGGGACCAGAAATGGTCATTGAAGTTGTAGTAACTCACGGAGAAACTCTCTTGTTGATTAGGTGACACCAAAGTGTATCAAACTTTTTCTGATCTTTTATGAAATTTTTCTTAAAAAAGTCAGAAGTTTAAGTAAATTAACAGAGGAGTTTGTAGAGAAGAGACATGCAGGGCATAAGAACGAGAGAAACGAGAGAACGCAAGTATTACAGTTGACAGATAGATTTTCTGTGTTCTGAAAATATTTGTATAAACAAAAAATATAGTGCAGAATAAGCGCAATCAAAACGTGTGACGAGGTTCACAAAATGAAACTGCGGGAATTACTAGCGAATGTAGATGGTGTTGTGCAGCTACCACAACATCCAGCAATGGATGCTGAAATCAAGAATTTAAAGACAAATTCCCATGCTTGCGTTTCAGGAGATTTGTTTATTGGAATGCCTGGAACACGAGTTGATGGTGGGGATTTTTGGCCTAGTGCGATCGCCTCTGGGGCTGTAGCGGCGATTATTTCTCCTCAAGCAGCACAGAAGCATCTACCGACACCAGAAGTTTGTGTGATCACTGCTGATGACATGACAAAAGCTTGTGCCCAATTGGCAGCTGCTTTCTACGGCTATCCTGGGCAAAAACTGAAACTGGTAGGTGTGACGGGCACAAATGGTAAAACCACAACCACTCACCTAATTGAGTATTTTCTCCATCAAGCAAATCTGGCGACAGCATTAATGGGGACTCTTTATACTCGTTGGCATGGTTTTGTCCAAACTGCTGTCCATACAACACCGTTTGCTGTGGAACTACAACAGCAGTTAGCGACTGCTGTGGATGCTGGTAATGAGTACGGGGTGATGGAAGTAAGTTCTCACGCTTTAGCTCAAGGTCGAATTATGGGTTGTCAGTTTGAGGTAAGCGTATTTACTAATCTTACCCAAGACCATTTGGATTTTCACCGTGATATGGAAGATTACTTTGCAGCAAAGGCACTGCTTTTTAGTCCTCAATATCTCAACGGACGAGCAATCATTAACGCTGATGATTCTTATGGTAAGCGGTTAATTGCATCTTTAAATCCAGAGAAAGTGTGGAGTTATAGTGTCAACGATTCTACAGCACATTTGTGGATGAGTGAGCTGAGTTACGAACCGAATGGTGTGAGTGGTACATTACATACGCCAAAAGGTGAAGTTGCTTTTCGTTCACCACTTGTTGGTCAATATAACTTAGAAAATTTACTCGCAGCAGTCGGAGCTGTTTTACAATTGGGGTTAGATTTGCAGTTAATCGCTTCTGTCATACCTGAATTTCCTGGAGTTCCGGGACGGATGGAAAGAGTGCAAATTATTCCCGACCAAGATATCAGCGTGATTGTGGATTATGCCCACACACCAGATAGTTTGGAGAATTTGCTCAAAGCTTCGCGTCCATTTATTCCAGGGAAAATGATTTGTGTGTTTGGGTGTGGAGGCGATCGCGATCGCACGAAACGTCCGAAAATGGGTAAAATAGCTGCTGACTTAGCAGATATCGCTGTGGTGACATCTGACAATCCCCGGACTGAAGACCCACAGAAGATATTACAGGATATTTTAGAGGGAATTCCAGATACAGTGAAGCCGATAGTGATAGGCGATCGCGCGACTGCTATTCGTACTGCTATCTTGCAAGCGCAACCTGGAGACGGCGTTTTGCTTGCAGGAAAAGGGCACGAAGACTACCAAATTTTAGGAACTGAAAAAATCCATTTTGACGATCGAGAACATGCACGAGAAGCTTTAGAACAAAGGATGAAAATAAAAAGATAAAAGAAACACGCACGCAGATGATATATTATCATCTGCGTTTGCGGTCATTTCTAATCTGCATTACCAAAAAGTTTTAGAAAACAGACCACTCTACCGGAACAGTCTCTGTAGAAGCTGCAGAAGCTGTGGTACCATTCATCTGCCAAATCAGATTTTCTCCAGTATCGTATCTGCGCCAGAAGATATCACTCTTACCATCACCATTGTAATCGCCAACACTCGGTTGCCAGGATACATCAGTTGCGGGCAAGAAAGCCGAAGTATCAACTGATGTCCCATCCATCAACCAGGCAGTGTTTTCACCTGTTTGAGTATTGTGCCAGAAGATATCAGTTTTGCCATCGCCGTTGAAATCACCAGTGCTAGATTCCCAAGAAGAGTTCTGTTTTTCCAGAGAACCTGAAGTGACAAAAATACCATTCATCAGCCAAACAGTATTTTCATCCGTTTGAGTATTGTGCCAGAGTAAATCGGTTCTATCATCGCCGTTGAAATCACCAAGGCTATAATTCCAAGATGTGTCCACTTCTGATAGAGAATACTCTGATGAATTAGTACCATTCATAAACCAAATGGCGTTTTCACCCGTTGTCTGATTACGCCAAAAGATATCATTCTTACCATTACCATCGAAATCGACAATACTGTAAGACCAAGATGAGTCAGTCTTGGATAGAAAAGCCGCAGTAGTAACTGATGTCCCATCCATCAACCAAGTAGCGTTCTCACCATTTTGAGAATTGCGCCAGAAAATATCACTTCTGCCATCACCATTAAAATCAGCAATGCTATAAGTCCAAGATGAGTCTACTTTCTCCAAAGCAACCTCAGAAGCAACTCTTGTGCCATCCATCAGCCAAATAGCATTCTCACCCGTTGTCTGATTGTGCCAAAAAATATCAGTTTTGCCATCGCGGTTGAAATCGGCATAAGCAAAGTCCCAAGATGAGTCTACCTTCGTCGGCAACAATTCTGCTGTCTGGTTTGTACCATCCATCAGCCAAATAGCAGTTTCACCAGTTTGAGAATTGCGCCAGAATTTGTCAGTTTTACCATCACCGTTAAAATCGGCAACAATTGTTGAGGTATCATTGAACAAAGGATTGGGATTTTCTTGTGCAGTGACAGCTTCTGTTGGCTGCAACGAACTCTCTAGTGACGATTGTGAAGAGCTTCCAAGGCTCAAAGTAGAATTGAAATTATCCGTGTCTGCAAAACTATCGGAGTTTGAGAGAGATTGCAATGCACTAGTACCTCCAGAAGAGTCCAAAGTTGGGGATTCAAACATGATGTTTGTTTATAACTAGTGTTCATTAAATTTTTAACTGTTTTTTTTTAATGTTTCTGTTAAGAATTAACATCTGCTATTTTTGTTAGTTTTTCAAAACAGCATTTAATTCTTCATCATATGTTTCTAAATAACATATAGCAATCCTAAATCCTGAGCCGCTACGTGTACGCACTCGCGTTCGTGAAAAGTCAGAAGCCCGGTAACTTCTGCGAAACCGGGCTTCTTGAGAGACGCAATTTTTACAAAAAACTGGATTTAAGTCTTCATCATATGTTTTTAAAAACATATTTTTGTTCTATGCTTTTGGTACGGCTAGCGCAGAGTAGACGTATAAATACATATGCGTAGCATCTGTGAAAAGAGATATATAGTAATAATTTTTAAAGAACTGTGCCTGACTTACTCACAAATTCCTCAAATTTTTTTCCTACAACTATAACTAAGAGACGACTTTTAAGACACAGAGTAAGGAAGTGGTGTAGTTCAAGCTATTGAAAAACGCTGTTATTCAAGACTCGTCACTTAAAATTCTAAACTTTTGTCAACTATTATTTAACAATAGGAGTTTATATGTTTCATAAAATTTTAGCTGCATTAGACGCATCTGAGATGGGCAATTTAGTTTTTGAGCAAGCACTTGGCTTGGCGAAAAAGACTGAAGCTTCACTCATGCTGCTGCACGTCCTATCTGCTGAAGAAGAGGGTAGCCCATACATGCCTATGTTATCAAGTGTTGATTGCTATCCTGGACTAGGTGCTCAAAATCTTGAATTTTATCAAAAGCAGTGGGATGCTTATGAAACTGAAGGTTTGAAAATGCTGCGCTTACGAGCTACTGAAGCTTTATCTGCAGGTGTCAATGCCGAATTTACACAAAATATTGGCTCTCCAGGTCGAATTATCTGTGATTTAGCTCGTAGTTGGGGTGCTGATTTAATTATAGTTGGGCGGCGGGGTCGCTCTGGTCTGACAGAATTTTTACTTGGTAGTGTGAGTAATTATGTTTTACATCATGCTGCTTGTTCAGTGTTTGTAGTGCATCGTCAAGCTGATATCAAAGACACTGAGGTTCAAACGCAGACATCTGCACAAGTTGCAACTACCAACTAAATTTTTGGGCTTCTGTCGCAGCTAGCTAAAAATAAAACCACAGATGAACACAGGTGATTTATCTATGTCCATTTGTGGTTATTAATACAAAACACAGACTTTTGCAAAAAGTCTATTCAAAAATTTCTAAAAACTAATACCACTCCTTATCAAGTGATTGTGTGGTAGATTCAGTAGCGGTAGAACCATTCATCAGCCAAACTTTGTTTTCACCTGTTTCGTTATTGCGTAAGAAGATATCGCTCTTGCCATCGCCATCAACATCGCTAATGCTTGGTGTCCAAGCTGAACTTAGGGTTCCTAGAGCAGTGTCGCTAGTGACATTTGCGCCATCCATCAGCCAAACTTTGCTTTCACCAGTTTTTTGATTGTACCAGAACAGGTCTGTCTTACCATCACCATCAAAATCGCCAACACTGGATGTCCAGTCTGCACCGAGAGTCGGTAAGGCAGCCTCAGAAGCAACGTTTGAGCCTTCCATCAGCCAGACAGAGTTCTCGCCTGTTGTCTTATTATTCCAGAGAATGTCGGTTTGATAATCACCGTTGAAATCTGCAAAGCTAGCTTCCCAATCTGTACCAACGGTTGCTAACGTCGTTTTAGAAACGCTGTTACCATCGACTAACCAAACAGCATTTTCACCTGTTTTCTCATTACGCCAGAAGATGTCAGTCTTACCATCACGGTTGAAATCAACAATACTTCCTGTCCAGTTTGTGTCAACTGTTTCCAAAGAAGACGAAACGAGAATTTGTGTACCATCCATTACCCATACTGCATTCTCACCTGTTTCGGTATTGCGCCATCCAAGATCAGTTTTGCTGTCACCATTGAAATCAGCAACACTGAAAGTCCAATCTGAACCCATATTCATCACAGGTGCTTCAGACGTGATTGTAGTACCATCCATCAGCCAAATGGTGTTATCACCAGTTGTGGTATTGCGCCAGATGATATCTGTTTTATTATCAGCGTTAAAATCGGCAATTTCAAAGTCCCAATCTGAACTCATTGTCTTCAATGTCACCTCAGAGGTCACATTTGTACCATCCATCAACCAGATAAGTGTTTCACCAGTTTCAGAGTTACGCCATAACTTGTCGTCCTTTCCATCACCATTGAAATCAGCAAAAATTGCTGCACTATTAAATACAGGATTGGGATTCGTCATATTAGGATTGATTGCAGCCTCATAAGACTCTTGACCTGCATCTAATGAAGATTGTGAGGATCCACTCAAACTCGAAGTATTTAAAACACTATTGTTCTCAAAACTATTTGTGGGTTGAATATTTGATGTACTAGTAGAAGTTGTCGTGTCTAAAGCTGAAGAGCTTGAGGTGTTTTGAGATTCCAGCATGGTGTTTCTCTATCACTAGTGTTCATCAATGGTTGTAACGTCTTTTTGATTTTGTTTTTGTCAAGAAATAACATATTGATTGTTTTCATTCTTTTTGTTGAATACTTGAAGTGATTGCCAGAAATTATAAGCATAGATGCTGATAAAAATGTTAGTAAATAACATTTGAAATATTTGATTAAGTACTTATTAGTTATCATAAAATCTTTGAAAAGTATATTTTGTCATGATGACGTGAAACAAAACAGAACGTGTCTGCTACGGACGCAGAAGCTAACGCGCTACGTATAGGATACCCGTAAGGACTTAGTACTGCATTTCATAAATTCGTATCTCGCAATAACGGCTTGTAGTTGCGGCTACACGAACAAAGCCTGCAAAGACAGGCTAAGGATTTAGCACATCTTCATAAAGAAACTGCATAACTTACTGGAACTTTATATTTACTCCTATTTTGCTAAAACTGCATATTTTGTCAGAAAAACACCTATGTAGTAGTGAAGTTATATTCTGAAGAGTTTTTTCAGGAGGGAAAAAATGAAATCACAATATTTGATAGCTCCATTAATTATAGGAATAATGACTGTATCAGCTAACTATGCTAATACACATAATTTATTGCTCTTAGAAAACGCGCCTCGCACTGTCAAAACTATTCAAAAAAATAAGCTGCAAGCTAGAGTACCAGCAGATCGAGGAGTTCCAACTCGTCGGGAAAGTGGTGGTGCTCGCAGTATCAAACAAGTTGAACTCAAGGAGATTCAGCAGCATTTAATAGCAGCAGAAAAATAAAAAACAAGAGTCGAGCATCACTTCCGGAAAAGACAAGGAAAAAAGGGGAAATATCTGATGATTGTTTTGGTATTTCGTACTTCATGCAATCTTGAAATCTAGAGTTTAAACTAAAAGTCAGCGATATGCATGATTGCGTCTGTTATTCGCTCGCGATCGCGCTGAGTACCTGCGCGATCTGCGCTCCGCGCAGCAGCGTTTGCGCAGCGCCCCCTGAGGGGCTAGCTATCGCCCAAGCCAAAGCTTCCAAAGGGAGCATCATACCAATTCAAAATTCGCTCATTCAAAATTCGCTCATTCAATCCGGAAGAAAGCCTAAGATAACAAGGGTTTGTGAGTGTGTATCTGTCGCGTTCTTTTTTCAAATTGGTATCACCACTAAAAAAAAGACAAATATACTAAAAGCTAACTTAACTATAGATAGAAAAAATAGATATAAAAAAATGGATAAAAGTTACGACTGGAGCAACCTTATAGATTAAGTCAACAAAAAAGTTTTACCCAAAAGGCGATCGCGCCCCGGCAAGTCTTTCTTTGTCCATAGCGATCGCAGCTCCTGCGAAGCATCGCCAACTAATAGTACAACCAGAAGCACAAAATCCAAAAGCGACTTATATTAATGAGTAAATCACATCAGAAACCATATCAGCCGTTAATCAGTCAACCTTCCACATGAGCGCAGATTTTCAGGAATACCTGCAATCTCTATGTCAAGCTTACCAAGATTGGTGGAGCTTGTACACTATCACGGATGTGGAAGGGTCTAAACCAGCACAACGAAAAAGTAGAACGTCGCTGTTTGATTTTGGCTTGATGGTGCAAACGGTAGAGCAAAAGCAGCAGGAGAGAAGCGAGACAGCAGAGAAAATAGAACGTTTACCAGTGCAGGAAGGCTTACGTAAATATGCTGTTAATCATGTGCTACTTGTAGGAAGACCAGGTTCCGGGAAGTCCACAGCTTTAGCGCGGCTGTTGTTGGAAGAAGCAAGAAATTTTGTCATTGCGAGTGCAGCGAAGCGAAACGAAACAATCTCCTCCACAACAGAGTCTGTCATTGCGAGTGCAGCGAAGCAAAACGAAACAATCTCCTCCACCACAGAGTCTGTCATTGCGAGTGCAGCGAAGCGAAACGAAACAATCTCCTCCACCACAGAGTCTGTCATTGCGAGTGCAGCGAAGCAAAACGAAACAATCTCCTCCACAACAAACCATGTCATTGCGAGTGCAGCGAAGCGAAACGTAGACGCTATAGCGGCTTCCCGCAGGGTAGCAATCTCCTCCACAACTCGGATACCCATCCTAGTAGAACTCCGCCAGTACAACACCTCTGTCTTTGAACTCATTCAAAACTTCCTCTGGCGTCACGATTCCAACTTAACCTTTGACAGCGAAACTTTAAAAACTTGGTTGCGACAGGGACAATTTTTGCTGCTGCTGGATGGAGTCAACGAGTTACCCAATGAAGAAGCACGGCGAGATTTAAAAACCTTTCGACAGAATTACCCAAACACACCAATGATTTTCACCACGCGGGATTTGGGCGTGGGTGGTGATTTGGGAATTGAGAAAAAGTTGGAAATGCAGCCCCTGACAGAAGAACAGATGCAGCAGTTTGTTCGCGCTTATTTGTCAGAACAAGGTGAGGAAATGCTGCAGCGGTTGGGTGGAAGGTTGCGGGAGTTTGGTGAAACACCGCTGTTGCTGTGGATGCTGTGTGAGTTATTTAGAACAACGGGCAATGTTCCACCGAATTTAGGTTTAGTGTTTCGCTGCTTTGCTCAGAGTTATGAGCGCAATCTTAAAGATGATATCCCGGTTTCTGGTGAGTCGCGCCGTTGGTGGCAAGAGTTATTGCAGCATTTGGCGTTTGAGATGATGCAGGGAGAAACGCGTACAGAGTTGCGAGTCACGATTGAGAAGCGAGAAGCGGAAGCAATTTTCACGAAGTTCCTTGAAGGTAAAGTTGATTATCCTGCGAGTCGGGCGAAAGAATGGTTAGAGGATTTGCTCAAGCATCATTTAATCCAAGTTGCCAGCAATAAGCAAATAGAGTTTCGTCACCAGCTGCTTCAAGAATATTACGCCGCAGAATGTTTACTTCAGCGCTTTATCAATATTAGTGATGATAAGTTAAAACGAGATTATCTCAATTATTTGAAGTGGACAGAACCTTTAGCGCTGATGTTGGCGTTGGTGGAAAAAGAAGCGCAGGCGGTGCGAGTGGTGGAGTTAGCCTTGGATGTGGATTTGGCGTTAGGCGCAAGGTTGGCGGGGGAAGTGAAGCGAGATTTTGAGGAGAAAACAGTTGGTTTAATTTTAGGCTTAGATGTTCCTGAATTACTCAAAATTGAGTTTTTGGTTATCACGCCATCTGACTACAGAGTCAAATTTTTAATTGATAGATTACAACATAAAGATTCTGATGTGCGTAGGAGAACCGCAGATGCATTAGGAGAAATCAAAGATACCCAGGCAGTACAACCTTTGATTCAAGCTTTGAATGATGAAGATTCTTTTGTGCGTAGGAGTGCCGCATCTG
>NZ_QMEA01000172.1 GCF_012912105.1 Brasilonema sp. UFV-L1
CCTGAAGGCATCATCAATAAAGTGAAAGAACTTATTGGCTAATTGCATTATCCCCGTTTGTACAAATAATGCGTCGTGTTTCCTCCGTTTGGCTTTCGCCTGCGGGGGATTTCTGTAAGTTATGGTAGTTTTCAATAAGAATTATCAGTAAGATTTGGAATGAGAAATTAAATATTTGAGAACTCGACTGGAAAGCTGACTAAGACTGTCGTTCGGCAATTGTAGTGTAAAAAAACCTGAGTTCGACCTAAACCCCTAACAGGTGCTCTTTGCATCCGTTAAGGATAATTTTCGGGCACCGAAAGCAGTAGTCAAACTGTCGTCGAAATTGCTAGCAATAGATGCATAGCAGTTCATAAGCCTAATTTGTCTTAGTGAGCCTATGTCTGAAGATATATTTTTAGTATCCTTGACTCAGAAATAGCGAAAAAAAGCATTCATTACTTAAAAACGAAGACAGACGTGGGTTTAAGCGTTGTAACTCCTGTTTTTTGTGGATAACATGGAGAATAGTTCTTTAAAAGCTTCTTTCACCGCGTTTAGCGTCAGTTTTTTTATGGACATTCAGTTAATCAACATCGGCTTTGGCAACATTGTGTCTGCCAACCGAGTAGTTGCCATTGTCAGTCCAGAGTCTGCCCCGATTAAGCGGATCATCACTGATGCGCGCGATCGCGGTCAACTGATCGACGCAACTTACGGTCGCCGTACTAGGGCTGTTATTGTCACTGATTCCAGTCACGTTATTCTTTCAGCGATTCAGCCGGAAACGGTAGCGAATCGCTTTGTGATCACCCGCGATCACCATCAAGCCGTAGATAATTAAGTTAAAGGTAAATCTATAATCCCACGCTTATTTGCGCCATACCAGCAGTACCATGTGAATTAAACTGGTTTTATGTCACCCAGGCTACAAAACTTCGTTAGTTAGGAGTTATCCTACTCATGACTAATGGATAGTATCTACTGATTAATTCACAAGTTAAGCGGATGATGCAACTTATAACCACTAAAAGTGGTGGTATTACCAAAGAATGCCCTCCTGTGGGCAAGCTGATTATCTTGACTGGTCCCAGTGGAGTTGGCAAGGGCACTTTAATGCGATCGCTCTTACAGCGTCATCCCCAACTGCATTATTCTGTATCCGTGACGACTCGTTCTCCTCGTCCAGGGGAAATCAACGGCAAAGATTATTATTTCGTCAGCCGTAGGGAGGTTGAACAATTGGTAGCTGCTGGCGAATTACTGGAGTGGGCAGAATTCGCCGGTAACTATTACGGAACTCCTAAAGAAGCCGTCATGAACCAAATTCGCTCTGGCAAGAAGGTGATACTGGAAATTGAGCTAAAAGGAGCACGACAAATTCGTGCTTCTTATCCTAACGCCCTCAGCATTTTCATTTTGCCACCTTCTATGAGTGAATTGGAGAAACGGATACGTAGTCGCGCACAGGATTCAGATGAGGCGATCGCCCGTCGTCTACGTCATGCTCAAGAAGAAATAAGTGCTGCTGATGAGTTTGATATTCGAATCGTTAATGACGATTTTGAAAGTGCTCTTCATGCCATAGAAGCAGCTGTACTCAGTTAACACTCCTTGGGAAAACAGCCAAGATAGTTTCGCCTCAAGGCACTGACTATCGTAGTAGCAGAGTGTCATAGCAGTGTGTACTCTAGGACAGTATTTCTACTCACAGACTGATGCCAATTGTCTCCACTGTGTAGGTTAGGCGACGATCTAGCCTACTTTTTTTTTCACAAGCTTGGTCATAGTTGAGAGACTACTTTTGCTACAATTTTTACACTCAAGCAAAATTCACACTGTTTGGACTAACTATATCCATTTTACCATTTGACAAGAATAAAACCTTTGGACAACTTTCCTGTTGAGGATAAAGCAACTAGTAAAGGACGCCAAGAAAGAGTTCTGTAAACCTTTTCTTTGCGTCCTTTATGTTTTATAACCTGTCTTCAGCCCAAGAACTCATCATTTAGAACTTATGACCAAATAAAGGTAAGTAGTCATGAGCGATAAAAGATGAAAGACTTAACACGTCACTTCATGCTTTATCTACCGTTGTTTGCGAGAAGCTAAACTTCACGCCTCTATGGGAATCTACACACTTCATCCTGCAGATGACTTCTTAGCCAAACAGACCTTGAATGAGGGTGAGATTACCAACTAACAAGTACGCGACGATTGCACCACCAATCCCACCGATTAAGAAAGCACTGGCAAAGCCATTCCAACCTTCACTAGATTTAAAAGCATCTGGAGGATTGGGTGTAGTGACAGTGACGTTTGGTTGAGGGGGATTGCTACCAGCATACAAAGATATAGCCCCAGTCAAAAGAATAATCAAGCCTAGGGTAGCTAATAATCCAGCTAAGTTAGCATTCGGTGTATCGCGCAGGGGACCCAGTTTGGAGAAAGGACCAAAAATCCAATAACCATGAGCCATACCAACTTCTAACCCTCTTCTGAAGGGAGTTAGTCCTGGGCGATAGGCAGGCAAGTTACTGATGAACCACTTGGTTAAGGGAGAAGAATTAACAGGTGTTTCCAAGTTGCCCCGTTGTGGATCACGCCATTCGGGAAAAACAACTTCGCGATTTCTAGGATCGCTGGGAAGATTTTTCGATGCATCTACTGCTTGCATATGTTCTGTGTGCCTCTCAATAAAGTCTTGGCAGTTTTCTGTGTAATTTACGGCAGAGGATGGAAAAGTAGGTCAGGGAAAAAGCGATTAAATTCAATCAAAATGCCAGCAGTGATAAACAACCATATGGTCGTTATCACTGGTGCTGTCGAAAGAAACTTGACAAAGTAATTGTCCGGCATGAATTTATCTCCAAAATGTGTGAATGATCTATCTTGAGTTAACGTGGCGAAATGGGGATTTCTTCATCCTTGGCTGTTAGTTGACCAGACAGTAGTTGTTGCACTGCTGCTGCGGGCCAAGCAAAACCAGACGCCATAATTGGAAGCGCTAGGGCAACATCAATCTGAATTTCTTTTTGCTCAACATCGCCTCCTTGTTTTTTAATTGTCTGTAAATAGGTGCGACCTACCCAGCCAATCCAACCAGCAATGTAAAGGAAAAGAATGCTAGGAATCAGAAAGTCACCAGCGCGATCTAGGCGACCATCGACTATAAGATGAGGTAAACCTTCTGGTCCGCACAGCGCTTGAGAATAACGCTCAAACCGCTTTTTACCAGATTCGGGGTCAGCTGTTGTGTTCAGGGCAGATGCTGCTCTCTCCTGAAAGGCAGGAGATTCGCTACATGGTACAAGATCTGCCCCAAGTGCCAAAGCTTGTGGGGCAAAGTTGAACGAAACACAAATCGCTAGAATCAGAGCAAACAAGCAACGCATGGAATTGTTTCCTTTTATTACGAAACAAAAAGTTATTTGTACAAAACGAAGCGGCTTGTACAATCTTGATTTGTAGAACTAGGATGTCATGATACTCTTGCCCGTGAACCGAGTAAAGTTGAAGTAAATAAAAGTTAAAGCTTCTCAAACAAGTCGTTATTGGCAAAATTCTTCAATGGCAACCGTTTTAGCAATAGAAACTAGCTGTGATGAAACAGCTGTGGCAATCGTTAATAATCGTAAAGTTTGTAGTAGCATTGTTGCCTCACAAATTCCAGTCCATCAGCAGTATGGTGGAGTGGTGCCAGAAGTCGCATCCCGTCAGCATCTAGAAACGATAAATGGGGCGATCGCGATCGCCCTAGAACAAGCAGAAATAGATTGGAATAAAATTGATGGTATTGCAGCGACTTGTGCTCCTGGATTGGTTGGGGCGCTGTTAGTTGGGTTAACTGCTGCCAAAACTTTAGCAATGGTACATCACAAGCCATTTTTAGGAGTTCATCACCTTGAAGGTCACATTTATGCGACTTATTTGAGCGAGCCTACCTTAGAGCCTCCTTTTCTAAGCTTACTCGTTTCTGGTGGTCATACAAGCTTGATTTGTGTCAAAGATTGTGGTGATTATGAGACCTTGGGAGAAACTCGTGATGATGCAGCGGGTGAAGCGTTTGATAAAGTGGCGCGTCTGTTGTGTTTGGGATATCCTGGTGGACCAGCGATCGACAAGCTTGCCAAGCAAGGAAATCCTCAAGCGTTTATCTTACCAGAAGGTAAAATTTCTCTACCCGATGGCGGATATCATCGGTATGATGCAAGTTTTAGTGGGTTAAAAACAGCAGTGCTAAGGTTAGTACAGCAGTTTGAGAAAGATGGACAGTCTTTGCCAACAGCAGATGTGGCGGCTAGTTTTCAGGAAACAGTAGCGCGTTCCCTTACCAAAAGGGTAATAACTTGTGCTTTAGACTATGGTTTTTCCACCATTGCGATTGGTGGAGGGGTAGCAGCTAACAGTGGTTTGAGACAACATTTACAAAAAGCAGCACAAACTCATAACCTACGAGTGCTATTCCCCCCGCTAAAATTTTGTACCGATAATGCTGCTATGATTGGTTGTGCTGCGGCTGACCATCTCAATAGAGGTCATACCTCACCTCTGACTCTCGGCGTTCACTCTAGGTTAGCACTGACTCAAGTTATGGATTTGTATCAACTTGTGACGCACTAGCCTAGAGTCAAAAGTTTGAAGTCTTGTTAATATTTAACAATTGACAACTGACGATTGACTCTTGACGAGAGAGCGAATGTGAGTCGCAACTGCATTCGGCTGTTCCAACATTGCTAAGTGTCCGCAATCAGGAATTTCAATTACGTTTTCACCACAATAGCAAAAAAGAGGGTGAAAGCTCGCTAAATGACGGACATACTTAGGTTCCATAACCTTGTCTTCCGCACCCGCTAGGAAATAAATAGGTTGTTTGAGTTGGGCGACCAGTTGGGGCAAACAGTTAATTTCTTCTTCTGTTGTAGAATCTAGCAATGCTCCTAAAGCAGCTTCTGGATCTGCAACAACAAAATCAATGACTCGTTGCCGTGCCCAATTACGATCAAGAGGGCGTGCTACACTTGCTCTAGTAAACAGTAAATCAATTAAAGGCAGTTGGCTGAGCCATTTAGGCCGCACTTGTAAAAACCGCTGACCAGCTGAACGAAACTGCTCAAAGGCTTCTTTGAGATAAATTCCACCACCTGAGTTGATACAAATCACTCCTTTGACACATTCAAGCATGAGCGAGGCACCCCACAGAGCGATCGTACCTCCCAAAGAGTGACCAATCAACCAAGCACTCTTAACGTTTAGTTGTTGCAAAAGAGCTACTAGATCTTGAGTATAGGCCAACGGAGTATAAGGAGAATCAAAGGGATTAACAACTGCACGACTAGATTTAGTAGTTAGGTTGAAAGAAGTTTGTTCTCGACTCAAATCAGTTTTTAATCTAAACTGAGACTCTCCAAAACCTCTTAAATCATAAGAGAGACACTGAAAATCGTCTGACAACCGAGAAATCACAGGTTGCCAGTATCCACGGCTATTGAGCCATCCGTGGATAAAAACTAGGGTGTGGGGGTAGGAAGTAGGAGCTGTGAGCTCGTATGCGTGTGGAACGCCCAAGATTTCGATGGTTGCCATATTTCTATCGTACCCCGTTCAGGAAGGGAGTTGGGGAAGTCAGAAGATTAGGAAGTAGGGAAAAGATAAAGTACTCATTTATGGCACTTATTGTTTCACTCCCTCCACTTCCATAACTCTGCCATACTCTCTTATCATTCCCAATAGCCCATGTTCTACTCCTTGCGTTGGTACAAGGGTAATACCACCATTATTTAATGCTAAAGTTGAAAGAGATTAGTGTGAAATACACATTCGCTGACTACTGTCATCGGAAAATTCTGCCAACACACAAAAAAACTGTACGTGTAGGGGAATACAATGTGGGTGGTTTAGTGACAGGTGAATCAGCACTTTTCTTAGTAAAGACCAATTCATGTATACTACCCGAACCGCGTTGGCATGGGTTTTTGGAAAACTTGGTTTAGTACATCAGAACCTACCTCAACAAGTAGGACAACACCCTTAGAAGAGTACACCGCTGAAACTGTAGGTAACTCAGCCTCTCATGGTGTTGGCGAAGTTCATCAGCAGGAAACTCGTATAGTTTTCAGTACAGAGCGAGATATCGACCTGTATGAACTAGAGGAACTATGCGATTCAGTCGGTTGGTCGCGTCGTCCTTTGCGAAAAGTGAAGAAAGCGATTGAGCATAGTTTTCTTGTAGCCTCTATGTGGCAGGTGCGAGGAAACAAAAGGCGACTTATTGGTTTTGCCCGTGCGACCTCGGATCATGCCTTCAATGCCACAATTTGGGATGTGGTCGTTCATCCAGACTTTCAAGGAAAAGGACTGGGTAAAGCACTGATGAAATATGTACTCAAAAAGCTCAGGAGTGAAGAAATTAGCAATGTTACTCTTTTTGCTGACCCCCATGTTGTAGATTTTTACCGAAGTTTGGGTTTCATGTCGGATCCAGAAGGCATTAAAGGTATGTTTTGGTACCCTCATTAATTTCTAAGTCATCATATATGCTTAAGTATTAGTATGCTGTTAGAATCTACGAAGAAAGTGCTCTCAAGACCTGTGTGTCTTGTATGATTGTTGTAGTCTAAAATTTTAGAGAAAGATTGCTGTCATTACTCTTGCGTAGACAAATAAAATGTTTGCAAGATACAACAAAGCGTGATATACTTGGATTCAAGAATTTAATAGTGTGTACAACTTACCTAAACATAAATTCTTCAATTTCCTAAAAGGAAAGCAGCTAGGTGAAAACTAGGTTAAATGATATATTGATCGGGATGTAGCGCAGCTTGGTAGCGCGCCTGCTTTGGGAGCAGGATGCCGCAGGTTCAAATCCTGTCATCCCGATATAATTACAAAAAGCAATAAACCCTAGATTTACTATTGAATCTAGGGTTTTTTACATACTAACGCTAGTGACCCGACTGCGACGTAAAAAAGATTGCCGTGATTTGTACCAGTTCCCCTTGCTTCCTTGTAATTACGCGTACCCGACTATTTCCTTCACCAGACGCTGCGCGAACGACAACAGATATGTGTGTTGAGCCGAAATTTTTCGGGGACAATTTGTCATCAAAGCTGACATCAGTCGTATACTCACAGAAGTACCTGCGAACAGACAATCATTGCGAACGCTACGGGCTTACACTTCCTAAGGATACAAGCAAAAGGCGTGCCGTAGGCACAAAGCGCTGGCTCCTTCGGACTCAGAACTACTGATGACAAAAGTATACATAAATAAATTTAGTTTTTGTTTGGAGATTCTATCAAAAAATTAAATCAAAAACTCAAAAATTGACTGTACTGCTATTATTTGTTTGATTTGTAAGAGGATGTACACTAAAATTGCATATTTTCCCGGTAGCAGTCATTCTGTTGCTTTGCTATTTATTATTTTTTATTAGGCAAAATTATTTCTGAGCATGAAATTTTCGGAGAAGAGCAGAAATATGTAAAATCTGTAAAGATTGAGACATTTTGCGGCAGCTGTAGAAGGAACGATTTCATATTTCTTGTCGTCAACTACAGCTGAAAAAGCCAATAGAATAGCGTATAACACCCGTTACTGAAGAGTTTACTTTTCGCCACTCTTGTTAAGATACAGCAAGCATCTACAATTCAAGTGTAATTCTTAATTAGGCGAAATTAAAACTACGAAAAACAGCACAGTCAATTACTAAAGAAGGTACCATATCTAAGATTAGTTGGTACTGTGCTAATCCAACATATTGTCAAACTTGATTTCAGATGTATTGATGCGAGGAGAAGTTATGAATCTATTAGTTCGCTGGGGCACAACATTGAGTTTAGTTGGGAGTACTTTGATGGCAACGGTTTTAAGCCCAAATGCTCCAGTACTCGCATTGACAGAACAACAAATTCAAGAAAAATTAAACCCAGTACCAGTATTTTTGATTACTAATAATCAGGGTGTACCTCTGACTCGTAGTGTGACTAATAATGCCCAAAATGCCCAAAATGCCCAAAAGAAACAAGCTACAGTAACAGACGTTTTTATGAATGGGCAAGAAGCTCAAGCTTTTATTAACGAACTGCGGACTGTCAAAGGTAAAGATCCAAAAATGGCAGATATGTTAAAAAGCTTACAAGTAACGCCTGTACCTTTGGGGATGATTTATCAAAAACTTCGAGAAAATGCGAATAAACCAGATAGCCTAGTGTTTGCTTTTAACCCCGGAAGGCAAGACTTAGAAGGAGCAGTCACATTACTGCGCCAAAGCGGTAAAGAAGTTAAGCAGTTCCCAAGTGTGCCTGTTTTTATTGTTAGATCTCGAGAAAAGGGTTATGTATCTGTCAAACGAAAAACTGATAACAAGGAAGTGATTCCTCTGTTCTTGAGTCAAAAAGATGCCCAAGGTTTATTGAATCAGGTAAAGCAACAAGTTCCTAAGGCTGATATTCAAGTCGTAGACATGGACGGAGTCATTAAAACTTTGCGAGAAAAAAATGATAATTGGCTTAGCCAAGTCGCGATCGTACCATCTGCTGAGAGTATGGAGTATGTCAATAGCAAACGAAATAACGCACCCAAGCCCGGTAATGCTCCCAATCAAAGCCCTTCAGCCAAACCCGCAGCACCAGCTGCTCCTAAAAAGTAAGAAATTTCACAAAATTATGCCTTAGGATAGAGGCATGGCGGATAAGAAGTCATCAGTGACTGGTTTCCAACTTTGGCAGTGGCGTAATGTGGCAATTGAAGCTGCGATCGCCACTGGTATTTTACCTACTGAAGTTGATTGGTTACTACAAGAAGTCGCTGGGTTAGACCGCTTGGCGTTGCGTTTGGAATTATTTAAAAACCAAGAGCAGATTCCTTTGAAGTTATCTTTAGAGGATTTAGACAAACTGTGGCAACAGCGATTAAATGAACACTTGCCAGTACAATATGTTGCAGGAGAAACTGTTTGGCGAAAGTATAAAATCGCTGTATCAAAGGCAGTTTTGATTCCCAGACCAGAAACAGAGTACTTGATAGATTTAGCTGTCAGTGCAAGTCAAAGTGTTGTCACACCGCCTTTAGAGCAAGGACACTGGGCTGATTTAGGAACTGGTAGTGGGGCGATCGCCATTGGATTAGCAGATGTTTTCACGACAGCAATCGTTCATGCTGTTGACTACAGTCATGAAGCGCTGGTTGTTGCAATGAGAAACGCCCAAAATTTAGGTTTTGGGGAGCGCATTCAATTTTATCAAGGTTCTTGGTGGGAACCTTTGGCATCGCTCAAAGGTCAGTTCAGTGGAATGGTATCTAACCCGCCCTACATACCCACGAATATCATACCTACTCTACAGCTTGAAGTCGTTAACCATGAACCACACCTCGCTTTAGATGGTGGTAGTGATGGTTTAGATTGCATCCGCCATTTGGTAGAAATTTCTCCTATCTATTTACAACCAGGTGGGATTTGGCTCATTGAAATGATGCTAGGACAGGCAGAGGCTGTGCGAGAAATGTTGCAAAATCAAGGAAGCTATTGTAACATTCAGATTCATAAAGATTTAGCTGGCATTGAACGCTTTGCTCTAGCCTATAAAAAAGGCTAAAAACGGCTAACATAACCAAAGAACTCAGAACTCAGAACTCAGAACAATGAACAGTTAATTGATAACTGGTAACTCGTCAGAGATCACTAAATTCTGAGTTCTGAATTCTACATTCTGGATTTTATTCATGCAAGTTTCCTTAGACAGCTTGGTTTCTGGCGTACGTGCTGGTGAATTAGTGAGCTTTCCTACAGATACTGTTCCTGCATTAGCAGCTTTACCAGAACGAGCAGCCTTCATTTACACAGCTAAGCAGCGTAGTCGAGAGAAACCTTTAATATTAATGGCAGCGAGTGCTGAAGAAATTTGGCCTTTCGTCAATGGTAGTGACGATGAATATAAAGTTTGGCGAACAATTGCAAAGAAATATTGGCCAGGTTCACTGACTTTGGTGTTGCCTGCTTCAGATAGGGTACCACAAACGATGATTCCCATTTCTCACGGTGATTGTCAGCCTCAAAAGGATAAGCCGACTCTTGAGAAGACAATTGGAATTCGAGTCCCTAATTGTAGAATTGCCCTGACTATTTTAGCGCAAACAGGTCCTCTTGCAACAACCAGCGCCAATTTATCAGGTCAACCTCCCTTACAAACAATGGCAGAAATTTCGGCACAGTTTCCCAACGTTTTGACTCTGGCGGCGACGGAATTTAAAGACCAAATGCATACAGATGGTATTCCTTCGACTGTTGTGAAATGGACTGGAAAAAATTGGCAAATTTTACGACAAGGTGCTACGAAGATAGATATTTCCTAACTCTGGAGGTGAAAGAATGGCTAACCTGATTTCTACACAGGGGATTCTTAGCAGCCGGATAAACTCGCTGAATCTTTACAAATTCGCTTGACTTAATAATAGTAAAATTACTTACTGTTCGGCTATAAAAACAAAGACTATCTACGCGGGCTTTAAAAAACACCAAAAACCTACATAGGTATACAGTTTGAGACGAATTCCTCAAACCCTTGTGGTGAAAACTTGATTGCTCTGTGTAAGTATATTTGCTATGGAACTTCAGCTTCAAAGACGCCATAACCTGATTTTCAACAAAAATCAGGTTATGGCTGGTAAGCTTTTATGCTTTCCCCCATGTTTTGTAAGCTTGGTTTGTCGGATGCTCCTCATCAACTCAGTATTGAGAATAAGGAACAATATTGCAGTATTCCGTACGATGAATTTTCACCTGTAGCTAGCTAGAAATTCAGTCTTGGAGCACTTTGTTGGAAATTGGTGAAAACAGCACTCCGGAACTTTGTTTTGTGCCTTTGTGGTTAACTAAAATAGTCATTATTGCCAAATTATGAATTGGAGCAACTGGATATATCTGGGAGCAGGAGTCGCGATTGGGTTAGGTGTTTGTAGCTTATTGACACGGCGAGAGGAGTCTTCTAGCTCATCCACACTCTCATCAGTGGATGAACAACAAACTATGCCAATACTCCTGCAACAGATGAAGCAAACGCAGCTCGCTTACTATATGGCACGGGAAATCAGCCAGTTTAAGGCTGGATTTTTGGCGCGAACAACTCATGTTTTGCGATCGCCCTTAAATGGTCTGATTGGTTTGCATCAGTTAATATTATCTAACTTATGTGAAAGCCCAGAAGAAGAACGAGAATTTATAGCTCAAGCTCATGAACGAGCACTGAAGCTACTCAAGCTCATCGATGAAATTCTCACTGTTGCCAGAATTGAACATGGTACAAACAAATTAACTATTCAGCCATTAAAACTAGCCGAACTTTTGCAGGAAGTGTACAATTTAACTTATATGTTGGCGGAAAATCGTAATTTTCCCTTTCTCGTTTCACCGCCAGATCCAGAAATATATGTACTCGCAGATCCTTACTGGTTGCAACAAGTCCTAATTAATTTGGTAGAAACTTCCATTGCTCAAATGGAAGAAGGCAGTATCTACATTTGTGCGAAAGTTGGGCACACAAGTGACAAGGTTCATATTTGGTTGGATGTACCAACTCATGCAGTTTCCTTAAGTGAACCCATAGATTGCATGACTCTCAAAGACAAGCAGCTTGAAGGTGACGAAAAAAACAATATTCTCTCGTCAGGGATGAAACTCCTACTCAATCAAACTCTTTTGGAAGTCATGGCGGGAAAGTTGGAAATAGTTCCCTCTCCCACCAGTCAGGAACAAGCAGATGATGTCACCAGACTACAAATCTCTATCCCCCTAGTGATTCCTGAAGCTGAATTTCACTCGCCAGAGAATTAAAGTGCGGTTGGTTATGTAGAGCCATTGTGGTGGTGGAATTATGTTGGAAACCAATTCTTTCGTAGAATCGCTGCTTATGAGTAGTCATTAAATACACACGCTCAACACGGTTCATGCGCGGATGGCTCAAAACAGTTTCCACCAACTTACTTCCCAATCCAACACCACGGTATTCTGGATGAATGGCAACATCCCAAATAGTAGCGCGATAAATTCCATCAGAAGTTGCTCTGGCAAAGCCAATGAGTCGTTCTCCATCCCAAACAGTGATCACAGGTTCACTGTTGGCAATGGCTATGCCTAAATCTTCGATGCTACGATCTTTTGCCCAGAAAGCAGAAATATTAAATAGCTGCTGGATCTGGTAAAGGTCGATTTCAGACTTGCGATCGCTAAATCGAATCTGATTGTGACTAGAGTTCATGGATTTTACTGAATTGCTGGAGTACATTCGCTATCTTTTAACCGATTTTGTAAAATAGCGGTAGAGTTGTATCAATTGTAAGCTTAAAAAAAGTTAATACTCTAATTCAACTACAAACCCATTTCCATAAAGGATGACTTGCCCCTTGCTGACGTATCTGAAAAAGCTGCTGTTCTAGGCGCTGTTTTTCCTGCTGTGATAGTCCGAATAGAATATTCCGACTTTGCCAAATCAGAACAGCAAGGAGCATACCGAGACAAAAAGATAAACCAAGAGTAGCCAAGGGATGATAGTACAGCCCGTATCGCACAGCTACCCAAGTAAAGTATTGTCGCCACAAAGTGATTTCTGAACGTAAATCCCATGCACAAATAGGCGCAATTGTCAACCATAAAAAACCAACCAATAACCATCTGCTGTACACTTGTAGCTGGTACAGCTTTTGTACTTGTTTGGCAAAAGACGGATCACTCTCGTCTGTGTACCAACTCGTTTTTGGTGGTTCTTCTGATTTCGCCATAGATAAATGGGAGGTGGGGAGGTGGGGAGGT
>NZ_QMEA01000173.1 GCF_012912105.1 Brasilonema sp. UFV-L1
ATGTACCCAAAAGTACCCAGAAAATAGGGGGAGTAAAAATACCTAAAATACCAGCTAAAAATAAGAAGCAGTTCAAGTCGGTGACTGACTTGGGTAATCATTGGATTAAAGCTTATATAGAAGGCTACGAACTTCTAAGAGAACCAAGCTGGTATGCTCGCTGTTTATCCAACACTTCCAATAAATTACCTGGTCACGTCCGTTATGTCAATGGTGTGAGGACTGACCTAATCAACAGTTGCTGGCTAATCGGCAATCAAGCTGTCCGCAGTGGTAGCAGTGACCTCATGAGATTGGTGGAAGATTACACGGCTAAGTCATCTTTGTGGCTTGAGTACTTCCTTGGTGCTTTAGCTCATCTACCACAGATTAACCCAGAAATGAATTTGGAAGTTACGATAACTACCAATGATGTTAAACGCCACTCAGGAATTATCAAGAAGAATGAAGGGACGCACAAGGTAGAATTGTGTGGCGTCCCATGTGGTGTAACTATTACCATTAAAGCAATCTTACCCGAAGGATTTGCAGCGCTTAAAAGCCAGAAGCTAGACGGTGCTGTGACTATTTGTGATATCGGTGGCGGTAACACTTCCATCAGTCGATTCTTCAACTCGGAACCAGTAGGTGAGGTTGCTGTTAAAGACTTTGGCGCGGAATACCTGATTGAGAAAATTGCTTGTAACTCTGACCTCAAAGCACTCATCAAACAAGCGCCTAGTAAGGATGTTATCAACAGGAGTATTGAGGTAGGAGTAAAGTTCAAGAAATCTGAGTCAGGCGAAAAGATACCATTCTTGGCTTATGGTGAATCAGATCTCAATTTCTACAAGGTCTATGAGTTCGAGCTACAGGATTTTATTAATTGCAGACTCAGAGAAGTCATTAAGCAGTTAGAACAGTATAAACTTAGTGGTGACCAAATCCTGATAATTGGAGGTGGTAGTAAGTTACCGCTGCTGAATGCTGCATTAAAGAAGAAAGGATTCTTGATTTCTGCCAATGGTGCTTTTGATAACCTCATGGGACTGATAGCGGAGGTTGGGTAATGACAGCTGATAAAATCAGGATTAAGAAGTATCAAAAGCTCAAAGTACAACAATGGTGTGAAGCGCTCTTAGTTAGTGAGAGTCGGTTTGTTGAGGATGCAATAGGGTTTTATCTGCGGTATTTAGAAGGAAAGTATCCAGTTACACCCACTCTACCAGTTGCTACGACTGAAAGTTTGAATGGTCATCAAGAACTACCATCCGTTAAACCAGTAGCGATAGAAACGGATGACCCAGAAGAATTTGACGGAGGAATAGAACTTTAAATTAAATTATATAGCCAAAATCAGTGTCAACAATATGCCCATGCAACGCTGCAAACTCTATGACCTCTTCTATAGTCCAATCAATTCTGTGATTCATAGTGCTTAAATATTTGCCCTAGTATTGCCTCGTAGAGCTTAGTAGGCACGCCATTGCCTACGACCGCGCCCGCGATTCTCGACTGTGGGGGCAAATAATACCAATCAGGGATTGACTGTAGTATCGCACAATCACGCACTGACAGGTCAAGCCACTGCCCTTTGTACCAGATGTTAAGGAATGACTTTCTGTTTGCGCCCTTGCTATCAGTGAAAATCGCACAAGTAATAGTAGGTGCTAATTCATACGGATGCCTGATTCTTACATCATCACGAATTGATAGACGTTGAACTAAGAAAGCCTCTGTGTCAGGATATAGCAAACGATGCTCGTATAATGCTTGCTTCTGTGTAACCGTAGGTTCTGCAAAGTTCATGTAATCAATGCGATGAGCGAGCGCATCCATCCAAGATACAGGACGCTGACGCACTGGCATTCCTACAAGCGAGTTACCACGGTGAGCAATCAGACACATCCTTTCTCTGTCTTGTGGGACACTGTAACTAGCTGCGTTAACCACATCAAAACAGATTGCATACTCTAGCTCTACAAGTGTGTTGTAAATGATGCTAAATGACTCTGATTTGACATAACCTCGCACTTGTTCAAGCGTAAAATAAAGCGGTCGCATCTCTCGAATTGCTCTCGCTACTGCGATCGCAGCCGTCAAGTCCTTTTCTTTCTCTCCACCTTTACTTGTGTTTGCGTTAGAGAAAGATTTACATGACGGTGAAGCGTGCAAAAGGAACCAGTTGTCATAGTAATTCCTAAAATTAACTGTCTCTACAGGTTGTCTCAATAAATGCGTGTCTGGATAGTTAGCGCTATACACGTCAGCTATCGCATTACTTAGCTGTGGGTCGTTCGGGTCGCCTTCTACAGCCAAGCGCACGCTTAACCCTTTATCTGCATATTTCATCATGGCAGCGTCTAGAACTCCGCCACCTGCAAACAAAACAGCAGCTTTAAGTCTTCCAAAGACTTGCCCTGTAATATCTTTTCTTTTCATATTTAATTGCGATTATTAAATGTCTATTTTGACTTTAATAAGAGAGGAGCGTCAAGGGTGATTGAAATACAAATCAGCGTAGAGCAAGCAACAGAGTTAGAGATGTTGCTAAGGCTTTTAGGAACAATGGGAGAATTACCCGTGCCCACGTCTAGAGAAAAGCTGTCAGCGTTCGCAAGAAGCCCACGCTTGACAGCACTGAGACAGCAATTGATAGAAGAGTTAGACAATATGCTGAGGTTACAGAAATGCTGACGTTAGAGAAATCTTTCTCAAGCGATTAAGCAGTTCAACAGAATAGCTCAAATATAGGTCAAACTATGTTTGTAGAAGCCAGTGAGAAAGAACACGAAAAAACTTGAATCCTCTCTCCCCCTAATGCAGCACCTCATACAGACTATCGTATAGAAAAAGTACAGACAGTCTGACAACGCTTTTCTACACCTCGTATAGATACTTATAGTTCTGTTTATTTACGCTCATCTATTTAAATGCAACAATTCTTATTTGTATTGATATATTGAGCATGTTAAATTAAAGCCAATCCTGGGTTCTGATGGGGAACAGCCATCAGAGGTAACGGGGAAAGTCCGGTGTGAATCCGGCGCTGTCCCGCAGCTGTGATGAGACTTGAAGTATTTGTCTCTGAGTCAGAATGCCCGCCTGAGGTAAAAAACATACAATCATCTGCGAGGTACAGATGCAAAATATTCTCTTTAATTGCTGTTGGGCGATGAAAGTCATTGTATCTATGAGTGCAATGACAACTTTAATATTATGGAATGATGCTGTTTGTGGTGGAGAAATTCCACAACCAGAAAAAATCGCCCAAAGCACAAGTCCGCCAACAGATGAACAAGAACCACCCATTGAAATTACAGTCACGGGTGAAATATTGAATCAACCCGTATTCTCTCCCTTTCGTCGAGAGGGGACAGTAAAAGATTCTACCCGTCCAGTTTATGTCATTACAGGTGAAGAAATGGAAGCACAGGGAGTGCGAACCGTCAGAGAAGCGTTGCATTTTCTCCCCGGAATCTTACCTGATGGGACAGTTGGGACAGAAGTAAACGCATTAAGCGGTCAATTTATTCGGGGTTCCAACTCCGAACAAGTATTGATTTTACTAGATGGCAGACCGATTAATAATCTTGGTTCTGGTAGTTTTGACCTTTCAGAAATCACCACCAACAACATTGAACGAGTAGAAGTTTTACCAGGAGGAGGTTCTACCCTATACGGTTCCGATGCAATTGGGGGAGTGATTAACATTATCACTCGTCGTCCAACAGAGAAAGTGACAACACAAGCGGGAGTCACCTTTGGTGCTTATGGACTCAATCAGCAGACTATTAACAATAGTGGGAAAGCAGGAGATATTTCCTGGGTTGTGGGATATAACCGCACCCAAGCTGATAACAATTATCCCTTTTCCATCCCAGAAGCCAATTTTGAAGGAACCAGGAAAAACAATGACACTCTCTACAACAACTTTAATGTAAAGTTGGAGACGAATTTAGGAAAACGCAATACTCTTACCGTCTCAAGTTTATACTTAAGCAAAGACCAAGGAGTTCCAGGAGGAGTCCCTATTCCCGAACCCCTGTTTGGACAAGGTTATTTTAACTCCTTGACTGACAACAATCGCAAATACACAGACCAAGTTCTCACCGACTTAACTTGGAACTCAAAACTAGGAGGTGGGGATGACTCACTGCTAACAGCAAGAGTTTACGCCGATTTTCTCAACACCCGTTTTGATAATCGTAGTGGGACACTCTCATCCCAGAGACGGTTTGATAACGAGCAAACCTCTTACGGAATTCAAACGCAACACAGTTGGAAATTTGCTAAAAATCAAACCTTAGTTTATGGCTTTGATTACCGCAATGTGTCAGCGCGTAACAGCACTTTCAACTATTCCACTGAGCAACAAACTCTCAGCTACGATGATAGCATCTCTCAAGGAGCGCTTTTTGCCAGATATGAAATTAATTTCACCCCTAGCTTCAGTGTAAATTTAGGCTTGCGCCAAGATTTTAGCTCTTTAGCAAATGGCTCCTTTACATCACCGAGTGTAGGCGCACGCTGGGCAATTTCTGACTCTACTAACCTCAGAGCTAACTATATCAGGAATTTTCGCGCACCGACTCTTTTCAATTTATATGGTAGGGGTTCTACCTTTGTTGGTAACCCGAATCTGCGACCAGAAAATGGTGATAGTTATGATATCGGAATTGACCAAAAGCTGTGGGATTTCGGTTTATTGCGCTTGACCTTTTTCAGCAATACAATATCAGATTTGATTGCCTATAACTTTGCTGTTCCAGTAGCCACATATGAGAATATTGGCTTAGTTCGCACCAGGGGGATTGAAGCCGTTTTAAATGTACAACTGGCAAAGAATGTCTATGCCTTTGTCAATTATACACTCAATGATCCACGCATTAAAGAGAGTGTCAACTCTGCCGAAAAAGACAAAGAATTGAGATTTGCAGGTGCAGATAGTTTAAATTTGGGAATTTCTTATGAAACACCTCTAGGTTTATATGCAGGAATACTCATGCACTCCCTTGGTGCATATCCTACCAACAATACCAACACGGAATCTTTGTCTGGGTACACGACTTTTGATTTCAAAACGCGAATTCCTTTGAATGATAACTTGATACTGACTGGTAGTGTAGATAATATCTTCAACCAACGGTATCAACTATTTCCTGGTTATCCTGATGCAGGGAGAGTTTTTCAAGTGGGTTTCAATGCCACATTTTAGATGGTAGTAAATTACTAATTAGTGGTTAGTGATTGCTCTCTTTTCTCCTCCTCTGTGTTCTCTGCGCCTCTGCGGTTCAATCAAACTCTTTTTCACAAATCAGATAGGATTGCTATAACCATCAAGAATCAACAACTAACAATTTCTAATCTAAAATTACTATGAGTGAATTTCATCAAGAGGTAACACCATTAAACCGCGTCGTCAAAGAACCTTCGCTAACAGGAGGATACATCGAATATGAAGATTTTGATTGCAGTTGCGACGTTTTATCATCACTACTTTACACCTTATTTCAGCAGAATTGGCATCAGGTGGGGGTAGGACACATTGTACAAGGCGGCGTGTTGGAATTGGAATTTCCTGCTGCACCCAAAATTTGTATTCTTTATGATGGATACCTGACGGTAGTCACAGAAAGTTGGCATCTTCACTTATGTATTGAAGCAAATTTAGGTGGTCCCCATTGTAAGACACCACTAGAATTAAGGAAACAACGTCAAGTCAGTCGTGCTGCTTTTTATCGACGGTTTAATGCAGAAGGAATCCCCAGAAGTTGGGGAATTGATTTTTGGAATGGTGCAAGTGAGAATTTGATGACTATCTTCTTACCTAATCCATATGTTGAGGGAGAAAACTTATTACCAGAAGGTAAACCTAACTTAGCCAAATTAGAGCTTTACGAAGAACTGCGAGATATCTATGTGTTAGGTAAAAAGCCAATTCCGTTTCATACAAATCCCCTGAAACATCCTTACATATCCGTTTGCACGTCTACCCGTTGTCTTCCTTCACGCAAATGGCAACCTATTTTTGATTCATTAAAAGCAGCAGTTGAAAAAGCTGGTTTGGATATAGAAGTCAGAACTTCTGGCTGTTTAGAAGTTTGCAAACTTGGTCCAGTGGTCTTTTATTCAGAGGATAAGACTTGGTATACTCGCGTTAGTCCTGAAGTGGCTGAAAATATAGTTAATGAACATCTTGTTCAAGGTAAGAAAATAATAGAACATTATTATCCGCCAGTTTCAAAGACATGATAGGAGCAAAAATTTTCCAGTTTAAAAGCATCATCTTTTTGGGCAAGATAGTTTTAGTTGCTATTCTATGTATTGCTTGTCACAGTACAACAAACATAAGTGATAACAAACAAACACCCACTGAAGCAATTTCATTTGCTAACACCAATGTTCTTCAAGGATGTATCTCAAACTATAACCCAAAAACTGACTATTTTCCGGAAAAAACCAGCATCAATTATGGCGAAGGCTTTGAGGTAGAATATCATCAAAACTACAAAATTATCAAAGTTAAAAATCCTTGGAAAAACGCCAATACAACATTTGAGTATGTTTTAGTCCAATGTGGTACACCTACACCAAAAGGATTCCAAGCAACACAAATCATTCAAGTTCCTGTAAATACAATAGTCTCTCTCTCGACGACTCATTTACCCCACTTGGATAAATTGGGAGTTGTAGATAAACTTGTTGGTATTAGCGATCGCAAACAAGTCAATACCGCCAGCGTAGTCGATAAAATCAAAACAGGTCAAGTCGTAGAAGTCAGTAATAATGCCAATGTTAATGTTGAGAAACTATTAGAATTAAATCCTGACTTAGTGACAACACATGGAGTAGGTAATCCAAATATCGATAGCTATCCAAAACTGTTAGAAGCAGGTTTAAAAGTAGCCATCAATGCTGAGTATATGGAATCATCGCCATTAGGACGAGCCGAATGGCTGAAGTTTACAGCTTTGTTTTTTAACCATGAAGCAAAAGCGGCAAAAATCTTTGCAGAAATTGCCCAACAATATGAAACAATAGTCGCTCAAGTCAAATCTGTAAAAAATCGTCCCAGTGTATTTGTAGGATTTAACTTTAAAGGAACATGGTATATGCCAGGAGGTAACAGTTACGTAGCCCAATATCTAGCTGATGCAGGCGCAAACTATCTTTGGAAAGAAGATAAATCTTCTGGTAGTTTACCATTATCTTTTGAAAAAGTCTTTGAACGTGCTGTCAATGCCGATTACTGGTTAAATTTTAGTCAATCTTGTCAAACAAGAAAAGACCTACTTGCTGAAGATAACCGCTATGCTGAATTTAAAGCTGTAAAAAACGGAAATCTTTATAATAATAACGCCCGGATTAACACCACTGGCGGTAATGACTATTGGGAAAGCGGAATCACCAATCCTCATTTAGTTTTATCCGACTTAATTAAAATCTTACATCCAGAAATTCTACCCAATCACCAACTAAAATATTACCGTCAACTTTCCTAATGTTCTCTTTCTTATCTCCTTTCTTTGCGCCCTTTGTGCCTATGTCCTGCGGACACGCTTCGCTAATGCGGTTTCATTCTATAAAAATGCCTGACTACAAATTAAAACCAATAGTTAAAACGACAAACAACTTACCTGTAAAATCGCTTCTCTTTCCCATATTACTTACAATACTAATCCTCACCTTTTTGCTAGACCTAGCCCTTGGTTCTGCCCATATACCCCTGAATCAAGTTATTACAATTCTACTAGGACAACAACCAGAAAAAATCACATGGACTATCATTATTCTCAAATTTCGCTTACCTAAAGCCTTAACCGCCACCCTTGCTGGTGCAGCCTTAGGCGTAAGTGGCTTGCAAATGCAAACCCTATTTAGAAACCCCCTAGCCGGACCATTTGTATTAGGAATTAGTTCTGGTGCTTCTTTAGGAGTCGCACTAGTCGTACTCACAGCCAGCGCTACAGGTACTGCTACATTCTTAAAAGACTTAGGAATTTGGGGTGATTTTGGTTTAGTCATAGCAGCAAGTCTGGGTGCAGCTTCAAGTTTAGCGATTATGCTAGTTGTTTCTCGGCGCGTTCAAGACACAATGACACTGCTGATTTTAGGTTTGTTATTTGGTTATGCGACGACATCAATTGTGAGTATTTTACTGCAATTTAGTTCAAAAGAAGGTATTCAAAGTTATTTATTATGGACTTTTGGCAGCTTTGCAGGTGTCACTTGGCAACAGATAATTATTCTAGTTCCAATCATACTTCTTGGGTTACTAGCAGCGCTGCTATTGTCAAAACCACTCAACGCACTTTTACTAGGTGAATCTTATGCACGTAGTTTGGGGTTAACAGTACAAAAAGCTAGATTTTCAATTCTTACCAGCGCTTCTGTATTAGCGGGAGCAATCACTGCTTTTTGCGGTCCCATCGCCTTTTTGGGTGTAGCTATTCCCCACCTCTGTCGCAATTTATTTAACACTTCAGACCATCGAATATTAATTCCAGCAGTGATAATTATGGGTGCAATTTTAGCATTGATTGCAGATTTGCTTGCCCAACTTCCGGGAAGTCAGATTATTTTACCATTAAATGCTGTCACCGCTTTGATAGGAACTCCTGTTGTAACTTGGGTGATTGTGCGGCGTAATTCTCAAAAATCCTTTCCCACATGAGTAACGCAATTCTCACAACCCACAACTTGACTATTGGTTACAGGATGTCCAGAAAAATTGTCCGGAATGTTGTATCTGGTATTTCTGTATCGCTGCAATCAGGGGAACTTGTCTGCTTACTTGGTCCCAATGGTGCGGGTAAGTCAACCTTACTGCGATCGCTTGCTGGAATGCAACCTCCAATTCAAGGTGAAGTGCGATTGTTAGGAGACGATGTCTATAAGTTACCACCGCAAGAAATAGCGAAACGTCTGAGTCTTGTACTGACTGAGAAAATAGATGTAGGTATGCTTTCGGGTTACACTTTAGTGTCGTTGGGGCGCTATCCCTATACTAACTGGTGGGGAAAGCTGACATCCCAAGATGAAGAAATAATAACTTGGGCAATAAAATCTGTAGGCGCTGCACACTTAGCACAACGCAATGTCAGCGAACTCAGTGACGGAGAACGGCAAAAAATCATGATTGCGCGTGCTTTAGCACAAGAACCTGTTTTAATGCTACTTGATGAACCAACAGCATTTCTGGATTTACCCCGCCGCGTGGAGATTATGCAATTGCTACAGCGCTTGACAAAAAAGACAAATCAGGCGATTTTGCTTTCCACTCACGATTTGAATTTAGCCTTGCGCCTTGCTGATAAAATTTGGCTTCTATCAGAAGGCGGTTCTCTACATATTGGCGCACCGGAAGACTTGGTTTTAAGCGGTGCATTTGCTGATACTTTTAAAAGCGTTGGTGTAGAGTTTGACGCACTCACTGGGGAATTTCATCTTCATACGCCGATTCGTGGCACAGTTGATTTAGTGGGTGAAGGTATGGAAGCACTGTGGACAAAGCGTGCTTTGCTGCGAGTGGGGTTTGTTGTCGTATCTGATAGTCATTTGACGCAAATTTCTATAGAGGTAATGTCTGCAACAGGACAGGTTTTTTGGCGAGTAAAATACAACGGTGCTGTGTCGAAACATGACTCAGTGCATGAGTTAATTCAATTTTTGAACCAAGTCGCCCCGTAACAGGATAGCTATGATTGACGCATTGTCCCCTAAAAATTTGGGCAGGCTTATTAAAAACTCGACTAACGACGACGATAACTAATCAATCAGGAAGCCTGCCCAAATTTTTTACGTGTAAGACCCTCGTGACTAGTCAAAAGCTTCAGCCATATATCTAAAAAAGATTAGCGCGATCGCTTAAGTTGCTATATCATAACGAAGTAGACGGTTCTAGTGGAAATCAGCCACTAGAGGTAACGGGGAAAGTCCGGTGTAATTCCGGCGCTGTCCCGCAGCTGTAATCAAGGTTTGCCTTGTGAGTCAGAATGCCCGCCGACTAATAAACTTCTGCTTCAATCTACGAGGTATAGATGAACGCTACTGCGAATCTTTTCACAATCAATAGGTTTTATTTCTTCATTGCGCCAAAGATACACTTCAGGTTACGGCTTGCTAGGAGACCATAGACGATTTATCAGGACGTGCAAATTACGCCTGTTGGTATAGCTGTCATTCGTGCTGGTTTTTCGCTTGGCATAGTGTCTGTATTGGGTCATTTGGCACAGTCATTGCTTCAAGTAAAAATTACTCAGTCTTCTCCCAAAATGACATCTTCTGCAACTTGGTTTCGTGTCATCTGAGCCACTACTCGTTAATTATTGCAAATGATTAGTAATAGAGATACTACACAATCAGCGAGGTTAGCCTTCAGCGTTGAGAAGATCCAAAAAGCTTAAGTGCCTTGGCAACACTGTGTAATATTTTCAGTGGTTTGAACTTCCTCCTACACACTTCAAAATCAATGAGCAACAAACAACATACTTTATTTGTTTGCACGACTTGTGCCAGTATGTGGCAAGACGGCAAGCGAGTTGGTTCTAGTGGTGGTCAACAACTACTACAGCAGCTTCAGGAACTTGCACAAAACTGGGAGTTGCGAAATAATTTCCCAATTCAGGGAGTTGAATGCATGAGTGCTTGTAATTGCTCTTGTGTCATTGCCTTTGTTGCCCAAGATAAATTAACCTATCTGTTTGGCGATTTACCAGCTGATAGTAGCGCCGAAACCATTCTGCAATGTGCCAGTCAATACTATGCTAAACCCGATGGTTCACTGCCTTGGTCAGAACGACCCGAACCACTGAAAAAAGGAATTCTGGCAAAGATTCCACCACTTAATAAATGGGCAAGATTAAACATAAGTTGTTGTTCATCAAGGACTCACTAAAAGTTCTCAGTTCCCAATCTCTAGTATCCAAATCATTAGTTTTCATTCATAAGAGAAACTCATGCAGATTAAAACTTCAACATTAGGCTATCCCCGTATTGGTAAAAACCGGGAAGTCAAGAAATCACTAGAAGCCTTTTGGAGTGGAAAGATAGCAGCAGAATCGTTGTTACAAACAGTAAGAGAAGTTGAAGAAGCTAACTGGAAAACCCAGTTAGATGCAGGGATTGATAAAATTGGGATTGGAGATACCACACTTTATGACCATGTACTTGACTGGGCGTTTCGTTTTGGTTTCATTCCCGAACGCTTTCAACAGTTTTCTGGGTTAGAACGCTACTTTGTAATGGCACGAGGTCAAGAAGGAATTCCCGCTCTTGAAATGACCAAGTGGTTCGATACTAACTATCACTATCTTGTCCCTGAAATAATCTCAGAAACACAGTCAGCAGATTTCAGCGATTTTTTAGAAACAGTCCGGCGTGCCCAAAAGATGTTAGGTAGAAGGGCAATTCCCATCATACTTGGTCCTTGTACACTCCTGCGCTTAAGCCGACTGAAATTGAATATTGACGAGGCGGTATCAAAGCTAATACCACTCTACATCAACCTACTTACAGAACTGAAAAATCTGGGAGTAGACGAAGTGCAAATGCACGAACCTGCCTTAGTTTTGGGTGATGCCAATTCCTGGAAAGAACACTTCCAAACAGTCTATAACTCACTTGATTCTGTAGAACTACCCCTACACCTAGTTACTTACTTTGATGACTTAGGGGAAACCTACCTTTGGGTAATGCAATTACCAGTCAGCGCAATTAGTTTGGACTTCACTCGCGGACGAAACTTAGAGTTAATCAAAACTTACGGTTTCCCTAAAGATAAGCGACTGGGATTAGGAATTATAGATGCGAGAAATATTTGGCAAATTCGTCCAGAACAAGTTCTCTCCGTATTGCAAGAGATTGTAGAAAATTTACATATAACAACATCTTTACATATTCAGCCATCAGCTTCCTTGCAGTTTGTTCCATACGATGCTCAACGAGAAAAACAACTGCCATCGGCATTAAGAAATGTTTTAAGTTTTGCGGAACAGAAACTTCAAGAAGTAATATTTTTAGCTCGAACAATCACAGGAGAACACACAAAAAACGAGCAAGAAATTATTGAGTCAAGCTGGAGTATATTCGAGCAGTTTAGTCCAGTAAATCACTCAATTCAAGAAAGAATCAAAACTCTGAAGATTGATGATTTTCAGCGCTCCTTATCCTATGGATTGCGTCTTGATTCCCAAATTCCTCTTCCTCTGTTCCCGACAACCACAATTGGTTCCTTTCCTCAAACTTCTGAAGTTCGCCAACTCCGAGTGCGCTATAAACGGGGTGAATTGAGTCAGGAAGAATACCAAGCTGCTATTGATGTTGAAATTGCCAAGAGCATTAAACTACAGGAGGAATTAGGGTTAGATGTTTTAGTTCATGGTGAATTTGAACGCACCGATATGGTGGAATTTTTTGGACAGCAGTTATCAGGCTTCGCTTTCACCGAAAATGGTTGGGTGCAAAGTTACGGTAGCCGTTATGTTCGTCCGCCAATTATTTACGGTGATGTGGTTCGCACAGCACCAATGACGGTACGTGAGTTTAAAGTAGCTCAATCATTAGACCTCTTGCAAAAGTCATCCGTTATATGGGACAAGTAGGTGAGAGTGGGCAA
>NZ_QMEA01000174.1 GCF_012912105.1 Brasilonema sp. UFV-L1
AAACCCGTTACTTGTAATGAGGCACCGCAGTTTTTCCGGGTTTGATGAAACGGTAGATGGCTAATCAATAGAGTGCAGTCAAAACCCTTTGATCATAAGAATTTACAATCCAGATCAAGAGGTGATTGAGCAATGGATCGAGTAAACCAATATCGTCAAATTGTGCGTGATTTTTTACAAGATTTCGCCGCTGACGATCAGGAAGCCCAGTTGATTTTTGATGTTGAGCGCGATCGCTATCTCGTCATGCACAATGGCTGGCGCGGCGAATCTCGCATCTACGGTTGCGCTATGCAGCTAGACCTGATTTCGGGCAAAGTCTGGATTCAGCACAATAGCACAGAAATTTTCATTGATCGAGAACTGATTGGACGAGGTGTTGCGCCTCAAGATATTGTCTTAGGATTTCGATCGCCCAGCGTTAGACAACAACTTGCCGCTGTTTTACAAAAAGATATTGGCAGAAAGCCTTGAGGTTATGAATGATACTGAGCTAAATTGCCAAGAAGCACACCGAATTGCTGGAGCCGTAACAATATGCAAGCCAAATACGACATAGAGCAAAACAAAAAAGTAAAATAAAAATAGCGATTAAGAATGCTCATTATGAGTAAAGAAGAACAGCTACTTGAATATTGGCGCGAACTGTCCCCCGAAGCCCAAGAGCAAGTGCTTCAACTCGCACAATCTCTTAAGCCCCAGCCGGAGTTCGTTCCACAAACCCCCCTTGGCAAAAAGCTATGGGAAATTCGTCAACGCGCGATCAAGGGCGGTATGAAACTTCTCACGATGATTCACGCGGGAGCATGGAAGCTCCGAAATGAATCTATCAAGAAATTAAATGAATTGATAGATTCATGTCATTTATGTCGGAGGGGAAATGCGACACGGTAAATTTATTTACCGTCCTCCCTCAACAGTCTTTCTATATATTCACTAGCGCTTATTCCATTTTCTCTAGCTTTCTTAATGGCATTTGACCACGCGGTATCTGTTAGAAGAACGCCGCGTTGTTTTTTGGGTTCTTCATGTAGAACAGGTACATTCTTCATTCTTTTTATGCCTTTTACCATTGACATCTCCCAGCGCCAATACGTATACTAGAACAAAGCATAGCAAACAACTAGGAGGTGAAGCAAGCGTGGTTCGGAGTTCAACTTTATCGTTGATCACAGAAGTACCATTAAAAGTAGACAGCAAACAAGAATCAGAATTGTTATCTCGCTTTCAAGCTGGTAGACAACTTTATAATGCCTGTTTGAATGAAGCAATGAAAAGACTTGAATTAGTCCGTAACTCCGAACTGTACTTGACAGCTAAAAAACTACCCAGAATCAAGAAAAAAGAACGCGGCGACGCATTCAAAAAAGCACGCGAGCAATATAGATATTCCGAGTATGACTTGCATTCATTCGCAACCGCAACCAGTAAATCGGCAAAGTGGATAGCTCAAAAAGTTGATTCCAATACTCAACAAAAACTTGCGACACTAGCATTTAAGGCAACTGAGCGAGTCATGACTGGACGCGCTAAAGAGGTACGGTACAAAGTGCCTAGCCGATTTCGCTCAATGGAAGGTAAATCAAATCAAACTGGCATTAGGTGGAAGAATGATTGCTTGGTATGGGGCAAACTTGTTTTGCAACCAATTATTGATCCAAACAACCCAGTTATCCGGCACGGTCTTGAATCTCCCATCAAATATGTTCGCTTGTTATGGCGTATTTTGAATGGCAAGCGCCGCTGGTACGCTCAGCTAGTCAATGAAGGTAGTCCCTATCAGAAACCTCAAAACTACGTTTCTGACGGGCTGGTAGGTCTAGACCTCAACGTTTCTAATATTGCATATGTTGGGAATGATCATGCTGACTTGTTGCCATTTGCTGAAAAAGTACCAACCTTTCAGAATCAGATAACCAAGCTGCAAAGACAGATGCAGCGCTCCCAACGTGCCAACAACCCTGATAACTTTGAGCCTAACTTTGAAGCGCATATTGGTCGCAAGACCGTTTCCAAGAAAGGAAAGGTCAAGAAAGGAAAAGCCCAATGGAAGAAGTCGAGCAACTATCTCAAAGCTGCAAACCGAAAACGTGAGCTAGAACGACGTAAATCTGCTTATGCCAAAACTCAAAACCGTCGTGTTGTTAACGAAATTTTGAGGCATGGCAAGCACATCAAAACTGAGAACGTTTCAGTAAGGGGCTGGCAGAAGCGCTATGGTAAAGCCATTTCTGCCAAGTCTCCAGGTTTTGTACAATCCGAATTGTGCCGCAAAGCTGAAAACGCTGGCGGTACAGTTATCAAGTTTTCTACTCAAACAACGGCACTATCTCAGACTCACTTGGATGGATCACGCATCAAAAAACCCTTGTCTCAACGAGTCCATCGGGATGTGACGGGTATTCCAGAGCATCACCGTGATTTGTTCAGCGCGTTTTTGAGTAGACACGTCAATCAGGACAAGCTGGTATTGCAAAGTGCTCAGAACGAGTACTTGGGGTTGGAACCAATCCTGTTGGAGGCATATCAGCAAAGAATAACCCGCGAACAAGTAAGCACGTCTGAAAGTAGGCAGTCTGGTTCTCCCTCGGAGCGGGTTTCCAACGAGTTACTAACCCCTAGCCAGATAGTCAATAAGGACGAAAAGCTAGGCGGGGATGTGGCGTGATTCTCCGTGTCTTTAGACCGGAGAGGGTTCAAAGAAGAAGAACTAGAACAGGAACTCGCAGAACGACGAGGCGGATATCGTGAGCCTTAAGATTGTCTATCTCGACTCTGGCATCCTCATCAACGCTTTTCAAGGGATCGGCTTGGTTGGGGTTCGGGCAATCGAAGTTTTAGACAATACAGCTTGCCAATTTGCCACTAGTCAATTTGTTCAGCTAGAAACTTTACCTAAAGCAATCTATAATAAACAGCAGGCAGAAGCAGAGTTTTATGAATCTTTTTTCAGCGTCACCCTCTGGGCAACCAAACTAGAGCAGATTGTCCAAACCGGAAATCGCATTGCCTGTACTTATGGTCTCGCCGCAATGGACGCGCTTCACATTGCTGCTGCGCTCTCTGTTGATGCAGAGGAATTTGTAACCACTGAAAAAACTACAAAACCGATGCCGAAGCGTTACAGAAATTCGAGTCAGTTCAATTGCTAGTGAATAAAATTAAAATACTTGCCAAATTGCCAAAGCTATAAGCGCTATGCAACAACCTCAAAGAGAAATTGTCACGCTAGACGATATTTTGATCACCGAGGAGTTGTCCAGGCGATCGCCTCGTTCCCCAAATTTGCTCTCAGAAAATCAGGCGTTGCATACATTAGCACGGCAGTTGGTGAATCAGCCGGAAATCATGCTCCAAAGTTTAGTTGACATTGCGCTGGAGTTATGCAGTGCCGGAACAGCTGGAGTCAGCTTACTCGAAGTGTTGCCCAGTGGTGAAGAAATCTTTCGCGCTCATGTATTAGCAGGAACATTAGCACAGTGCGTAGGCGGCACTGCACCCCGCAACTTTAGCCCCTGTGGCACCTGCCTTGATCGCGGTTATCCTCAGCTTTATTCCCATCCTGAACGGTATTTCACCTACTTTCAGGAAGCAAACACTCCCATTGTCGAAAGCTTGGTGTTGCCCCTGATTGCAGATAATCATGCGCTCGGCACCATCTGGATTATATCGCACGATGAGCAGCGACACTTTGACCCCGAAGACGTGCGGGTGATGACGAGCTTGGCAGACTTTACCGCAGCAGCGCTACTTTTCAATCAGCGACAAACTCAGGAATTGCTGGCGAAGAATGCCCAACTAGAGACTGAGGTGGTCGAACGCAAGCGAGCCGAGGAGTCAGCGCGTGAGAGTAGTGCATGTTTCCAGTCAATTGTCAACCTGGTGCCGGATATGCTCTGGCGCAATGATACCACAGGCGACACGAGTTGGTACAACCAGCGCTGGCTGGACTACACCGGGCAGACAATGGAAGAGGCGCAAGGCTATGGCTGGCTAGAGGTGATCCATCCCGATGATCGCGCCCAATCCCTCGCCAATTTTCAGAATGCGGTTGATGAGGATCGTCCTCTGGGACAAGAACACCGTATTCGGGGCAGAGACGGAAACTATCGCTGGTTTCTCATTCAGGCAAGTCCAGTCTATGACGCCCAAGGACGCATTATTCAGTGGTTCGGAGCCGCCACCGACATTCATGAGCAGCGGACTGCGCTTGAGACGTTACGCGAATCGGAAGAACGGCTGCAGCTGGCTGCCGATGCTGCTAATTTTGGTACCTATGAGTATATTCCGCAAACTGATCAAATCAACTGGTCAATAACGCTGAAATCGATTCATGGCTTGCCAGAAGATGCAGAAATTACCTTTGCTCGGTTATCGGAGCTCATTCACCGTGATGATCAGGAGCAGACTTTCCGCAAAATCGGTCAATTCCTCAGTCCAGACGCCCCCGGACCTTACGAGCATGAGTTTCGCATTGTGCGGACGGATGGAACAGTGCGCTGGTTACTCGATAAAGGGCGGGTATTCTTCACAGGCGAGGGGGAACACCGTAAAGCTGATCGCGCTATCGGTGTAACGCTTGACATCACGAATCGCAAGCTAAGAGAAGCAGCCCTGCGCGAATCGGAACAACGCTTGCAGGTGATGATTGAAAATCTGCCGGGTGGGGCGGCGTTTGTGGTTGACCGCGAGCTGCGCTATCTGCTTGCCGAAGGCGAAGCGCTCTCTGCCGCCGGTTTCAAAAGAGAAGATTTAGTGGGCAAAACCATTTTTGAGGCAATGCCGCCCGAATTAACCGCCAAGTATGAGGAGCTATACCGCATGGCTCTGGCGGGCGAGTCATTCGCGCACGAACACAACGCACACGTTCGCGAAGCGTCTCCGCAGGAGAATCGCTTCTACATCTCACGGGGCACGCCTTTACGTTCTGCAAACGGCGAAGTCTACGCCGTGCTAGCCGTCTCCTACGAGATCACTGAGCGCAAGCGGATCGAAGCCGAACACCAACAAGCTGAAGCCGCTGTTGCTGCCGATCTCGAAGACACACAACGGTTGTGGGAACTCAGTGTCCGACTGGTGGCTGTTGACGATATTCAAACGCTGTATCAAGATATTGTGGCAACAGCGATCGCGCTCACACGGGCAGATGCCGGATCGATCCAAATTCTGGATGAAGCGACGCAGGATCTCGTGCTGCTTGCAACTCTTGGCATAACGCCAGCAATGACCGAGCATTTCTATCGCGTCAACGCGGATTCAAACACGCCTTGCGGTATGGCATTGACAACGGGTGAGCGCACCTTCGTTGATTTCGATGTGCCAGAGAGTGAAGACCCGCATGGCTCCATGCGAATGCACGTTGAGGCAGGACTTTTCTCAGCACAGTCAACGCCGTTGATTAACCGTTCGGGTAAAGCGATCGGCATGTTTTCGACCCATTGGCGCAAACACCATCGACCGAGCGATCGCGAACTGCGCTTTCTCGATTTACTCGCCCGCCAAGCGGCTGACCTGATTGAGCAGCGGCAAGCCCAAGAAGCCCTGCGCGAGAGCGAGGCTTGGCTGGCAGGTCAAAAGGAAGCGTTCCAGGCTGCCGTCAAAGGCGCACCGCTCGAAACATCGCTCGGCGTGCTTGTCCGCACCGCCATCGAGCAGGCGGACACCGATGTCAGATGCGCCTTTTACATTGCCGATGATACTGGAAGCGAGTTGCGCCACATTGCCGGAATGCCCGATGCCTACGCCGAGTGCGTGGACGGCTTCAAAATCGGTGCGGACTCGCTGGCGTGCGGTTTAGCCGTCTATACGGGTCAGCCGATTATCACTCCCGACGTAACCGAAGACCCGCGATGGCAGGATTGGCTGTGGCTGGCTCAGCAGTATGAATATCGTGGCGTTTGGTCGTTTCCGGTTGAGACGACAGAAGGAAAGGTCGTCGGCACATTTGCCATGTATTTCAGACACCCACACGAAGCGTCGCCGCGCGACTACGAGTTCGCCGCTGTCCTGACCAGAGCCGCCGCGATGATCATCTCGCAAAATCAGGAGGCGGTCCAACGCACCCGCGCCGAAGCAGATCTGCGCGAGAGCCGTGCAAGGCTTGCCCGTGAACTGGAAGACACGAAACAACTGCAAAAAATCAGCAGCTTGCTGATTGAGGAAGAAAATGGCGAGGGGCTTTACGAGCAGATTCTCGACGTGGCAATGGCAATCATGCGGGCAGATTTCGGTAGCATTCAGAGGTTTGACGCTGAACGTAGCGAACTACACCTGCTAGCGTGGAAAAATTTCCATCCCGAATCAGCCGCGTTCTGGCAGACCATCTCCGTTGAAACGGGTACTAGCTGCGGCGCGGCGCTCAACCACGGCGAACGGGTCATTGTGCCAGATGCCCGCACCGCCGATTTCCTACAAAACACTGAAACCCTACGGTATTACTTGCTGAGCGGTATCGTCGCCGTCCAATCGACCCCGCTGACAACGCGCGAAGGGCGGCTGGTGGGCATGATTTCGACCCACTGGCGCGAGGTTCACACGCCGGACGAACGGGAACTGCGGTTGCTCGACATTCTCACCCGTCAAGCCGCCGACTTTTTTGAACGCCGTCGCGCCCAGAATGTGTTGCGCCAATCGGAGGAAAAATATCGATCGCTGTTCAACTCGATCGATGAAGGCTTCTGCCTGTTTGAGATGATTTATGACGAAACCCCAAAGACAGTTGATTACCGTTTCTTGGAAGTCAATTCGGTCTTCGAGCGGCAGACGGGACTTAAAAACGTGGTAGGCAAGCTGGGTAGCAAGATTGCCCCAAACACGGAAAGCTACTGGCTCAAAACCTATGACGAAGTGGTCAAGACAGGCAAACCGCAGCGTATTGAAAATTACAGCCAATCAACTGATCGCTGGTATTCGGCTTACGCTTCGCGTGTTGGCGGTATGGGCAGTCGTCAAGTATGCACCGTTTTTAGCGACATTACCGATCGCAAACGTTACGAACAGCGGCAAGCCTTCTTGCTGCAATTAAGTGATGCCCTGCGATCGCTCTCCGATGCCGTTGAAATTCATGCAGCGGTGACACGCATCGCCATGAACTTCTTTGGCGCAGACCGATGTTACTACTGTGAAATTGTTGACGGCAACGCCATCATTCGGCAAGATGCCTCACGCGAAGGTTTGCCCTCAGTTGCGGGGGTTTACCCCCTCAGCAGCTTCCCCATCCTCAAAACCGCGATCGATGCCGGTCATCCGTTTGTGGTTGACGATGCCCACACGACGGACTTACTGGATGAGGCGTTGAGGCAACTCTGTTGTGAGTTGCAGGTTATTTCCTTTCTAAATGTGCCTGTCATCAAGGCGGGCGAGCCTACTGGCGTTCTCTGTATCACCCAGACCACGCCAAGGAACTGGACAGCATTTGAAACGGAGCTGGCGCAAGAAACCGCCGAGCGTATATGGGCTGCCGTAGAACGCGCCCGCGCCGAAACATCTTTGCGTGAATCGGAAGCCAAATATCGATCACTGTTCACCTCAATGGATGAGGGCTTCTGCCTGATCGAAGTTTTGTTTGATGAACGTGGAACAGCATTTGATTATCGCTTTCTTGAAGCCAATCCAGCCTTTGAGAAACAAACCGGACTGGTGAACGCAATTGGTAAAACAGTGCGCGAACTAGTGCCACAGCACGAGGCACAGTGGTTTGAGATTTATGGCAGAATCGCGCTAACAGGGGTACCAGAGCGATTTGAAAACGCTGCCCAGGAACTTGGGCGGTTTTATGATGTGTACGCCTTCCGCTTGGGTGAAGCCCAAGAGCGCAAGGTGGCAGTTATCTTCAACGACATCAGCGAACGCAAACGTGCCGAAGAAACTCAAGCCTTTGTCTTGAAGTTGACGGATTCCCTTCGTCCCTTAAGCGACCCCGTTGCCATTCAGGAAACTGCCATGCAGGTGCTAGGCACCCATCTGGGTGTAAATCGTGCTTTCTACGGTGAAGTCTTAGATGACGACGACACGCTAGCGATCGGTCCGGGTTATGCCGACGAACTTTCCCCGATTGTGGGGCAGATTAAATTTTCCGATTTTGACTCCGATTTGCTCACGGATTATCGCGCCGGACGGACGGTTGTGATCAATGACCTTTACGTGGATATGCAGCTTTCGGCAAAGGCAAAGACAGAGTTCGATGCCATTCAGGTGCGGGCTGCCGTTGGAGTGGCGCTCTTGAAAAATGAAAAAGTGCGGGCGATCTTGAGCATTCATCAGTCTGTATTGCGCAAATGGACGGAAGCGGAAATCGCATTGCTGAAAGAAACAGCCGATCGCACCTGGGCAGCCGTGGAGCGTGCCCGTGCCGAAGCAGCCCTACGCGAATCAGAAATTGAGCGGGTGCGCGAACAATCTGCCCATGAACAGGAACGTCAACGCGCCGAAACTCTGGTAGAACTCGATCGCGCCAAAACGCTTTTCTTCAACAACGTTTCTCACGAATTCCGCACGCCGCTGACGCTATCATTGGCTCCCTTACAAGATGCGTTGAGCGATTGTGTCAATCCCCTTGCTCCCCCTCACCGAGAACGACTGGAACTGGCGCATCGAAACGCGATTCGGCTGCTGAAACTGGTTAATACCCTGCTCGACTTCTCCCGCATCGAAGCTGGTCGGATGGAAGCAGTATACGAAGCAACAAACTTGGCACTGTTGACAACTGAGCTAGCAAGTGTATTTCATTCCGCCATTGAGCGGGCAGGGCTACAGTTCATAGTCGATTGTCCACCCTTGCCAGAACCCGTCTACGTAGACCGGGAGATGTGGGAAAAAATTGTTCTCAACCTGCTCTCCAACGCCTTTAAGTTCACCTTTGCAGGCGAGATTGCCGTCAGGCTGCATCCTGCTGATGACCATCATGTGAGGCTACAAGTGCAAGATACCGGCACAGGAATTCCAACAGAAGAACTGCCCCATCTGTTTGAGCGATTCTACCAGATACGAGGAGCAAAAGCAAGGACTCATGAAGGGTCTGGGATTGGTCTTGCGCTGGTGCATGAACTGATTCGACTGCATGGTGGCACCATAGATGTGAGCAGCACTGTAGGACAGGGAAGTTGTTTTACCGTCACTATTCCTTTGGGCAGAGCTCACCTACCTAACGATCGCCTACGACGAGTCGTAGGCGATTCTCCTACGGAGACGCTGCGCGAACGTATCACAGCAACACGTACTCAGGCATCAACAGCAATCGGTGCAGATCCTTATGTTGAGGAGGCAGAGCGTTGGCTACCGCAAGAGGAGGGAGGGAGGGAAGGAGGGAAGGAGGGAAGGAAAGATATTTTCCCTCACTCCCACACTCCCACACTCCCTCACTCTCCTTCTGCTCGCGTCCTCGTTGTCGATGACAACGCCGATATGCGAGATTACCTGACGCGGATACTGAGCGAACACGTTGAAGTAGAAGCGGTTGCGGATGGAGCAGCGGCGCTGGCAGCGGCACAAGAGCGAGTGCCGGATCTGGTACTGAGTGATGTGATGATGCCACAGATGGACGGCTTTGAGTTGCTCAAAGCATTGCGGGCTGAGGCATGCACAAGAGAAATTCCCATCATCCTACTTTCTGCCCGTGCAGGAGAAGAGTCGGTGATAGAAGGACTCCAAGCTCTGGCGGACGACTACCTAATCAAACCCTTCTCTGCCACCGAACTTGTGACTCGTGTCTTAGCCCATCTCCAGATGGCACAACTACGGGGGGAAGCACTCCGCCAGGAAAGAACCACCAGCCGCAGAAAGGACGAGATGCTGTCAACTGTTTCCCACGAACTGAATACCCCGCTGGTTGCCATTCTCGGTTGGACGCGGTTACTCCGTACCAGTCCACTCAATCAATCCATGCTCTGGAAATCGCTGGAGACAATTGAGCGCAATGCCACTTTGCAAGCTAAACTGATATCAGACTTGCTGGATATTTCACGGATAACAGCAGGCAAACTGCATCTCAATCTTGAACCTGTCGAACTGCAATCGGTGATTGAAATGGCGATCGCCACAGTAAACCAATCTGCTCAAACCAAAGACATTCGCCTAGAGTGTATACTTAACCCTTTGCCAACAACAGTTCAAGGCGATCCAGAACGTTTGCAACAGATTGTCTTAAATTTACTGACCAACGCCATCAAATTTACCTCTAAAGGAGGAAGAATTGAAGTTCGTCTTAATGCAAGCGAAACTCACGCTCAAATCGTGGTGAGTGATACTGGCTGCGGAATAAGTGCCGAGTTTCTGCCTTATGTCTTTGACAGCTTCCGTCAAGCAGAAAGTTCAAAGAGTCAATCTATTAAAGGACTAGGGTTGGGACTGGCGATCGCCCGTCACTTGGTAGAACTCCACGGTGGCACTATCTACGTCGAAAGTCCTGGAATTGAGCAAGGTGCAACTTTTACTGTCAACTTACCACTGATTGGTGTTAATTTTTAACAGTGATCAATTATCAGTTACCAGTTATAGCACCAGCCTGCGAGGCTTTATAAGAACCGCCTTAAAAAAAATTAATGTAGCTTAATCTTAAGAAAGGCGTAATTACAGAAATTATAGTTTAGTGTCAAGAAAAGCGTAGTAACAAGTGCTTTGTACTCAAACATTACACAAGACATTTGTATAAAAACGCTAACGCCTAAGTAGTTCTTGAGTGCTTGGACTAATTTTTAACATGAGTTTATCAGAGAGCCAACTGGAGTTTGAAGCTTTGCTGGACTACCTCAAGCAAAACTGTAGTTACGATCTGACAGGTTACAAGCATGGTACTTTGATGCGTCGGCTGCGATGCCGTATGCAGCAGTTAGAAATTGAGAACTATGGGAACTACTTGCAATATCTACAGAATCATCCTGACGAATGTGGTCCTCTACTTAACACTATTTTAATTAACTACTCAGGCTTTTTTCGCGATCGCGATTGTTGGGATTATTTAGCGAACAAAATCATTCCCCAAATCATCGCAAGCAAGCACCCGGATGAACGAATCCGAGTTTGGAGTGCTGGCTGTGCTTCTGGACAGGAAGTTTATACACTAGTGATGTTACTAGCTGAGGCTCTTGGCATTGAGCAATATTTGCAGCGAGTGCAAATTTTTGCTACGGATGTAGATGAAGATGCAGTTGTTGAGGCGCGGCGAGCAAGTTATAGCGACAAAGATGTAACAGACATTCCGAGTGGGTTACTGTCCAAATACTTTCAGCAAATTGAGCAGCGTTATGTTTTTCACTTCAAACTGCGTCGCACAATCATCTTTGGTCACCATGACTTGGCGAAGAATGCGCCCATGTCCAAAATTGACTTGCTCGTGTGTCGCAACGTGCTGATATACTTCAAAACCGAAACCCAAGCAAAAACTCTAGTTCGCTTTCATATTGCCTTGACTAGTAAGGGCTTTCTCTTCCTAGGTAACGCAGAAAGCTTGAGTAACGACAGGCAAATCTTTACCCCTATCAGTTTGAAGCATCGTATTTTTGCGAAAGGGCAGAATCTTACTTTACAAGAGCACCTGCTCCTCCGACCGCAGACTCTCAGCAAAAAAGCAGATCCTCTAACTACCCAAATCCATATGTGGAAAGCAGCCTTTGAGACTAGTCCATTTGCTCAGCTCGTAGTGGATCGCAGTGGTCGCTTGCTTCTGGCTAATGAACAAGCTTACGCCCTATTCGGTTTGAAAAACAGTGATATTGGTGCGCGAGTGCAAGATCTACAGATGGGGCGACTTATCAATTCATCGACTTTTATCAATCAGCTAAATTGCGATACGCACAAGCTAAAGCCTCCAGCTGATCGCCACTCGCTCAGCCACAAAAATAGAGAGTGGGTTACTGATAATGGTACAACTTATCTAGACATCCACATCACACCAATATTAGATCCGAGTGGTAAGCTGCTAGGCACAAACTTCACTTTTGTTGATGTCACCCGCAATGTATGGTTAAAGGATGAAATTGAACGCTTAAACTCAGCCCTGGCAAAGGTGACTCAGGAACTAAAACAGACTAAAGAGGTATTAGATAGTACTAACAAGAAATTCGAGTCTAGTCAAAAGGAGCTAGAAAGCGTACACCAGGAACTCGAATTCAGAAGCCACTCGTAAGGAAGGCTGACTGAAAAGTCCGGAACAACAAGAAAGTGCAAACCGATTTTTGTGCTTTAGACCGAGGCGGGAATCAACCCCTAAGCCCTGCGGGCACGCGCAAGGAACGCTTAATTCGCTCATTCAATCGGGGACTGCGTCCCGCTGCGCTAACAAAATTCACGCATTAAAGACTGGGATATGCGCTCTTACTGGGATGCGGAAGTTTCGCTTAACGTTGACTGCGATATAAACGCGAAAATCAACATTAAGCGCGCGGGGCTGAGACTGTTCCCCACGATCAAACGCGCCCAATGGAAATCCAGTAGTGAGTGATTTTACTAGTGAACTACCCAACACCGACCTGAGT
>NZ_QMEA01000175.1 GCF_012912105.1 Brasilonema sp. UFV-L1
TTTTCTACTATGACAGCTTGACTATCGCTGACCAACTTATAACTAAGTTTATGTAAAAAATCTTGCCGCGAATTGCTAACTCGTTCGTATACTTTGGCAGCAACTTTTTTATATCTGAACCGAGAAGAGCTACTTTTCTGCTTACGAGCTAACTTCTGTTGCTTACGCTTCAGGTTTTTCTCATGCTTGGCAAGATGTTTTGGATTATCATACTTTGAAACTTTTTCGCCATCAGTTACAACAGCAAAGTGTTTCAAGCCTAAATCAATACCGTAAATCTTACCTTCACAACCAGTAGGATTATCCCCTTCTGTCTCGGTTAATATAGATGCAAAATATTTACCACTTGGTGTTTTGCAGACGGTAACAGTCTTTATAGTTCCTTCAATTGGGCGGTGTATTTTGGCTTTGACTTCGCCTACACTACCCGGAAGTTTCACATTTCCATTAACTACTTTTACGTATTGTGGATATTGGATTGACTGCTTGCCGTGTTTTGATTTGAATTTAGGAAAACCAGCCCGTTTATCAAAGAAGTTCTTGTAAGCAGTAGTTAGGTTTAGTGTCGTAGCTTGCAAAACTTGGCTGTAACACTCTTTTAACCACTGCGTTTCTTCTGCTTTTTTCAATGCTGGTAAAAGTGCATTAAGTGCTGAACGCCCCAAGCCTTTCCCGGTTTCTTTGTATGCTTCAATTGATTGATTTAAAGCATAATTCCACCAGAAGCGTGCACACCCAAATGTTTGAGCTAGCAGTATCTGCTGCTGTTTGTCGGGGTATAGACGGACTTGGATTGCTTTGTACAACACTTATATCACCTCCTTTGTTCCTGTATTATATCACGATATATAATTAGTGATAAAACTTGTAGAAATGAAAATAACTCGGACATCCCTAAAGGATGTACCTCGCTATTTTCCGGCGTGATGCACCCCACCCGCGCATAGGGATGGGGAATTCCGCCGAACTGCGTTAAAATTGAAGAAATGATGGCGAAATATCCGATGGAAGTTTAAGGTGAATAGTCAACAAGCCAAAGTATCAGAGTGGATTGCTATGTAACGGTCTGCTCATGCTTTATTCTGCTATGTAAGAGTTAATTCGGTTTTCGAGAACACCGATATCTTCGGGACATAGTTGGCGAATTCGGCTGTATCGTCGCGCTGCTTCTTGAGCCAGTAACTTTCGTCCTTCACCAGGAGCATCTAAAACATTTCGTTGTGCAGCAAAAGGAAGAAAGTAAGTTTCTTTAGGATTAATTTCATTGCGGATGAATTGCCAGTTCCAATCAGCAGGTAAATCATGACCTGCTAAAACCCAAACCTCAATTTCCTGCCAAGCGTTTTCTGCTAAAAGTAACCTATTACCAGTTAAAATATTTGCTGCTTGTTGCTCAATTTTATCAAGCATCCCTCTTCTTCCTTCTTTTCCATCCCGGTCTACGCAAAGTAGGAACAAGTTAACCATACCTTTGTAACGCTCAATAATTTCTGAAATCCGTTCCCATTTGAGAGCCTCACTGATACCTCCTAAAAGTGGATCTTGACAAACTCTGACCTTAGTTTTCGGTTTTCCTAATGCTTCCATCATCGCCGTAATTATCGGCTTAAGCATATACTGGTCTTTACGAAAATCTTCTGGAATCACAAGTACATTCATTCGTTTGTTTCCTCGTCTTCCAGAAATTCCACTGCATCTTCCAACCATCCAGATTCATGGAGACGTGCCAAGTCTTGCTCATTGATAACACGTCGTGCTTCTGGAATGTCAACAATGCGTTTTATATGTGCATCAGGTTTATCCCAAAAGCGATAGGTTAATGAGGCATATTCTAATGATTGCGGATTTAAAAGTCTGAGCAACTGTGGTGAGTGAGTAGTTGCTACAATTTGGATTGTTCCTTGAGAAACTTTGCGCTCGATAAGTTCGAGAAGTAGGTGTAAGCGGGTGGGGTGAATGCCGTTGTCCAGTTCTTCAAAAAAATAGAATCTTGCTGGTTCTTGTCCTAGTAAAGCAGCTATCATTGCTAGAAAACGTAATGTCCCATCTGATGCACTAATAGCAGATGTTGTTTGACCATTTTCTTCAATTAATTGAAGCAATATTTTTCCAGTAAAATCAGCAGGAAACTCAAAATCTTTAGCATCCATTGGGGTAAGTTCTTGTACCCATTGGAGAAGTGCTTGTTTAGTTTCAGGGTTTTCACAAATTTCTTGCAGTACAGAAGATAGGTTTTCACCCCTGTCTCCCAAGACTGTTTGTCCTGGCAAGGAAGGTAGTCGCATGGCATCTGGGCTTAAATCTAAAAACCGCATTGAACTTAGGGCGGACATTGCAGCTAGGGCTGTTTCTCTCACTGATGGTGATGGAATTGCCGCTGCAATTTGTGAAAGCACAGGGCGATAATTGGTATAAGATAAAATTGGGTCAAAAGGAGTTACACCCTCTACTTTCACGGAGAAATTATTCTGCCCTGACTCCTGATAAGATTGCGCTTCAAAAACGCTATCAGATTGCCCTGCAATTGTGAGACTTTCAGCAATAACAGTAGGGGCTTTACCACTTGCACCAGGATTCACCTCAATCCGATAAGTTGCTTCTTGTGAGGAATCATTTTTTGACAAGGTAAATGAAACTGCTAGTGCAAAAGTGGATTCATCGATAAAAGTGACTTCTCGCGTCCCGCCGCGAATACCCCGCCATTGAAGAACGCCTCCTTCAATCCATTTTTCACCAAAAATTTCAGCTAGGTTGTAATTACGAGAAATACCATGAAGAAAGCGAAAGGCATCCCGAATATTGCTTTTTCCAGAGGCATTTGTCCCTACTAAAAGGGTCAAGGCACCGAGAATGAGTTCGGCATCTTTGAAATTTTTAAATCGTTCCAGACGCAGTTTTGTAAGCATGGCTCCTTCAACTGAGGTGAATAATTTTATCCCTGAAATCATAGCCCGCTTCGGTCAACGCTTGCTTTAATCCCTGTTCCAATTGTTTTGGTGACATCAAAGTACACTCGCAAATTGTGTTGATATGTAACAATTTTGAAAAATATGGACACAATTAATACTCAGTAAATTACTATATTTTGCCAAACCTTTTATAATCAGCTTGTCGATATCAATAATGATATCAAATGCCAGACCAAAAATCCCCACCAAGCGAGATGATTCGTGTGCCCGTTCCACTCATTGGGGTGGTTCGGCGACTCTCAAAACTACACAGGCAGGGTCATACAATTGCCTTGCTGCAAGCCTTAGAAGAACTAATGTCAAATTTCGATATCAATAATGATATCGATGTAACAGCAGGCAATAAATCAGTCAAACAGCTAGAAGAGAGGCTTTTGAAACTGGAATCCCATCTTGCAGCTCTTGGTTCTTCGGTAGAAACAAAACTAGAAGTTATTACTAAGAAGCTAGAGTTAATCGAACGGGCAATTGCCTCTGGGAAATTAAGTCACAACACTAAACCGCGAAGACTTGCTTACCCGTACCAACAAACACAAGTTGAACTACAGCCTAGGACAAACGAAAGCCTTGCCCAAAGACTTGGTGTCACAGCTCAAGGTCTCGTCGCTGAAAGAGAAAACAAGAGCGTTAAAGAATTTACCAGTTGGTCCCGGAACCGCGATCCTATGAGTATTGCTTGGGAATGGAAAGCAAGGGACGGACTGTACCACCCCCAACGCTAGAGAATATATTTCCCCAATAATTACAAAGAAATGCAAACCATTACTTGACTAATGGCAATTTTGATGCATTCATTTGTGCCAAAAACCAAAGTGAGTGCTACTCGTGGTCAAATTGCTTGTATACTATATTTCCTGAAAATATATCCGCACGTAAAATTTATTATGTTGCGTTGCTCTTAACAAATTTAATTAGCATATTTTTATAGTACCAAAAAGCGGGACAATAAAAATCAGACATCTTAACATCAGACCAAACTTAATTTTTGTATTATTATCTAGCGTGCTTCAATTATGACGCGATCGCTTGTCCACATTTCTCATTATCGTGCGTCCATCGCACAGCTTCCTACTCCTGCTGCAGAGGCGAAGCTAGTGGCGTTATGGTTGGATGGGAAGGCGCAGTCGTCGATGGTGGCATACCGGTGCTATATCAAGCGTTTTTTGGCGTTTTTACGGAAAAAGCCACTCAAAAATGTGACTTATGAAGATTTGGTTGAGTATAAAACTACGTTTACGCGCCATAGTGAGAGTACGCGGCGTATTCATCTTGCAGCAGTTAAGAGTTTGATTTCGTTTGCTCATCAAATTGGTTATTTACCGTTTAATGTTGGGATGGCGTTGAAATTGGGCGAAATGCCTGACGCAATTAACTCTCGGTATATTGATGAGGCGGATGTGAAATTATTGGTGCGTGCTGCCCAAAAACTTTGTGAGCGTGCAAAAACTCCGAAGCGTCAAGAAATTGCCCGTCGTAATGTGTTGATCATTAAATTGTTGTATGCGGCGGGGTTGCGTGCCAATGAGTTGTGTCACCTGACGTGGGGTGATTTAACTGCTAGGGGTGACAGTGGACAAGTTTACGTGCGTGAGGGGAAGGGGAATAAAAGTCGCAGTATTTTGCTGAAACCGAAACTGTGGGCTGAGTTGATGGCATTTAAAGGGGATAATGTCAAGTCCTATGATGCTGTTTTTACAAGCCAAAAGGGTGGACATTTAGAACGACAAAATCTTCATCCGATTATTAAGGCGATTGTCCAAGAGGCAGGGTTAGATGAGAAGATTAGCTGTCATTGGTTACGGCACGCGCACGGGAGCCATGCTGCTGAACGTAAGGTGAATCCAGTGTTGATACGCGATACGTTGGGACATAGTGATTTGTCGGTTACGGACCGATATTTGCGGGCGCGTCCACATGAAAGTAGTGCGTTGGAGTTGATGGATTTGTAGCGACTGTTTGATACGATTACTTTCCACAGAAGCACTAGCTCAAGTAGCATCTGTGGCGGTGGAAACGTTGGCAAGTAGAACCAAATCAGCGCAAGCTGCCATTACAAGACAAATATAGCCGGAAACTTGGAACAAAGTAACAGGTGCTGATTCTGGAAGGTTGGAACGGAATCAGCTAAATTTTTCTTAAAATCAAATTATTTAACAAATTAAGTCAAAATATTTCAGATTTCAAAAGTATTTCTTAAATTTGATACCTTGACATTAGGAATGTAGTAACTTGATTGACTGAATAGAAAAATTCTACTCAAGTAAGTGCAAGGTTTTCTGTTTAAGAATTTAATTAATGGTATTGAAATATTAAACATTCTCAAAAAAACTTCATTAAAGATAACAAACACAATGTCTCACCTTAAAAGCAGACTAGACTTACAGAAGGTTCAGCAAATTCGCAAATATCCAGTTTTTATAGTTACAGCTTCATATGAATTCAGCAACGTTAACCCCAAATATTTAACCTGTAAAATTCCGATTATAAGTTGATCGGAAACAAAACCAGATGAGCAATTGATAAAAAATGCCCAATTCTTAAAATCGAAAACAAGAGGAATTGACTATGCCCATCTCTCCTACCTATCCTGGTGTTTATATAGAAGAAGTTCCCAGTGGTGTACGTACTATTACAGGAGTCGCAACCTCAATAACTGCTTTCATTGGCAGCACCTTACGGGGTCCCGTAAATCAAGCAATTACGATTAATAGCTTTGGTGATTTTGAGCGCATTTATGGTGGGTTATCTCTGAAAAGTACTGTGAGTTATGCTGTTCGGGATTTTTATCTCAATGGAGGTAGTCAAGGAATTATTGTGCGTCTATTTCGCCCTTATTTTGCGACAGAAGCAGACCGTACTCAGGCACTAGATGCCGCTCAGGATGTGGCAGGTGCAGCGATAGCAGCAGCCGCAGTAGTGGGAGCAACCCCCACTTCAGTGAAAGATGCAGCCCGCAATCAAGCAAATCTGGCAGAAAACAGTACTGAACCGCGCAAAAGTGCAGCTGACACAGTTGCTAAAGCAGCTGAGGTGGCAGAAGCTTTGGCAGGTGCAACAGCAAACTCTGTAGGTGAAGCCGCCACTGCTGCGGTTGGTCAAGCGGCACCAATTACTAAGGCACGTCTGTCAGTTAATACCTTGAACTTAGAAGCTGCTAACGAAGGTAGTTGGGGCAATAAACTGCGTGCTCGCATTGATCATGATGTGAAAGGAGAAGATGCAGCAAATCTATTTAACCTCAGCATAAAAGATACAGGTACTGGACAAATCGAAGTTTTTCGTAACCTCTCCGTGCAAGCAGGACATCCCCGACAGGTAAATAAAGTTTTAGAGCAAGAATCACAACTGGTGCGTGTGCGAGGGACATTACCTACTACCCGACCAGGAACTAGTCCAACTGTGCCTCCAGGAGGAGATTCCTTTTCCAATACCAACTCTACTGGAGTGCAGAGTACAGACCAAGCTTCTGATGGACAGACTTTGACAATCAGTGAATACAGTGGCAGCAGAGTCAACAAGCAGGGTATTTATGCTCTAGAACAAGCAGACTTATTTAACCTGCTGTGTATACCTCCTTATAGCTTCGACCAAGATATTACACCGACAACACTGTGGGATACTGCAGCTACATACTGTCAAGAACGCCGTGCTATGCTCTTGGTAGATCCGCCTAGCACTTGGAAGAGTAAAAACGCTGCTAAAGGAGATGGCACAAGTACAGGAGTAGCTGCTGTTGGTACTAATAGCAAAAATGCCGCCCTTTATTTTCCACGTCTGCTACAACCCAATCCTCTACGGGATAATCAAGTAGAAGCCTTTGTTCCTTGCGGTGCAGTGGCGGGTGTGATGTCGAGAACAGATGCCCAGCGTGGTGTGTGGAAAGCACCAGCCGGTTTAGATGCTACCTTAGTAGGAGTGCCACAATTAGAAGTTCCTCTAACAGACCCAGAAAATGGAGAATTGAATCCCCTAGGTATTAACTGTTTGCGAAGCTTTCCCGCAGCTGGACGAGTGATCTGGGGAGCACGTACTCTTCAAGGAGATGACCGCCTAGCTTCAGAGTGGAAATATGTTCCAGTGCGTCGGACTGCTCTATTTATCGAAGAAAGTCTTTATCGAGGATTAAAATGGGTAGTCTTTGAACCCAATGATGAGCCGTTGTGGGCGCAAATTCGCCTCAATGTAGGGGCTTTCATGAATAATCTCTTTCGTCAAGGAGCGTTTCAGGGTAAGACACCCCGTGAAGCTTATCTAGTTAAATGCGACAAAGAAACCACAACTCAAAATGATATTAATTTGGGAATTGTGAATATTCTGGTTGGTTTTGCTCCACTTAAACCCGCTGAATTTGTCATTATCAAAATTCAACAATTAGCTGGTCAAATAACTACTTAATGTTGGTGGTTACTCAATAAATCATCTCTCAAATTGATGTGAGTTGCAAAAGGAGAAAATTATGGCTCAATTTAGTGTGAATGCCCAGCGCTTTGACCCATATAAAAACTTCAAATTCCGGGTAAAGTGGGATGGGCGCTATGTAGCGGGAATTAGCAAAGTTGGTGCGCTTAAAAAAACTACAGAAGTTGTTAAACATCGAGAAGGAGGTGACCCCAGTTCTTCTCGGAAATCCCCTGGTCGTACTGAATATGAAGCTATTACGCTAGAACGTGGTGTCACCCACGATACCGAGTTTGAAAAGTGGGCAAATAAAGTTTGGAATTATGGTTCTGGATTGGGTGCAGAAGTTTCTCTCAAAGACTTTCGCAAAGATATTATTTTGGAAGTTTATAACGAAGCGGGTCAGTTAGCGATCGCCTACAAAATCTACCGTTGTTGGGTATCAGAGTATCAAGCACTACCTGATTTTGATGCCAATGCCAATGCGATCGCTATTCAAAACATTAAGTTGGAAAATGAAGGTTGGGAGAGAGATTACGAAGTCCCCGAACCGACTGAACCCAGTTTTGTCGAACCACCAGTGTAATACCGTAAGTTATCAGTACACAGTGAAAAGTATTAACTGACAACTGATAACTGATAATTGATTTCCTATGCGTACTTTGTCACCACAAGAACTATTACAAGTCTGGGAGCAAGGGCTAAACCAGCCACCTGTGCAACGAGCATTGCTACTTTTAGCAGCTGCTTGTCCCGAAACCTCAACTCAGTTACTCGGAAAACTCAGTGTTGGTCAGCGTGATACTTATCTACTCACTTTGCGGGAATGGTTATTTGGCTCACAGATAGTCAGTTTAGCTACCTGTCCCCAGTGTGGTGAAAGGTTAGAACTGACGTTTAATATTGCAGATGTTAGAGTCTCAACAGATGCAGAAACTGTAGAAGTACTATCACTCAATGTTGCAGATTATCAGGTGCAGTTCCGTCTACCTAACAGTTGGGATTTAATGGCAATGCAAACAGCTAGCTGCTACCCTGAGAATCAAGATATCGAAGCAATGCGAATATTTTTACTGGAACGCTGTCTGCTCAAAGTTGAAAGTCAGAGTTTAGAAGTCTCTACCAGCGACTTATCACCAGATTTACAAAATGCAGTGGTGGCGAAGATGGTAGAAGCCGATCCGCAAGCAAATGTACAACTTGTCCTTTGCTGTCCGGCTTGTAATCATCAGTGGCAAGCGACTTTCGATATAGTATCGTTTTTGTGGAGTGAGATTAATGCTTGGGCATATCGCACCCTACGAGAAGTCCATACCCTCGCCAGCACCTACGGTTGGCGTGAAGCTGATATTTTAGCGATGAATCCGCAACGAAGACAGTTTTATCTGGAGATGGTGGGCGTATGAACGATTATCTCAGTCATTTGGCAGCGAGGAGCTTAAATTTAGTACCAGTTCTTCAACCCCGATTAGCATCATTGTTTGAATCATATACCGCAGTCAGTGAAAACTCTATTCCCCTTGTAGAGACAGAATTTCTCACATCTGAGAAGCAAGAAGAAAAGACAACTGAGAAAAAACACTCTCAGCTAGTGTTACCCAAAACGGAACCAAAAAAATACAACAATATCCCGAAAAAAACGGAGACATCAATATCAGGAGAGGGGGAAAATGAAGAATTTTCCACATCTTCCATACCAACTTTTTCATCTCCAACGCCCAATACTCAGTCAAGAAAAGTTCCTCTTTCAGAAATAGCAGATAATTCTCCACAGTCTGAGATGTTGTTAGCGAAATCTAGACCCAATCTTCAACCTTCTTTCCTGAAGTTTGCTCAACGGGACGGAGAGTCTGCTCAGGAGGGAAATCCTCCTCCAAAACCCCCGTACGCAACTTCTCTCCTGCAAGAGAACGGAGAAACTGAAAGCCTCTCTCCACCTCTGCAAACTCCTCTTATTAAGAAAAGCTCAATTGTTGTTCGCCCAGATAAAACTTTAGCAGGGTGGAGAGAGGTCAGTCAGGCATCTCACCAAGAGCATCAGTCTCCCAACTTAACAGACGATGATACTAAGATTTATGCATCCAATATGAGTACATTTTATCATCCCGGCTCTTCAGGCAACACCCCATCACCCCCACCCACCATTCAGGTAACTATTGGGCGCATTGATGTACGAGCCGTCACACCACCAGCACCAAAGCAAACAACTCGGACACCACCAGCACCGAAGCTATCACTAGATGACTATCTGAAATCGCGCAAGGTTGGCAAGATATGAGTACTGCTCTCGCCATCGCAGCTGTTACTGCAGTTATTAAAGACTTGCTGAACAACAGTCTCAAGAACTTTGACTTAACCAGCTTGGGTGATGTTACAGTAACAGCCCTACCTCCAGACAGAATAACTACAGGTACATCAGAGGCAAGCCAACTCAACTTGTTTTTATACCATGTTACACCCAATCAAGGCTGGCGAAATGTAGGGTTACCTTCGCGGGATAGCAATGGCGATCGCACCAGTAACCCACCTTTAGCAGTAAATCTCCACTATCTCCTGACTGCTTACGGCAAGCGGGACTTTTATTGTGATATTTTACTGGGCTACGGAATGCAATTATTACATGAAATGCCCGTTTTAACCAGAACAGCAATTCGTAATGCATTAAATCCATCAATACCAGTCTCCGATCCAGATTTGGCAGCAACTCTCAAGATTTTGGCAACTGCGGGACTGGAGGAACAGATTGAGCAAATCAAAATCACTCCAGAATCCCTCAGCACAGAGGAAATGTCCAGACTATGGGCGACTTTTCAGCAAACCAATTATCGAGCAACAGCAGCTTATCAAGCATCAGTCGTATTGATTGAAAGCCGCCGTTCCACTAAGTCAGCGCTACCGGTACGTCAAACTAACTTGCGTGTGTTGCCTTTCCATCAACCCCAAATTACAGATGTATCACCCAACATAGTCACATCAGAGAGTATACTGACAATTTCAGGAGAAAACCTGAAGGCAGAAGGAGTGGTAGTCAAATTTAATACTAGAGTAGTGAATCCAGGAAGTGTGAGCGATCACACCTTAGAGGTAACAGTTCCTAGCAATTTGCCATCTGGGGTAAATACAGTTCAGGTAGTCCATCCCCTTTACTTTGACACTCCCGCCGATCCGCACCAGGGATTTGAGTCAAATGTGGCAGCTTTTATCTTACGTCCAACTATTGATAAAAATCCAGATGGTACATACAAAATGACACTTTCATCTGTGCTAACTGATGCTAAAGGTACATATAGAACCGTCACTATCGAGTTAACTCCAATTGTCGGACAGTCGCAGCGCGTTATCTTACTACTGAATGAGTGGACATCAGTCGCAAATCCGCCTCCTGCAAAAAGTTATAGCTTTCGTGCAACTTCCAGAACTAGTAACACGAAATCCATCGAATTTGTGATTCGGGATGTCAACCCCAGAAGTTACCTAGTACGAGTGCAGGTAGATGGTGCAGAAAGTCTACCAGATGTGAATACAGACCCCAACAGTCCTAACTTCAATCGTTATACAGGTACACCGCAACTGGTAATTCCCACATGAACACAACAGTTAAGCAAGTAAAAAGTAAAAAGATAAAAGTAAAAAGAAAGAACTATCAAGAGAAATATCAAGAGAAATTTAGGCGGTTCTAAAAAAGTAAGCGTGGGTTCCCTATTCCCCTACATCCCTTTGAATTTTTACTTGTTCTGACAAGCGAGCATTCCGGCTCGCACTACAAAAAAAGAAATTTACACATTTAGGATGCTCCCAACATCTTCAGGACTTACGCAAATTTATGAAAAAACGAACCGCCCTTCGGGTTCGCCAGTCCCCCATCGTGACGGAAGCCGCCAAGACGGGGGCTGGACTCACCAAGGACGCAAAGGACACAAAGGAATAAGAGTTTTAGAGAGTTTTTGCGTAAGTCCTAATCTTCTTTCTTTTGCCTTTTAACTTTTAACTTTTAACTTCAAAAATGGTTACCCATTCCTGGCAACAAATCAACCAAGAATACCTTGCTCAAGCCTTAGCTGAGGTACGTATTAACTTACAACAGTACATCGCGCGATCGCAAGGTACTGCTGAGAGTAACACGGGGATGGGTGGGATTCCCTCTGGAGATAAAGAAGGCGAAGACACGAAGAATTTATTTGTGTCTACTGAGTGGGAATATCCGCCAGCACTGGTCACACTATGTAATGCTTTTGGACTGACAACTTTTGAGCGTCAAATTTTATTATTGTGTGCAGGAGTAGAATTGAGTGGTTCCCTAGCACAACTGTGTGCAACAGCACAAGGACATCCCCAATTCACCTATCCGACTTTTAGCTTGGTGTTGGCTGTGTTTCCAGAAGCTGACTGGAGTTGTTTAGCACCAGTCGCACCCTTACGCCGTTGGCGATTGATTGAAATTGCAGCAGGTGACAGCCTTACCCAAAGCCGACTGCGGATTGATGAGCGGGTGTTGCATTATCTAACAGGAGTTTCCTACTTGGACGATCGCTTGATTGGGCTAATCGAATCACTACCCTCTTCCAGTCAACTTCCACCATCACATTACCAACTAGCTGAACACATAGCCAAAATTTGGTCTGAGAATCCCGCAAAGCAACCCCCAGTTATTCAATTATGCGGTGATGAACCCGATGGCAAATGGGCGATCGCATCAATAGCATGTGCGACACTGGGAATGCAACTCCATGTCCTCCAAGCTAGAGACATTCCCCAATCTATAACTGAACGGGAAGCTTTGACTCGTCTGTGGGAGAGAGAAGCAATCCTCAGTCATAGCGCCTTGCTTCTAGAATGGGAGGATTCCCTAGGCGAAATGCAGACAATTCTCCCCTTTGTCGAAAATCTCCAAAGCCTGTTACTCATTACCTGCAACGAATCCCTACGTAACCGCAGGCGCTCAATAATACGTTTATATGTAAATAAGCTCAGTGTTAGCGAACAAAAAAATTTGTGGGAAAAAGCTTTGGGCGATTTAGCTGATGAAGTTAACGGACAATTAGATACATTAGTCTCTCAATTCAGCCTCAGTGCATCGGCAATTTATGACGTTTGTAATCAGGTTAGGAGAATTGGGAATGGGGGATGG
>NZ_QMEA01000176.1 GCF_012912105.1 Brasilonema sp. UFV-L1
GTAAGCAATACCACTAAGTGCTTCGTAGCACACTCACTCCTCCCTGTGGTGTACCCGTCTGTGTTGGGTTATATTTCCCTTCAAAGATAAATCCAGCTTTTAACCATCCTTTTATTAAGTTTCTTCTAGGGAAGTTTCCTAACTGTTTGAGGATAGATTCATGGATAATGTTATCAAAGAAGCCTTGAATATCAGCTTCTAGAACCCAAGCATTTCTAGCATTTGGACTAGCATTTAATCTTATCCAGTTTTGTGCTATAGCGTCTTGACAACTTCTACCAGGTCTGAATCCATAGGAATTTGGTTCAAATATGGCTTCCCATTCTGGTTCTAGTGAATTAACTATTATTGCCTGTTCGATTCTGTCACGCACGGTCGGGATTCCGAGCGGTCGTTTCTTACCGTTGGCTTTGGGAATCATTACCCGTTTTGTTGGGTCTTGATTGCCGCCTTCCCAGTTATTTACCAGATTCACTCGCTGCTTTGGGGTATTGACAGTTTCTTTATCAATTCCTGCCGTTGCTTTCCCTTTATTGGTCTGAGTGATTTTCCGAACAGATAGTAATAGGTTGGAGTGACTTCTTTGCATTAACTTTTGGAGACTTCGTAGTTTCTTCCAGTTACCAAGTTTTCTCGCAAGAAAGATTCGTTGACGCAGATTCTTAACCGCTTTATTAATCTGTTTCCAGTTGACCTGATTCCAGTTTTCTAACGGTTTTCTTAGTCCGTTTGTTGTACTTACATACACCATCTAACTTGTCCTCGAATTAAGTTTCTTTGTTTAGTCTCTTTCTCATAAGACCCAAGAGAAGTCTGCTATTCCTTTCGGTCAGGGACAGAGTTTGAATCCCTATCCCATCTATTACAGATGGGCATTCGCTTTTTCTCTCATCCTCTACCCTCCAGAGAGTTCTGTCTTCCTTACGGTTGACTTACTATGGGTTTTCGACCTTTCCATAGACTCTGTAGGGCTTACCTTGTCGTTTCGTTTATTGCATGTTCTCCGTTAGATGTTGATTTTCCTGCGGTGGGAATTGTATTCACACGATTCATAGAAGATAAAACTATAAATCTACCCACTTACCTTTTGGTTAGAGCCTATCAGCCTTATTTGGCTCTCTGTGCGATGACGCAGTTTAGACATCAATTCACTTTCGTTCATCTTAGGAAAACTCCCTCTTGCTCCTTACCACGTTTAGGCTAGTAGTTAAGGTTACGTTTGTGGTCTGCACTCCGCCTGTTTCGTTACCTAATTGGGCGTGACCAGACTCTTTTGAGAGTCTTTTTACATGAGGGTAGAGAGTGTGAATTCTCTAGGAGAGTCGGCTCTCCGTCCTAAACGACCTTTCAAGTCGCGCTTATCTTTCGCACCCCTGACCCTGGGGCTGCCAAACAAGAATCTTTAACTTTAGGAGAGCAAGAGGTAGAGCAAGTTAATAGTAGTGGACAACTCGGAGAGGGAGTGGAAGGCGATCGCAACAGTTTACAGCGCTTAATACAGACTAGGGCAGTGGTTATGTCTTCTCAGTTGCAGAATTTAGCCGATATGAAAGCCTACGTGAAGCTGTGCGAATTTAACCCTGCCCTAATTAGCTTTGATTATCAATTCTTACCCCAAATCAACGAACCAAGCCAGCGCCAAATTCCGCCGAATCCTCAAAGTGCAAATAGCCATCAAAAAGCGCCGTCAGGAGAAAATGCTAATCCAAAGCAGGAAAGCTCAACTACACGCGGGGAAGATTTGCAGTGGGATACAGACCCCGATGAGAATTAAGCAGATTTTTTTGATGCATGTGCTTTTCCTTTTTACCACTTACTTATCAAACTCTGCCCAAAACTAAATCAACCAAGCAACGGCAAACTGGAGCAATTAACTGTGAAAATACTTGGAGACATCTTAAACAAAGCTATCTGGCTTATTATTCTCTTGCTTGCTTTTGGTGCTGGGTACGTGTTTATCCTGCGAAACTTTCTGAGTCCTCCGCCAGTCCCCACGACACTACCAGGAGCGACAAATAACAATACTCCACTACCTCAAGAGCAAGCAACTAACCCGAATCAGACAGAAATACCCACCCCTAATCCAAGTAGTTCCGCCTCTCCTTCTCCTTTAAAGACGGAAAGTCCAACTCCCTTAACACCGTCTCCACAGCCTACACCAAAGCAGGACTCGACATCTTCTACCCCTAGCTCAACTTCTTATACTTTGCCTGCTCTTGCCTTACCTAATCAAGTGGCTTTAAGTGTACCCAAAAAACTGACGCCAGGTGCGATTTTATCGATTTACGAGAATCTGGATAACAACTCTCGCCCTGACCCAATTAATTACAGTCCCACGACTACCAAAGAAGTTGCTGGCTTAAGTTTAACCAGTGTCAGGCAATCTGAGTTTCAAGAAGTATCCGGCTACTTTCTAGCTCAAAAATCTGGTAACTACGCTTTTGTAATTTCCTTTCCCGACAATCTTTATATAGATTCCAACAATTTGCGTTTAAGAATTGACGGACAGCCATTGGGCAATGTCAAAGGAGGCAGCGTCAATTTGGAGAAAGGTTGGCACAAAGTTGATTTATTCTACTACGAACAAAGCGGCAACGGAGCCAATCAAATTCAGGTTAAATGGGGACTGGAAGGGAGTAGTTTGGTGAGATTGCAAACTTGGAGGCCAGCCTCTTGATTTGTAAATTGTTACAGTGGGGACTGCTGACAGCACTGATATTCTACATTGGTTCTGTTCTGGCAGGTCTATTCCCCTTTGTCCTGCTGCTGGGTGCGGTTTTGGTAGCTCTCTGCTCTGTCTATGCTCTTTTGCCCGAATTCCTGAGAATACCAATGCTGGAGATTTGGCTGAATCCTGATTGGGAACCACCAGTTAAAAACCCATCCTATACTCCGCCATCTTCCTCTCACACTTCCCCGCCTATGTCTCAATTCCACCAACCACCTCTTGATTTCAAGAGTCTTACCTTCAGCGCTAGAGGACAATTGCCCAATCGAGAAGAACTGATTGCCAGTCTCAAAAGCCAGGTCATAGGTCAAGATGAAGCAATAGAAGCCCTGGTGCGGGTCGTTATGGGCAAACTGGCGGCTCAAAATTGCTCCAAACCCTTAGTAGTCTTTTTTGCTGGCCCGACTGGTACGGGTAAAACCGAATTGTCTAAAGCTTTAGCGACGGCTTTAAGTACCAAATTAAATCGTTTTGATATGGGTGAGTACAGCGATGCTTTCAAGGGAAGTAACTTAATGGGCAGTGCCAAAGGGTATGTGGGTAGTGAAGAAGGAGGAGCGTTGCCTAACGCCATTCGATACAGTAAAAAAAGATGCCTTCTACTCTTTGACGAAGTGGAAAAAGCTAATCCCAGTTTATGGAGACAACTACTGGCTTTTTTTGACGAAGGCAGGCTTACCGATACTCTCGGTAGTGTGGTGGCTCCTAAAAACACAATTTGCCTCCTAACCAGCAATTTAGCAGCCGATAAGATTGCCCAAAATCCAATTGCTGCTAAGGACATTCTCAAGCAGGAAGGTTTTTTCTTGCCAGAGTTCATCGCAAGGGTTGATAAATTCATTCCCCTACCGCGTCTAAATCAAGCTGATTCGGCTCGTTTAACCGTGATACTGGCTAAACGGGTAGCCTCTCGCTACGGCATCAATCTGGTCATTGAGCAAGAAGCCCTTTCCCCGCTGGTGGAGGAAACTTTTGAGGAGGGCGAAAAATACGGAGGGCGAGGCATTCAGGAAAAAATCTTAGATTTGCTGAGTGATGACTTTATCGATTTGCAAGGCAGTGGTACTACTACAGCCAGTCTTGTGGTAACAGGAGGAGTTCTTAAAGCGCAGACGCTCTGATTAGGCAAGTAAAGGAGATTGATTAGGAGAAGGTTGAAATGGAACCTCGAGGCAGCTTTTTTGGTATTTTAGGGCAAATAATACAAAACAGCGTGCGCTACCTTATCCGATTGGGTCGCAAATACCAAATAGTAGCTGCTGCCTACCTGGTAATTTTCTGTACCACCTGCATCAGTTTAGGCAATCAGAAGGTAAGCCCTCCACCAGCACCGACTACACCAGGCACAACTCCAAGTGAGCCTCCTGTGCCAAATCCGCCTTACGCACCTTCCCCGTCTCCTGAGACAAACCCGGCTTCTCCTTCCCCTACTCGCTCGGCTATAGATGTCGCCCAAGTAAAAGCCTATAAAAGCGGCAACTTTCTGACTATTCGTTTTGATAAGAGCGTTGCGGATGTGCAATTATCGGTTGACAATCAATCAGTAAGCTTGAATTGTGCGGCCAAGATTTGTACTGCCACCCTTCCAGAAGAGGTTTCCCAAATCCAGGTTTCCTGGTCTCAAGGCGGGGAGAATTTCAGTACTAAATTCCGTCTTTAGCATCGCCAATCGGTGGCAGCGGGAGGACAGGTCAACGGATTGTGTAGTAAGTATACACATTTCAGTACATATGCACATTCCAGTCCACGAAACACAATTACTAGCAGACAAGGCGTTTAAAAGCAATGCCATTTTTCACAAACCCGTCTAAGGAAGCTCCAAGACTTTAGCCTGAAGTGTTTGACAAGTTTTAGCCAGTTTCCCCAAGTATCAAGACTCAAAATCAGTTCTTAGGCAAAGCTAAACAACAGACCCTAAATAACAGTCTTCCTACCAAGCCTTTTACCAACACTACCAAGCCGGTACCATGCCTGGTACCCTTTGGCAGCAGTTGGTAGCTAACAGAAATTTACTAACTCCTATAGCACAGGTTGAGGTTAAGCACATGTACAGCAAGGCAGATTTACAAAGAAATTTCGAGTTATCGGACACTACGGTTTATAAAACGCTGAAAGTGTGCGGACTGGATACTGCCAAACAGGAGTATACCCAAGAGGAGATAGATAACTACTTCATCCCAGCCCGTCAGATGTTAGATGCTGGCAAGAAATACAAGCAGGTTAAGGAGTACTTTGCTCTAAGAAGTGGCGGACAAGCTGCAAATCAGCCTCTAGAAGAGGAATTTGACACGCAGGAGTTTGACGCTTCTGGATTCACTTCCAACCAGACGATAGATGCCAGCGACATGGTTAGTGGCGTAGTAGCCCAAACGGTAGCCGATATGGTCGAGCGCTCAGTTAAAGAAATTACCCCTTTTATCCCCGCTCTGGTAGTACAGACCATTAACCAGCAACTCAACTCAGGAGAAGTGATTGAGGCCTTTGAGCAGGTGCGCTCACAAATTCGCGAAAGCAAAGGCAGCGGTGCGGCTTTTTTGCTCCATCGGATGCAGGGCAATCCCCGTCTGATGCCTGGAGGACAGGATATGAAACAGTTACCGCAAGCCTTGCCGGAGAACTCACCCGAATCCTTGGAGAACTCCTAAGTAGCCACGCGCCCAATCTGAGGGAGCAATTAGAAAGTACTTACCAGCAAGCACACCACAGGCAGCAAATTTTTGAATCAGCCCCACCTTACTCCTACTTTAATCCTGAAGGGACAGGGCAAATCTCCACTAGTGAACTGCTGCTCTGGCGGCGACAGGCCGAAGCTATCGGGCGTTCAAACTCCCACTTAAAAGCAATCGATAATCTGCTGCAACAGGCACAGGACAGGCAAATCGGAGTTTTAGACATTTCCAGGCGAACTTATCAAGCACGCTGCCACGACTTGGAGGAGTTTAATGAGCAAGCCTTTCAACTCATGCAGTTGTACTTTCTCCCAAGACGCAAAAGCAACGGGCAAGGCTTTGGAACTGGCAAAGTCAAAGTCTGGTGGAAGGCTTTTGTCCCTGGCTGGTGGCAGGAAATAAAGATTGAAGTGCAAAGAGTGGCTAGTAGAGTGGCCAAACGGATTTATAACCTGATTCGATGAAAATTTACCTCGCAGATAACTTATGTTCACTTTCAAACCTTTCCATTTTGGATTTTTTGTTCTCTCCCTGCTGACTATGCACCTGTTGGCTGCCTGTGGTACTCCTAAACCGGAGGTTAAGGATTATACCTCAACGAGTTGCCTCAATAGGCAGGACAATAAACTAACTAAGAATGTAGTAACGCTGGCCTCAATCTACTATCTGTTGGACAAAGTAAGGCTTGTACCAGATTACGTTCAGGTTAAATTGAGTGGTAAATACGCCACTGGCCAGACCGAGGTACTCTCGGATAATTTTATAGGCGGAATTGTGAGCGGACTAAGGTATGACGGCTTGAGTTCTTACAATGTCAAAATGATTTCTCTAGTGGAGATGCCTGAAAGTATCGATAAAAACCAGATTCTGAAATTTTCTCATCCCTGCCAAGTCACGACCGCCCTGTTAGACAATGAGACATTAAGAGTTGAGCCGTCTCAAGAACCGTTTTACTTACTAGCTAGTAAAAAAATGTTTGTTATCGTAAACGATGGTTTTTATGGGCCAAAGCCAATCACACCCGTAAAGTTTAAGCTGCGTAATCCCGACACTAATCAAGTAGAAGAAACTACTTTTTCTCTACACGATATTGTAAATGGTAACTTCATTAAAGCTCCAGCAATTTACTGGGGTAAAAGGGAGGAAAATCAATGGAGACTTAACAAACACACCCAAACTATAAATGATGAAAAGTATGTCTATTTCACCTTAACTAAGGAGTCAGGTGGAGCGCCAATTGTAGGAGAAATTCAAAGTATAGAGTTTGTGCTAGGAGAATAAGTGAAATAACAGACGTTAGTCATCTAATTATCAAATAGCATTAAATATGTTTACATAGAAGTAAGTAAGTCGGCGAGAAAAATTCAATGTATATGAAGAAATATAAATTGTCTCTTCGGGTGTGTTATGCCGTAGGAATCGCGCACCTTGAATTCTTGACGGTGCGGCGCTTGGCGACAACACACCCTACATTAAAATTTCTTAACATAGCTTGAAATATTAGCGCCGACTTACTTAACCCGGCATTGCGATTACTGGACCGGCGCTCTAGTCTTTATAAATCAGCATAGCATTCGTCATAAAAGACCAAATAAGAATTCATTGTTGACAGAATCTGATGGTTACAAATTTCGTTGGTTTTATAACTTGGGGAACAAAGAAGTTAATGCTTTGGCTTTGTTGTTTCCCTCAAGAAAGTATGATTGTTTAGATGATTCATCAAATTTGATGTCTCTCATGAAGTTTGTTGACAAAGATTTGACTTTTTCATCTTCACTAGAAGCTTTGTACTTTAGTTTTCTTTACAAAGAAATTGATATACCTAATGAAATAAGTTCTGGAAATTCCAATTTACAAGATTTGCTGTTAAGAAATCGCTACTTAGATTGCTGCCAATTTGTGCTTGGTAAGAGTTCGATATCTTATATAGACCTTTATCAGTCTTTTGTGATTGAAAGTTCTGATTTGATTTTAGCTCAAGAATTAGACGTTGCTGTTATCTTAGCTTATCGTAGGAAAATGATGCCAATGCTGTTTTTGAGAGTTTTGGAGGGCGGCTTGTTCGTTCAAGCTTTAAATGCTTGTGTTGTCAGCGGTAGCTTGAATAATGAAGAACTAGCTTTAGCTTTGAAGAATTTTTACATGAATAGAATGTTTAAACTAGTAAATTGCATTCAACCTCGTCATTAGTATTTTCTCTTTTTTAGAGAATTTTTAGCAAAGCTACACTACGCTTTGCAGGAAATGCTATGTCTCAAATAAATCGAAAAAATCGAAGGAAGCGGATAATGTCTGATAACAATCAAAAATTGAATACCGAAGACAGTCAATCTAATCAAGATAAAAAGGAAGCTAGCCAATCTAATCAAGGTAAAACGGAAGACAGTAAATCTAATCAAGGTAAAACGGAAGACAGTAAATCTAATCAAGGTAAAACGGAAAACAGTAAATCTAATCAAGGTAAAAAGGAAGATAGCCAATCTAATCAAGATAAAAACATTGTTGAATTTGAAATAGGGTCTAACTTTCCTAAAAGATTTGTTATCGTTACAGGGGATAAAGGAGGTGTTGGCAAAAGTACCTTTGCTCGTGCTTTGTTTCATTTTTCTATAAATAAAAATCTGCCATGTATTGCTTACGATTCTGACCGTACAAATCCCCAAATGCAGAGACATTTTAAAAATAAAGTACGTTTCACAGATATCTTTCAGCGTGGCGGTGCTGATAATTTATTGCTTGATTTGGAGAACATGCCAATTCCGGTTGTTCTTTTAGACTTACCAGGGTAAGCGCATTTCAAACCCTATTGACAAGAGGCTTTTAAAGCATCATTATGATGACATAAACAAGCAGCTAAAATCGTCAACATATAATTGTCATCCATAGCAGCTCGATTGGATTTCTGACGATGACTACGCTTGAATGATTGCTCCAAGTTCAAAGCGTTAAGCGCAATTCGACGCAGCAATGACAAATTTTGTGGAGCATGACCAGTACGGACGCGGCAAGCGTCTTCATTGAAGGTAACATCTAGGGTCCAATGCAACCCATTTTCAATGCTCCAGTGGAGGCGAATTGCTTGTCCTAATTTGCTCCCATCGCAGTCCAAACTAGTGAGATAAAACTGCACTTCGCGAGTTGTTTGGTTCCATAGATGTCTGACGCGCACAACCATAACCACACATTTAAGCCCCACCCAATCATCTTGATGATGTAGAGGTGGTAGCTCAGAAACAGGAACACACCAAATTTGCCTTTTTTCGGTACGGTGATGGTCTTTTTCTACTCGTTCATCGTAGCTGTGGGTAATTCCTTCAAAGTCTTGGAGCAAGCGTTGCTCAAACCAGTCTTTAACCTGTGCATGAAGCGTAGGATGATTAGCTTTAAGCGCTAAAACGAAGTCAGCTTTCGCATTGAAAATTTGAGATGCAATTGCAGTTTGCGTGCCCATTGCATCAATTGTAATAATACATCCTGCAATATCTAACAACTCTAATAACGCGGGAATTGCAGTAATTTCATTTGATTTATCGGCCACTTTAACTTGTCCCAATACAAGACGATGCTGGCTCGACCATGCACTAACTAAGTGCAAAGCTGTTTTTCCTAGCGCTCTATCATAAGAGCCTTTGAGGGTTTTACCATCAATGGGGATGACCTGCGCTCCTACGGACTCAACTATCGATTCTACCCAACGTCTAAAACATTGTTCAAAGACTTTTGCGTTAATACGCTCAAAAACTCGCCGAAATGTGTCCGCACAGGGGATTCCTTCAGGTAAACTTAAAAACTGTGACAACCACTCGTATTTACTGAAACCATAATTCTCCATATCCTCCCATCCCTTGGCTCCTGCGATTACTGATAGTATGGCGATGATTAAAATATCTGTTAATAAATGCACACGGTTTCTTTCTACACGGGGGTCATCTATTTCGCTAAAAATTGATGACATCTTTTCTGTTAACGCCGCTGCATTAGCTATACTCAAAGCTTTTGAGCGTAAGCCACGAGAATAATTAGGAGATTTAAAACCCGATCCCATGAGACTAACCCTAATGTATAGTAGAGACTTGGCTGATTAACTCAAGTTGCAAGTGGATGCGATCGCTCGCTGCCCTGATCTGAGTGTCATAAAAGCATTTGTCGAATAAGTCTCATATTATGCTTTCTGTGGGTTCGCAGATAACGTAAAATTTTGGGAACGAGTTTATAGGGGTTTCAGCCACCGACCGTCGCGCACAAAGTGAAATCGGTTGTGGGACAAAGGTCTTAGCCTTCTAGCGAATTCGCGCATAAATTGCAATGCGTGCATCTCATCACGGAAATTCACGGAATTTTGGATAATACTAATCATATTTTCTACATAAAATCCTGGAAATTCCATAGAAAAGCTGCTTGACTCCCTTGTGATCAAGAGTGCGTTGGCTTCGGCGATCGCACCTCAAAAGTGTTCTTTTAAACTCACATCTTGCACCTGGAAATATGAATGTCAAAACCACAACTATGTACAAGGGGAGCTAGGCGTTCGATTTCAAGTAAAAGAAGAGACACGACTATTTGGGGGAAGATAGATTCCTTGGCAGTTTGTGCTGCTTGACCCCAATCAGGTGGTGATGCTGCCTGAGTATACAGATAACTCCAATGGGCTATAAGGTAAGCAGTTAAAGAAAGGATGAGCCAGCGGTACATACCAAGCACAGTCCCTTGCCCCTTCGGGTTCGCAGTCGCCTCTGTCGGGAAACCCTCCTGCAGCGCTGACTCACCAAAACGATGTAAACCGAAGCGTTCGCGAAGCGTGACCCTTTGGGTCATTGCTTGGCAGTTTTAAACCATCCTTCGATCTGCCAACGACGCTTACCCCACCATTTGAGAGTAGAAGCTTTAATGGGTCGAGTAGACAAAACAAAACGTTTTTCAAGCTTGCCGTTATTGCGCTTTAAGTAATACCAAGATACGGTAACAGGAAAGTTTAAACCAACCAAATGGACTTGTTGCCCCTGTTTGTGTAAATTTCTTAAAGGTCTTCCATCAACTAACTTACGGTTAATAGCCACACCTGTAACCGCATGATATCTAAACTTGCGTACACCGTGAAGAAATTCTACACTCCCTTTGGCTGTATCAGCCAAAATAATTACCCGAAAACTTTCGGTTAAAGATTTAGGTAAACGCTTAACGTTCCTTGAGTCCTAGCTGAGCGGGTGAGGGTGTACCTTTACCTCTCCACACTCGGAAGCTCCAAGGTATGCGCCACTTTCCTACAACTAAATAAACTACTACTATATGTAGACCACGCTTACCATTATAAACTCTGATTAAATCCTCAAACTCTTTGAATTTACCCCGTTTTTCAAGAGTTCCGTAGGTAAGAGATCACCTGTAAAAATGGTCTACGTCCTTTGCCAGATGCTGATAAGACCTTTGAAACCGTCTCTAATACATGGCTGCGGACAATACGAATCATATCCCTTGTTGACCAAGGATTGATATTTAAAAACCGACTCAATGCACTCGGAGATTTGGTTAATGAGTGTTCAGGTAAGGGATGCCCTTGCGCCGACAAAAATAATCCCAGCATGGCATCAAAATTATCTTTTTGGTATTGCGTCGGCATTAAGTCTTTGAGACTGTCAACTCGCGCTCTTGGGCGTAGGCAAGCATTGTTCTTGCTATAAAAGATTCGATATTTCACGCCCTTTCTCTCATATTTTATGCTATTAAAGCAAATTCAGATTTTGGAATGAAAGTTAGCGATCGCCCTAGGGGATGCCGCAAATATTCATCCCTACATCTTGTCTTTTTAACACTTCTTATGTAAGATTACGGCTACATTCAGTATCGCTATCACTTACATATACTTAAATTTTCTCCTTCATCTTCTGTTATATTTTTGTACTCATTATTTGCCTTTTACGGGTTTGTTCGGTTAGGTGCAAGATGTGAGTTAACCGTTTTATCACTTTTCTCGCCTATTATGTTAGTAATTTTACTGTAAGATAGGGGCTTAGTTAGTTGGACGGCCAGCCACCTAAGCAAGTCTTTAAGTAATTTGGCGTTAGTAACTGGATAGATACTGACTATATCTTTAAATAGCACGGCATCCAAAAGCTCAGATAAATAGCTTTCATCTCTTTCTAGAACCCACTCTGGAAAACCTCCTACTTCCAAATATTCTTTGAGTATAGGCTCCAAGCGGTAACTTTCAGCTAAAGTCAGTTGGTAATTTTTAAAGTTGATAAACTCTGAGAAATCGAGAGGATAAATATGGAAACGCTTTTGCCTACCTGTCAAAAAACTAGATTGATTTTTAATCAAAGTACTGGAAGAGCCGGAGACTAGAACTTTCACTTTCTCAGAATCGTACAAGTTAGCCACTTGCTGATCCCAATCTTTAATGTGTTGAACTTCGTCCAGAAATAGATATACCTCCTGTTCTCTAGGGAGATTGTGAATTGTACGATAGGCTTTAACCAAGTCCATAATATCTAGCCCACTAAAATGAACATGATTGAGAACGCAGTAGAAAACGTGTTTGGCTTCAACACCTTCTGCTTCAATTAGGTCTTGAATTAAGTCATAAATTAAGTAAGTTTTACCAACTCTTCTAGCTCCAAGCACCACTGATATTTGCGTACTTTTGAGCACAGGGTTAGCGCGTCTCAAACCCTATTGACAAGGGGACTTGATTGAATTATGAGCTGTACGTTCGCTCCTGATGGAATCGGTGAGAGGAATTAATACTTTACAGTCCAAGGGAACAATCTGATTCTGGATCGAATGGCACTAAGAAAAGCTCTAAGCT
>NZ_QMEA01000177.1 GCF_012912105.1 Brasilonema sp. UFV-L1
CATCAGTGTGTACCTATTTTCTACGGTAACCTTTGCGAACCTCGTGAACGGTTACTATGTGGACTCGTAAGACTCCGGATAGGCTCATTAGTTTTACCATTATAAAAAATTTGACACAGCCAGAGAAAGAAATGGTGTATGTATACACCATTTTTAGCCAAGTTATTAACAGGAACTATCTCAAAACCTGATTTTGGCGTTGAAACTGAGGGTCTGCAAGTTATGGCGATCGCTTGCTTAAAGCTCAGTCACAGAGGGGTATTGGGATTTTTCGGAGATGTCTTTTCCATTTCTTTTGTATCTTAAGGAAAATCCAGTATTTTCATATTCATGCCCTTGCTTACACAAAGTTCCAAGACAGAATTTGTCGGCATCAAATGTGTGTGTCATAATAGCCTTGTGTTTAATCACATCAAAGCTTCGCCGTGTCGCAAACATTGGGCGAGGCTTTGTTATATGACGATAGCATGAAGAAAATGTTTCGTTATATACCTAGTCCTGTCTTTCTTGCTTCCCAAAGATTGGTTCCGTTCCACGACCAAATCATTTCGTCGGGCGAGTACCTAAATATTTTTCCTTTCCAAGAATCCTCGTAAAAATTTACACCTAGTACTATCTCATTCTCTGCGGTGTCATTGCTGAATTGCCAACCTATAGGGTACTTGATGATTATGCCTCGCAGCGTCACCGTGTAGGTTGCGATATCGCACGCATCACGTTTGTTTTCTGCGATCGCCGAGAGGATGAAAGTGACGTTACTACAGACAGACTCCATGCAAGCTTGACGCAGACTGTCAGTGATGCCCATAAGAGTGATAGTTGCAGTCATGGCGTTAAAGTCGCCTTGATAGTTGATTGCACCAGCCGCGCCGCTTCTCCTTTCGTCGTCAACTTCACGCTCTAAGCCGTCTATGTTGAATTCTGATGCGACACCCGTCCCGTTCGCAGGGGTTGCTGCACCTCCGACCATCGAGAAAGTCCATTGACCTTTGATTTTATATTCTACTGGTAATGGCATTGCTTATACTCCTATCGTCACAGTAAGTTGAATAAGTTCGACGGGTAGGATTGACTCAGCCTCAAGCGCATACTTAAGCTTACCTGTGTTTAAGTTGCTCTCAGCTTCACTCCAAGTAGCTTTACCTGAGTTGATTTCACCCTGTGTTGTCATTTCATAGAACATGGCGTTGAATGAAGCTTGAGCAAGCAAGGCGGTTGTCACAGTTGCAGGTTGGTCAATAAACTTGCGAGCGCGTTCAATCGCTTTCTGCATGATTGCATCTTCTAATCGGACTACAGAAATGTAGCTCCTATTGGTCAATGCAGAAGGATACAGAGCGTTTCTATCACCCCATGTGTCATAATCACTACCATCAATGATGACAGTCACTACACCCTTAGCATTGAGCTTGGCTGTATCAGAATTTTCATCTGTCAGTGACATTGAAAGAGTAATGCTAGGCTCTAACACGCCGAGCAACGTCAAGCTTGATGTTGACTTACCATAGCTACCATCTTTGGCGACAGACCCAGCAATATGAACGCTTAATGGTTCAAAGATGGTAGGGGCGCTCGCTCTTTTCAATGATGGATAAGCGATAATCAAGCGCTCGCTCTTTTTGCCTATGCCTGTTGCAGTGTCACGTGCTGTGAGGACCGCTGCAACTGTATCGCCGTCTGTGGCGTCTAAGATTCCATAGCTTCTGACAGCATTAACCACAGAATCGAGAGCAGTTGCAACAGCATCACTATTAAAACCAGGAACCAGGACAAAAGCAGGATAAACATTAAATTTTGAGGGGATATCTTTCACTAGATACAAACCTGTACGAGCGCCTGCTGTGTCTGCTCCTATCAAGTTTGTCTCGTTCGTGGCAGGTGTCGCACTGTATGTTGTACGGATAACGTAGATATTGTTACAGCCGTATCTCAGCAAAACCTCTAGACTTCTGGGTATTGTATCCCCTGCGGTGTGCGTTCCAAATTTAGCGATCGCATCTGCCGTACTCGTGACTTTTGTGATTGTGTTCACTGCTGCGATCGCACCCTGAGCAGTCCCTACAATCACAATAGGTAATGCTGAACCAGTCAGCAATGGTGCAGTCGTGCCGCTGTAAATTTCTATTCCTCTAACTAAAGCCATTTTCTCTATTCCTCACTGACTTGAGCGCGTTTCTTGGTTGTTTTTGACTGAGGTTCTTCTATGCGTTCAGCCCAACCACGTGTTAAAGCATTGAGAAAGTACTCTGAGTCGTCAGGCACGTCATATTCTTGCCCTTCTAATAGCTGCACTGGCTTGCCGTTTATCTCAACGACCGCGAACGCTTCTACTTCCCATTTGATTCTCATCTTCTTTCCATAAGATATCCCGTCCCTCAGCGAAGCAGGGCGGGGTAGTTGAACTCTTTACACCATGTAAATTGCTATTGGAAATCCTACTTTCTTGGCGTAGGAAACAATAAAATCAATTCTTTCCTTTCCAGTTGTATACTCTGTAGTAAACGTCTTTGCAGAGTTTAAAGCGGAAGACAACACATTGATATTACCCATGTCTATAGCTTGGATAGCAGCTACCATTGACGATGTAAAGGTTTTTGGGACTACTAAGCCGTCAAATTTTCCAGACTTTTGCCAATCCTCCCAAATCTCCATTGTTTTTGTGTGCGACCCGAAACTGTCAAAGTTAAATGTCATCTCACTACCTCTATCATTGCCTCTGTGCTGATTGTTATTTCCTCAATCATTGATACATCATCATCTATTAACTCGCTGTTTTCTAGGATGTTGATGTCAAATTCAAAGTTAGATTCAATTACCCAGCTAGCATTATCGCGCTTGAATTGCCAGCCAACGTTAGAAGCTCTGATGGTTGATGTTGCATAAGGAGGCTTGTAGCCAATTAGCAAGTCACGCGCTTTTTTAAGTGCATCGTACAACCCTTTTGATGTGTATCGATGCGGTAACATGATGACGAGCAACAGTGTCCAGGCTTCAGCAGTGACTCTGCTATCAGTGTCTCTATTTTCATCCTCAACTGCTCTACCTGCTCTGATTAAGTGATAAATGTCACCGTAATCGACTCTTTCACCAAATCCTGCTGCAACGTCAGGAAGCGCTCTGACTAACACGTTTTCATCACAAAGATAGTCACGCAATGGTTGCAGACGTTCTGAGATAGCCAAATCCACATCTGACCATTCATTTCTTCTGGGGTCATCGCCACAATACATTTGCAATTACCTCAAAATGTCAGTTAAATAGCCCTCGAAAATTGCTTGACCTTTTGCTAGACGTTTCTCTGTGACACTTAATACTGTACGCGCTGGCATCCGATTTGTGCCCCCGTGAAAGTAGATTGTGTGTTCAGCCGATAAACCTATCTCACCCTCTAAATTGCTGACGCGAGTATATAGACTGTTAACCATAATGCTATCCTCACGTCCTATAGTTTGCGAGCGCTTTCTAGCCCAGGTAGATGGTGCTAAGTCTTTCCATCTCACGCCGTCAGGATCGTTCTGATTTACAAATTGAGTTTTGGTTTCTAACTCTAGATAAGCCATGAACTGTTTCATGGGCTTTTGTAGATTACTGACTTTGGTTTTGATGCCCTTAATTTTGCCAAGTTCAGTATCATTAATTGTGATTTTGATAAAGTCAGCCATCGCTAGAGAAAGATTTCCTTAACGTCAACGTCACGTCAAACGAACAATTGAACCTGTGCCCACCTCTAATTTAATGCGATCGCAATTGATTATCTTCCAGCTAATCTGAGACACAGGTAGCAGCTTGCAGTTGTTGCGCTCGCCGTCTTCAAATTCAATAGTTCCAATTACCCCAGGTTTTAACTCTGCTGGCATTTTAGAGGGTTTGACTAAGTGACCTTCGCAGATTCTTGAATCCTTGGTATAAGCTTCTGAATCTGTTGTGTTGCCTTGACCTTGACCTGCTCTATCAATTTGCGCGGTCAGTTCAATGCATGATTTGCTCTTGAAATTACCGCGCTCATCAACATCATCACAGCAAGTAGAATCAACTACACCAAATGTAATTTTTGCATGTTCATAGACTTTACTAGCTGCAAAAATTTTCTTCATGGTTCAGCATAGCCTCTAACAGAAACAGTTCTAAACAAAGGTGATTTGAACGCGCCACTAGGAACAGGTTCAAAATAGTCAGCATCCTCATCAGCTTGTGTGCTTTCTAAAGATGCAATTAGCGCGTCAATATCCCCGATAGTAGTTGAATCGTGAACTTTAACGAATCTAAGCTCTGGATGAGAACCTATGTAACGTGCTGCGGCTGCATAGATTCTAAAGCCTGGAACACCTCCAAAGTTAGGCAATAACTTACCCTTGGTGATGTTGAGCAGTCTTTCTACATGCGGTCGCTCTGACTCTTCATACAGTTGAGCGACTGCAGGTATTTGCTGGAATTGCAATAGAGCATCATTTACGCTTACTGGTGGTACTGCCACTTGTGCCCTCCGTAGGTGGATTTTGCCCCTCTATTAACTCAGTTTGTGCGCCTGGTTCTAGCTCCTCTCCTGTAATTGCTGTGTCTTCTACAAGAGTGGTACTAGCAGCCTTAAGTCCTAATGCTTCTGCTACTTCGTCAGGAACATTACATTTATTGTTTTCGTTAGGCGTATAAGTAATTCCGTTGTACATAACGGGATTACTAAGTTCAACTTCTGGCATCTTTTTACCTTCTTGTTAGCTAGCTGGAAACAACACATTAAGGTGTAGGCTCATAAACGTTCAACACATAATGAGCCTCTGGGGCTGTCAAAATTGGCAACGATTCCTGTATTAATTCAATTGTTAGTGAAGGCGGATGTAACTTGTCTTCTAAAAGTCTGTTAAGAATGCGACCTGGATTTGGATGACCGACACAGCGCCCTATTGCAAAATATCCTAGCGTGTTAGTTAACAGGACTTTGCCTATGGGGTTAGGTAGATTGACAGTGTACTCTCTACGGGTTCTGCAAGTCAGTATCACTGGATTGTATTTCTTTCCTGTTGCATCTATCCTGTCAAGAAATCCGCTGGTTTGAATAATGCCATTTGCATCTTTGTAGTTGTAAGTTTTGTCGTACAACTGCCAAGCTGGTAAACGCCATTGTCTTAAAAGTGCGTCTATACCATCTTCTGTCACCATGTTAGGCAATGCACTGGTGCTGATACCTGTACCGCCTGCACCTGGCGCGATCGCAACGCCTGAGAATCTATTCTTGATTGCTGGGTTATTCATAAATGCTCGTTTCGGCTCCCAGCTTGACGCAATTCTGACAATTTCTAATCCTTTCTTCCTGGCAACAGTTTGAATTGCTTGCAAGTCAAGCATGGAGTCATAGCTGCCATCGGTCTTGTACCATCCTAATGGCGCTGCGACGGTTCCACCTGGAATTATCACTCTTTGTCCTGGGCTGTTTGGATATCTTACGTCCTCGTAGTATCCGTTAGCGCCTCTACGTTTCACAAGCGCGTCAATAATGGCTTGCGAACGGAAAAGTTCATTTAAGTCCATCTGCGGCTTGATGATATTCTGATTCGTCCAATCTAAAACAGACTCAGCAGCCGTTTCAAGATTACTCAGATTTGCAGAGTCATCACTCAGTTGCAAGATGTCATGAATTGCTTCGTAGGTAGCGACATCAAGCACATCTTTTTGATTGGTAAAACCCAGTTTGTAGTCAAACGTGCCAATGATTTGACCACCTTTATTGATATCAGTAGGGGCGTAGGAACTTCCAGAAGCAGCAAGTGTAGAACGGTATTCAATGTTACCTTCTGTGCCTTGATTTTTTGACACTAACCTTTCTGGTAATAGTTCTTGAAAGAAGTACGGGGCATCATCGGTACCAAATTGCAACATGGGCGAAATTGTCAGTTTATCAAACTCTGACCATCCATCCTTCCCAGGCTTGCTCAAAAATTCAATAACGTCTCGAAAAACTGCGAACGCCATCTAAACCTCCGCAAGGGTACTCCCGCCACACACGAAGTGTTGGCGGCGATGGGGAATTGCGGGGCAATTGAGGGGGTTCAATACCCTCTCAATTGCCAGATCAACCACCTTGAGTGCGGTTAATTTTCTTTTTGAGACTACGGATATATTCACGAATTACCTCTGTTTGAGTTCTACTTTCTTGATAACAAGCTGATGCCACTAAGTTCCGATATACATTTGATATGCAGCACGTAGCTTAGTTTGAAGCCCACTGCTATAAGTTGAGAACTTAGGTAGACGATTTTCTTTAACACGAGTTTGATGTCTCACCAAGACTATTTCCTGATTTCTAAGTGCGTCAGGAACGTCAAAGGCTATCAAATAAATTTCATCATCCGTGTCAGCAGCAAGTGTGAATGGTGTACCAGCGTCACGCTCTGCGAACGTCCGCCCTACTGCCCAACCAGAGTACAATGGGCGAGCGCCGTATCCTGGATAGTTATAACTCGTATCAGCAGCAATAACACCTGGAGAGGGAAAAATCTCAAGTGTTGTTGCGTCACTTGATGCCCATCTACTTGTAATGACGCTTGTAGCGCCAAATGTGAGGGTCATCCCACTGGGAATACCCGCACCGTTGTTTATTTTGTTCTTAAGCTCTATTTTTTTGTCGTTTGCTGCGATCGCTGTCTTAACTTCTAAAGTTGCTTTGTCTATTGCCTCTATACCAATCGGATTGATTAGAGCGCCATGAGGCATGAGAGTATTGTAGTTCAAAGATTCCCCGACCCATGCCGCATCTTGCGTGACAATTGTAGGATTGAATCTAATTTCAGCCATAGCAAAACTCAACGATACAATAAACTATCGTGCTTGCCCCTCTGGGTCACTTTGATATTTTTGTCTCGCCCTCTGGCTCAACTCAAATACTGCATCCGGTTTATACGGCTTCCCGGTACTCGCCGCCTTACATCTCTCTAGATGTGGTTAAGGAAAGATTTCTCTAACGCCCCTCTGGGCTGAAACAATACTAGCATGATATACGTCTTAAAGTCTTAAATAGCAATAACAATGCACACTTGGAGGCGAGCGCTGCAACGCAGCCAAGAACAAGAGCGACTTATCAGAATGGTACAAGTTACAGCCTTTTTATGACGAAGATAGGGAATTTTGGATAGCCTACTGGACTGGACAAGACTATCGAGAATGGCTAGCTTTTTTTGAATCTAGAAGCACTGACACGGCTATTTAGATAATTGTCAGCCAAGGAGCCGCCTTGCGAGGTCGTACCCTTTGTACCTGCGCTTGGTAGTGACGTTGATGAATTTTGTGATGCTTTGTTTTTGTAAGACAACGCATTTTTTTTCCATTCCTCTAAGCTTTCTACATATTCCTCAAGTAAAACCTCTTTGCCGTCAACAGTAATTTTGATGCTGTCCTCTGAAACATTAAACGCCCCTGTGTCAATATCTTTGAATAGGCTCTCAAAAGCACTATAGTCAAAGTTAAATCTATCAGAGATTGTACGGAAAACTGCGCTGCGCTCTAGATTTGTTTTTTCTGTCTTGAGTGCGTCGCGATCGCTGACTACTGTGTCATGCTGTGTCTTCAAGTCGTCACGTTCTTTAGTCAGTTCGGCAAGTTGAGTCTTTAGCCTTTGTATGACCTTTTCTAAATCCTCGCCCTCACCTGCTAATTCCGAGTACCGCTTTAGCTTTGCCTCTGCATCACGAGCCGTTAGCTTATGCTTTTTGGCTTCATCAGATAAAACCTTGACATAAGCTCTCACAGCTTCTACGTATTCGCTACCGCCTTCTTGCTGGTTCATCCAGTCTAAAGCCTGTCCGTAATCCATAATCTAGTAATCGTTTGAGAAATCTTTCCTTTACGATATCATAGACACAATTGGAACTGTGTCTAATATTCTTATAGGTTTATATAAAACTTGATTGATTATATTAGCAAGTGTGTTGTTTTAGCGAGCGCCTAATGTTTTGTTACCTCAACTTTGGACATCTTTGAAACTCCTAATTTTAGGAACAGGGTCAACAGAAATGATTGTGTATTCTGTTGCAGATAATTTTGTTACTGCTGCATAAAGGTCAGCGTTTGTTGTTTCTTCTATATGCAAGATGTGACCATATGCACCATGATAATTGGATAGCGAGCGCTGCAATCTTTCTATAGCAGAATCATTGCCTTGCCAGTTTATGTCAATAATATTGTCTGGGTTATTTGTGTCAGTTTGAATTATAATTATCTCCTGTAAAAGTGTGTCTTTAATTTCAATTCTCATTAGCTAGTATTACTCCCATAATTAAGTCGAAATGTTGTTTATCTGTCTCACGTAAACGGCGCATCGTCTTGGCATCTGTAAAATGTTCTATTCCCATAGATAGCACTTCTGTAGAATCGTTAGCATAAACTTTGCCAACATAAGGGTCAAGATATTTGTCCTCTAAAGCTACTTCATCATCATCATAATCAATTCCTGTTAATTCTTTGAGAGATTTATATTGCAAAGAGTAAGCACGTTGATTACGCCAGATGTTCATAGCCATCTGTAAATCTTTAGATTCAAACTCCACATGATGCCCAGCTTCGTGGAATTGTGTTCCTTTTTCCGCACCTTTACCTATGTTGATTGTATTGTCGTATCTAGAGGCATACGCTCTAGGGTCATCATATTTAAGAGTCTTGATACTGCGAGCACCTTTACCACCTGTGAGTTCAAAAAAGTCTTGATAAGTGCTTTTAAGAGTTTGGGTTGTTATTTCTCCTAAATTTTGGAAATTAATTTTATCAACTAATGCTTGTACGTCTAGTTCGCCGTGTTTTTTCTTGATAGCTTGCCTTAGTTTGTCATATTCTTTCGTCTCGGCTTCTTGGCGTTTTTCTTGTTCCTTGTAATAAGCATTTTCTGCTTTGCGAAAAGCGTCAATAGTCTTTGGAGATGGTGAACCAGCTTGTATCTCTTCTTGGAGTTTTTGTCTCGCATTTGCGAGCGCCTTTTCTAGTTGTCTCTCTCTATCAGATATCTCAGGAATTTTTAGATTTTGTTCTGTGAACTTTGCACCCAGTTGTATTAATTCTTGAGGATTATAACGATTAACAGAGTAATTGATACTGGGTTGCTTAGGTTTAGGAGTTCTCTTGGTTTTTGCTTTAGGAGTAGCAGTCACCATCTCTGCACTACCTGATGTAATCACAGGCTTGGGCGGCACTGTGATAACGGGTATGTAAATTGGTTTAGGTAAACTTTTGATACCCGCTGCGCGTTCAAATGGCGCTGGTTCTTCCTTCGGGTCTACTATCGCCTCTTCTAGCGCTCGCTGACGCTCTGAACGTAGGGCGTTAACGTCCACAATACCAGCTTCTATCCAAGCCATATTGACCGGGGCAAGCGTACATCTGCAATTATGAACCATGATGTTATTGCAGATGTAATACTCTGTGGTAGTTTCTAAATTGTAAACATAATCATTATGGGTAGACTTGGTAATATTGATGATGCGATCGCTCTCTACGATTCCGGGAAATCTATTGAGAATGCTGCTAAGTTGGCTTTCACTAGCGCCGCGAGATTGCGTAGAGTCATTAAAGAACGTGGTATTAGTAGAGCTAAAAAAATCAATACTGGCAAAAGGGCTGCTATCAAAATCGGTATTCACAATCTTGACCTTGCTGTTGTAATTCCCAAGGTCGTCGTGGAAATCTTTGGTGGTAACTTCCACTTCTCTAGTAGACATCAAGCTAGATTGACTAAACGCTGTAAATATCTCTTTGATAACGGTTGGACGTTGATTGTTGTCTGAGTTAACAAGCAAATTAGACATCCGTTCACTATCGATGCAGCTTATCAAATCGTCTCCTATCTTCAAACTTTGCGGCGTAACCCATCCTTGCGGGGTCAATACTGGATGATTAGGGGTAATGGTCAGCTTATTACCTCTGGCTGTCTCAATGATGAAAATATCGCCATTGTAATGTCGCCGCGTCGCTCCCTTGATGGGGTCGCTCAAAATCATTGAATCACCAGTTACACAAGATGGATGCAAAGGTGGTCGCATACTGCCACGTTTGTACACTTTCATGTGGCGAGAGAGGCAATAGGGGCAGTTATGTACAAGTATCCCGTTTGCGTAGTATTCGGGGTATTGCTCAACCGTAAGATTATAGACAATTGACGCATTATCAGGTTTGATGACAAACAAATTCTCGACACTCAAAACCTGCGCGAGACTCTTATTATCAAGCTTCACAATACATCCTGGCTTAATTTTTCCAGCTTGCGTCCAACCCTTAGTAGTCCAGATAGGATGATTAGACGTAGACACGACGGAGCGATCGCTTAACTGCAATCTAGTAAATTCGCCATAATAAGGACGAGATAAGGTCTTAACAACTCTTCTGTAGCCAAAACGAGTTAAGACTTTATCCCCTTCTTTTATGCTTTCTATTGGGCGCTCTCCATTAATTGTCTTAACAAGAGTACCCGCAGGGAAACAAGTCCGCTTGTCTCCAATAGCTATCCACAATACGCCCTCTATTTCAGCATCGGCGTAGCGCTGGTCAGCAGCGTCATTATAGGCGGCGATTGTTTCTGTCCGTGCAATCATTTCGGCGCGACTTTTTGTGACCCCTAGTTGTTGTTGTAGCGGCTGCCTAATTTTTTGAATGCCAAAACCTTGAATAAGTCCTTGGTCGATTATTTCTGTTGCCACATCTGCGAACTTAGCTCCATGTCTTTGCAATCGCTCATAAGCATTCTTAGAAGCGCTGGCGACCGCTTCTATAGGAACGTCTGCAAAAGGCTTGACATCAATAGCAGGATTGATTGTCTTGATTAAAGAGCCTCCTAGGTCTGCGCCCGCATCAATTGAGTTATCAATCAAAATCTGTAACACTGATTGATACATCTTTGCGTCTTGCGGCCGCACTATCTGTAACAAGCTTCCTAGCTGTTGTAGTATCAACGCTTTCCTTTGAGCTTGTAGTATGGTTGCATTGCTGGCTATATTGTCATAGCTTTTGGTTAATTCTCTATCAAGTTGTTTAAATGCTGTGTCTAGCGCTTTGTTCATGCGTTCTATAGCAGCATCCTCCATCTTGATGAGTTCTTGGTCATAGCGCTCTGCTAACTGTATCGCTTTGTCTATCGCCATAGAAATCTTTCTTTAACGATAAGTGATTCCATCTATTCTATTAAGAATACGATGCAAGGCGTAGCGCTCGTTTAATTTGTTCGCCGTTTTCTAATTGCAACTCCTCAATCCGACAACCACTCTTTAAACAATAGTGATAACGTTCTATCAGCTACCGATAACTGTACCACTTCAAACATTGACAAACTTGCTCGAAATCTTTCACATCTAATGTGGTCAACAGCGTAGTAATTGTAGTATTGAGTGTAGGGGAGTAGTGGTACGCTTGTTATTAAAACTTTTAAGGTGAATTCAATGGAAGATGGGTCTTTTTTATTATGGTTTTCTATTTTTCTCTCTCAGTTCTTTTTGTGGTCAACAATTTTCACGTCTCAACAACAGCAACAGCAAACAGATTTTCTATTACAGCAACAACAACAACAGCAGCAAGCAGACCTGCTACTACAACAACAACAACAGCAGCAAGCAGACCTGCTACTACAACAACAGCAAGCAAACCTATTACAACAACAGCAATAGCAGCTACTCTTTAACCTCTGTGCAAAGTAATTTAGTTACTTGTACTATTTCCATTTACTAATTTTAGAAAATTATTTTATTACAAAAAATCTGCTATAAAACTCCTAATCGTGATGTTATTAAGGAGCCAGTGCCGTGCGGGGGTTCCCGTTACCGGAGCGGAACCGAAAGTGCGGTTCCTCTTAGGAACTAGTTCGCCACTGCGTTGGGGAGCCAGTACTGCAGGAGGGTTTCCCGACAGTTCCGCATGTGGCGTCCCGTTGAGACATCTGGCGTGCTGCCCTCTCTTTCAGACAAAGTGCGTGGACAATGCGTCGCCAGTTAAAGACCTGCACATTACCATCAGCCG
>NZ_QMEA01000178.1 GCF_012912105.1 Brasilonema sp. UFV-L1
GTTTTTCGCGCTTTATTAGCCCAACCGCACTCGCTCTTCTAAGGTGGCATTAAGTTGCTGAAGCGCCATCTCAGCTTGTTTGCGCCCTGTGATGTCTTCGAGTAGCCCATCTACGACCGTAATTCCTGAAATCTCGTTTAGAGTTGTGGTCAGAAGTGCCCAGAATTGAGTGCTATCACTTCGTTGCAGTTGAACTTCTTGCTCCTGCCGTTGCGGTGGCGGTGAATTGACTAACCGCGTATAGCAGTCGCGGGTATCCAGCAGATTCATTTCGTTTGCCTGAGCCAGTGATTCTGCGCCTAGTAGCTCTAGAAAAGCAGGGTTAGTTTCAATCAGTGTACCATCTGCACTAGAGCGGAAAATGCCGACTTTAAGTTGATTAAGCAGTCCTTGTAATCGGATTTCCAGCAGAGCCGCACGTTGTCGAGTTTCGATTCGCTCTAGAGCCACCCGAATGGCAGCGGGTACTCGGATATAGCGGTTTGGTTCTTTCAGGATATAGTCATCTAGCCCAGACTGTAATGCCTCGACTGCAATTTCTTCCGTTCCCGTGTTTGTGAACATGATGACGGGGCAGCGGGGATAATGCGCTTTGAGTGTTTTCAAAACCTCCAGTCCGTTACTCCAGCCCAACTGATAATCGGTAACAACTGCATCAAAAGCATTATTGGCGATCGCCTGCTCAAATTCTCTGGCATCAATAATTTCTTGCACCTGCAACTGTGGGAATTTCCGTCGCAGTTCACGAATGATCAGAGCGCGATCGCTACGGTTATCGTCAATGAGTAGAACTCGGAGGGGTGGTGTCATCAGTCAGTTTGTTCCGTGCGAGAACAGCGGTTGGCAGAGCAACCCAGAAGCGACTACCGTCCCCCAATTGTGATTCCACGCCAACTCGCCCGCCCATTCGTTCTATCCCTTTACGGACAATAGCTAAGCCTATGCCCGTACCGGAGTACCTTTCGGCACCGTGCAGGCGCTCAAAGACGCGAAAAACACGCTCTTGGTGTTCAGGTGCAATGCCTATGCCGTTGTCTACAATCCACAATTGTATCCAATCTTGATTATTTTGCCGCTCTTCCTGAGCGAAAATATCTACCTGAGGTTGGATGTCGGGTTCAACAAATTTAATCGCGTTGCTGATCAGATTAGTAACGACTTGAATCAAGGTTGAACGATGAGCCATAACTTGGGGAAGTCGAGACACAATGTGAATTTGAGCCTGCTTTTCCTGAATTTGGGCAGTCAATTGCTTCAGGGCTTCTTCCACCACTTCGTCTAATGCCGTTGGCTGTAGATTAATTTGAGTGCGGGTCAAACGGCTATAGTTGAGCAAATCGCTGATTAGCTCATTCATCTGAACCGCATCATCAATAATGGAATCAATATAGCTTCTGCAAAACTCCTCTAAATGATCGCCACAATCCTCTAACAGTGCTGTAGCAAAACCCCGCATCGTCCGCAGTGGTGCGCGCAAGTCATGAGAAACTGAGTAGGTAAACGCTTCTAGCTCCTGATTAATTTCCTCTAGTTGAGCAGTGCGCTCATTCACCCGTTGCTCTAAGGTGGTGTTGAGTTGTTGAAGCTCAGCTTCTGCCACTTTACGAGTTGTGATATCAGAACGAACGGCAATGTACTGATACGGTTTCCCAGCGGCATCTAAAAACGGTACAATTGTGGTCACAACCCAATAGAATGTACCATCCTTGGCGCGATTTTTAATTTCTCCTTGCCACACTTGTCCATTTGTGATACTTGCCCACATCTGCTGGAAGAATTCTTTAGGGTGATAGCCAGAGTTAACAATGCGATGATTTTGTCCGATCAATTCTTCTGGTGAGTACTTTGAAAGCTTACAGAATTTGTCGTTCACATAGGTAATGGTTCCTTGAATATCAGTAATGGCAACAATCGAGGATTGATCGAGAGCAAACTTAAAGTCTGCCAAGTCTTTCAACGAGCGCTGTAATGCCACCTCTGAGCGCTTGCGCTCAGTAATATCAAACAAGTTGACAATGCGATAGGGTAAATTGGGTTCATCTGGAACCATTGTGATATCGAGCAAGACTGGAAACACGGTTCCATCCTTACGCAGATGGACGGACTCAAGCATGAGATGTCCTACCTCATTCAGCCGTTGGATAAACTTGATTGTCTCTGCATGAGTTTCTGGCGGAAATAGATTGAGGATTGGGCTGCCTGTGAGTTCTTCAACCGTGTAACCATGCAGGCGAGCAAAGGCAGGATTAACCCGCTCCAGCATAGATCCTCGGCTAATGGCTAAGCCATGTTCTGCAAACTGGAAAATATCCTTATACTTCTGCAAATCCGCTTCGGCTTGTTTCCGTTCTGTAACATCAATCGCCATCGCCACCACGAGTCTTTTGCTACCTGTAACCTGTCCTAAGGGGGATGCGTAAATATCCCAAATCCGAGTGGTGCCTATCGCTGTCGTAATCGTATACTCTCCCATTGGGGTCGCACGCTGCAAAGGCATCACACGGGCAATCTCATCTCGCACCTGGTCTTGGCGATCGCCGTAGGCTCGTTGCAACCAATCGTCTACTGTAGGAATTTCTCGGATGCTATAACCCGTGAGTTCTGTCCAGACACGGTTCACTAGCAGCACCTCTCCATCCTCTGTATGCAGGAGGATCCCAAGAGGCGCATTCAAGAGGGCAGAACGAAAGCGTTCCTCACTTTGACGTAACGCCTCTTGGGTTTGTTGACGCTCAGCTTCGATCCGCTTGCGATCGCGAATATCTTTAACGACAGAGATAAAGTATTTTGGCTGTCCACTGGCTTCTCGTACCATTGACACCGTTAAGTTGATCCAAACCAGTGAGTTGTCCTTGTGAACATAGCGTTTCTCCATTGAATAGGTTTGAATCTCATTTCTTAGCATTTGGCGGACGTAGAATAGATCGACGTCCAAGTCCTCAGGGTAGGTAATCTCTTGGAACGTCCGTTGCAGCAATTCCTCACGGGTGTAGCCCACAATCTCACACAGTTTTTGGTTGACCCGCAGCCAGTGTCCATTTGGACTCACATGAGCAATTCCAACGGCGGCTTGATTAAACGTAGAGCGAAATAGTTGCTCTTGCTCTCGCAGTTCTATTTCTGTTCGCTGGCGTTCAATTAACTCGCGCTGCAAAGTTGCCGCTGATTGCCGTGCCTCCTCGATTTTTACCTGGGTTGTAAGCAAGGCATCCTCGTAGGTCTGAGACACTCGAATAATTTGGCGGCGAATGAAATAAGCAAGGACCGCGCCCACTCCTAACGTCAGAAACAAACTGGTTAGAATGACGGATTGGGTTGTTTGTTGAGCCGTCCGGGTGCGCTGATCTCGGAGTTGCTCCTCAGTTGTAATAAACGTAGCAATCTGCTGCCGCATCTGATCCATACTTTGTTTGCGGCGTTCTAAGGCACTAAGGGGTTCTAGTTCACTGCTCTGCTGCAGCGCGATCGCCGATGGAATTTGTTGTTTCCATTGCTGAAATTGGGCAATGAGTTGGGTCACTCGTTGAGCCTGACTGGGGTTGTCAGCAACGAGGCGCTTTAGCTGATTCAGATTTGAATTAATTACAGCGTTAGCTTGCTCGTAAGGTTCCAGAAATTCTTGCCTCCCTGCCAACAGATACCCCCGAATTCCTGTTTCCATATCCAACAACAGCTTCTGGGTATAGTTGGCTTGTGAGATGACCTGGTTGGTGTGGTCTACCAACCGCAAAGCAGATAACAACCGGGTAATCTGCCAAAGGGAAACGCCAGAAAGCAACAGTAACAGGATGAGCGGTAAGGCGATCGCGCGAGTCAGCCTGCGGCGAAATAGGGTTTGGGAGAGTGCAAGAATCATGCCCTTATGCTATACCCTTGGTGTTTAGACTAAAAACAGGCGATTGGCAAAAAGTAGTTATTTTTTACAAAAACTCGGAATGTACTGGTATGAGAAGGCATCTATGCTGAGGGCAGAGGAGCCAGTGCGGTGGACGGGTTCCCCGGCATAAAGCATCTGGCGTGGCAGAAGGGAAACCCCATAAATAAATTGAAATTGAGGGGTTTCAAACCTTGACGCCTTTTTTCTCGCGCTTTGCGTCTCGTTCGCGTAGCGTATCCGTTCGCCCTAGGCGTGCCGTTCGGCAATAGCCGTGGCGTTAGCCATAGGCATAGGACATAAAAAATCCTTTTACTCTTTTCATAAATAAATAATGGTGCCTTTAAACCCGCTTGCAGAGGGCAAAATATAGTTTCTTCCTTCAGCAAACGCTGCCTCCTGCCCTCTGCCTTTCTTCGGTAAAAAAATAGAAGGTTATCTGCAGTTAAGGGTTGGGGCTGGCTCGATTTCTCCTAAGTCAAGCAAAAACGACTCATCCTCAAGATATTTATGAAGGTGCCTCTTAGCAATATGTTGAACGTCATCTGAAATCCATTGATGTTCTTTTGGATTATTCAGAAGAAAGGAGTAATTATATATTATTGCCATGATCAAGAATCCCTCTACTATTTCTAAGTAACGATCAGGTAACTTGCGAATAGTTTGATACCCTTCAAAAAAGGAGGATCTCACTTGAGTTTGTAAATATTGAATTGACTCAGCAATATCATAAAGGTAGTATCCAAAACCACAACGAGCGAAATCAATTGGTCGAATTTGTTCGTTGTGAAATAGATAATTGCTTTCATGTAAGTCTGCATGAATTAATCCCCAAACATCTTGTGCTTGACCGAGTGTTTTCATCATGCTTTCAATCTTTTGGGTTGCGACTGTAAGCATCTTATAATGTTCTGGTGAAATCAAGCCATAGGACACTGCTGGGTAAAGTGCTGATAGTGCTGTACAAAGACGATTTTCATCAAATATTGGGCGTACAAAATTTTGTGGTAATTTCCATTGACTGCTATGGCGATGCAGTTGAGCTATTAATGAGCCGAGCTGGTAAGCTTGTTGTGGTGTTCGATGAGTATCCGCCGAGACGTAGCCATCAATCCAACGTAGCAATGAGCAATAAAAAACATCTTGGGTATCATCTGCTAACACTTGTGTCACCCATCTACCCTTGAGATTTTGCACTGGTTCTTGCACTATGACATTGGTGTCACGACGCAAAGCTTCAAGCCACAAAAGTTCTGATTCGATAATATCTGGTCTTTGCCATATATCATCCTGTAATCCTGAAAATGGTTGGTGGATACGGAGGAGGAATTTTTCTTCTGGTGCTTCCACATAAAAGGTCACGTTTCCACTATGACCCAGAAACTGAAGCTTTCCTTCAACTACAGTATATTGATTGAGTGCAGCCTTGGCAATACGTTCGTAAGTGTCAGTATTCATAGTTAAAATTAGCAACACCAATTTTATTGCGTCAACTCTAAATAAATATACTCCAACCGCACTGGCTGACGAGCAATCGAATCAAGAGGAATACCATCAAAGCGAGAAATAATTTCTTTTAATTCTAGTTGTTCTGGTACCCAAAAAGCTAAATCACGACCATAACGCCGAGGCGTGAAACCAGATTCTATTGCTCGTGCGATCGCCACTTCTTCTTCTAAAGTCTGCACAATCACAATTTCTTGTGCTGGAATCCTTTTTCTCAGTTCAAATAGACTCCCTTCAGCCAAAATCCGACCACTTTTTAAAATACCAATTTTGTCACAAAGACGTTCAGCTTCATCGAGTAAATGAGTCGTCAGCAAAATCGTAATGCCTTGATTTTTCAGTTGTTGAATTAATTCCCAAATTTCGTATCGCGCTTCAATATCTAAGCCTGTTGTCGGTTCATCAAGAATGACTAGCTTTGGTTGATGTACCAATGCAACAGCAATATTCAAACGCCGCTGCATTCCTCCGCTGAGAGTTTCTACCGGACTTTTTGCCCTATCTAATAAATTGACAGCTTCCAAACTTGCTTTGACTTGTTGACGACGAGTATGAGTGTCTAATCCGTAGATTTGAGCAAAAAAATTGAGATTTTCCTCACAAGATAAAGTTTTATAGAGTAAATTTTCTTGAGGTGCAATTCCAATTACTTTTTTTGTTTCTTCCGAAACAGGCTGGTTGTAGATTGTGATATATCCACTATCAGCTTTTAGCAAATTACAAATAATATTGATTGTTGTTGTTTTTCCGGCTCCATTTGCACCCAAAAGACCATAAATTTTTCCATGTTCAATATGCAGTGTCAAATCTTGAAGAACTTTTCTTTTCCCGTAAGCCTTATTCAAATTTTTGATTTTTAGCATAAGTTCAAAGGTTGAGAGCATCTCAATGCATGCAAAAATACTTGGCTAATAGAATTCTTGAACCAGTTGCACCGACTGTCGGGAATTGACCGCCCAACGCACTGGCGCTTGCTACACAAAATCTACCAAATGGCACGCTCGATAAGCCAGCAATCCAAAAAAGGCAAGTTCAGCCTGTTAAAAAGGCACTTGCAACTAACCACTTTTGACCACACCCGCCTCAAAATGACATGAATCCACATGCGATGAAAAGTCAGCATCATAGATGTACTCTCGGATTTGTTGAAAGCGGTGCGACGGATCTAATCAAGGTAGAACACCAGTAAAAAGTATCAATTTTTGTAAAGAAAAACTAGAGTTTTGCAGAAAAGAAGTCGCAGTAGCAAGAGAAACAGTTAGAGCAACACATCGGTTTTCAACTGGGTTGTATCGACACCAGATAGGTTTTGAGTATGATGCTAATTCGTGACGTTGTTCAACAGGCTATAACGACTGGTTATCTCACGGTTTGGGCAGAAGAACAATTACGGCAACTTCTTAGAACAAAGTATGATGCTGAAGATTTGATTGCTTTTATGACTTTGCAGGAAGCAGCAATGGCTGGGAGAGTTCGGCAAGAGTCGCGTGAAATCAGACGCTATCAGGGGCATAACGATGAGGACTAATTTTTTAAAGCTCATTCAGTAATTGTAGAGAGTTGAACTATGGTTTTTAGCAACTGCATTTCAAACCAACATAATTCTCAAGTCACACCGCAGCTAGAAGAGAACTTGCAGCTTAACAAGTTTCTGACGACTCCCGTAGCAAATGCAGTTTTCTGGGTAAAGCCAAACGCGCAGTTTATATACGTCAACGATGCAGCGTGCAGTCTGGTAGGTTATTCCCGCTCTGAATTACTCTTGATGACTATGCACGACATAAACCCAGACTTTTCGCCCCAAATTTGGGCAGAGTACTGGAAAACTATCAAGAAGCAAGGTTCCTTACACTTTGAATTTCTAGATTGGGCTAAGGAATGTCAAAGCTTTCTGGTCGCTATTAGCGTTATCTACATAGAATACAATGGCAGGGAGTATGGCTGTATCTTGATCCGCAATATCAGCAAATGCAAGCAGACTTCATCAGCCTTTGAGAAGACAAATGAAACGCCATCGAGAGTGCAAGAACTTTTGGCTCAATTAAGTCATGCTTATGAGCAATTATGCCGCGAGAAAGCTTTGCGCCAGCAGATGGAGGTAGAACTGGAAAAGTCCCTTTCTTTGCTTCAAGCAACTCTAGATTCCACTGCTGACGGTGTTATTGCAATTAGCTGCAAGGGAGATATTGTTAGCTTTAATCAAAAATTTGTCCAGATGTGGCAGATTCCAGATTCGATTATCATATCACGCAACCATAACCAGTGCTTAGCTTTTTATAAGAATCAACTTAAAAACCCAGAAACCTTTTGCAGGCGCATTCAAGAACTGAATAATCAACCGGATGTTGAGAGCTACGATACTCTGGAGTTAAAAGATGGGAGAGTTTTCGAGCGATACTGCCAACCTTTACGGCTAGGTAAACAAATTATCGGCACAGTATGGACTTTTCGGGAGATAACCAAACACAAACAAGCAGAAAAAGAAATTCGCTTGGCTCTAGAACAAGAAAAACAACTCGCTGAACATAGAGCGCAGTTTGTTTCTATGGTCTCTCATGAATTCCGCACTCCCCTACACATTATTTCATTCTCCACTAGCTCACTGAAACGCTATTATCACCACTTGAGCGAAGAGAAAAAACTACAGTATTTGCAGCGCCTTGAAACAGCAGTCGAACAGATTAGCCAATTGATGGATGAAGTTCTGATGCTGGGTAGAGCAGAAGTAGGAAAGCTAAAGTTCGAGCCAGAACCGCTGAATCCGATTCAATTTTGCCATGACATCTTGGCTCAATTGAATTTGAATCAAAGCTACCACCACACAGTCATTTTTGTCAATCAAGGTGATTGTAGAACAGTCTGCCTGGATAAAAAATTGCTACAGCCCATTCTCACGAATTTACTCTCGAATGCAATCAAGTATTCTCCAGTTGACAGCACAATTGATGTTGTACTATCCTGCCAAGAGAAAAAACTGATTTTCCAGATTAAGGATAAAGGAATTGGCATCCCAAAAGCAGAGCAACAAAGACTGTTTGAGCCATTTTATCGAGCTGAGAATGTTGGCGATATACCAGGTAATGGATTGGGATTGGCACTTGTCAAAAAGCTTGTAGACCTGCATGGCGGTCAAATCAGCGTGGCAAGTGAAGTCGGCGTGGGTACGACGTTTACAATGACATTGCCAGTCACTGAACCAGCCTTTAAAGATAATGAAAAAAATCTTAATAAGCTAAGATGAAGCACAAAATCGATAAATATTTCTTGAATGTCTGGAGGCGAAAGAGTTCAATGCCATCGGTGTAGAAAACGCTCGTGTCGGCGTTAATAAAGCACAATAAAATTAACACTTTGTAACAGCTTTAAATTGTTTGCAAGACAGAATAGATGTTCAATTTTAACATCTATTGCATTTTTTTTGAATGTATTTAATGGAAATCAAAGCGCTATCACTACCCTTGATAAAAAGCTGAAAATTTAAGATTCAAGAGCAAAAAATCCGTTAATGCCATTGCGCTAATTAAACTCTAAATTTAGGGATAAATGAGCTTGTCCAAGTTTAGCTATGAGGTCGGAGGTGCATATGAAGAAAAACAGGAAAGCTCTTTGACAAGAATTAACTTGCAAAAGTCAAGGTATATAATGACGAAAGAAATCAATTTCTACAAGCTTCTTCTCGAGCGTATTTGGTCTGATGAACAATTCAAAAACTGCTTCATTGCAGACCCCAAGCCTATACTATGTGAGTTTGGGGTGAAAGTTCCCAAGTTTTTAAAACAGATTGAAGTGCATGAGGATAGACCCAAATTGCGAAATTATATTTTGCCAATAAAAGAGCAACTAGAAAGGTACATGGAAGAACAAAACCCGATTATTGCTCAAGTCATCAGACAAGCTTTAGCTGATAATGCCTTCAAAGCCAAACTACTCCAAAACCCTAACACTGGTATGAAAGAGGCAACAGGTGAAGACTTACCTAAAGATTTAACTATTTGCTTTTACGAAGACACGTTAACTGTCAGACATTTGGTCATTCCTATCAATCCGGATAACCAACAACTGAATGACTCCCAATTAGACATGGTTGCTGGTGGAATCGCTTTTCCAATCTTGAAGCAACCTCAACCCTACATTCTTGGTCTAATTGCAATTGACAAGTTTTAGTATTTGAGGATGGCGATGTAGAGACGTTGCATGCAACGTCTCTACATGTGTGCAATCTATATCACTCTTTCTTGGAGCAGGTAACAATGACAAAGATTTTAGTGATAGAAGATGAGGCAGAAAGCCGAGAGATGTTTCTAGAATGCTTGGAAGCGGAAGGGTTCAATGCTATCGGTGCCCAAAATGGTCTTGTCGGCGTCCACTGCGCGCAGAAACATCTACCCGATTTGGTGATTTGTGACATCGTGATGCCAGAACTTGATGGTTACGGTGTCCTGACTACGTTGCGCCAAAATCCGGTGACAGCAATTATTCCATTCATCTTTCTGAGTGCTAAAGCGACCAATGCGGAACTTCGCCATGCTATGAAGTTGGGAGCTGATGACTATCTGACTAAGCCAACTACTGTAGAGGAATTATTGGCGGCGATCGCCACCCGATTAGAAAAACAAGCAGCCCTAAAACAGTGGTACACTGCTTTGCACCAAATCTCAACGCCTGACGTTACTGAGGAAGCGAAACCCACAACTAGTGAGTCGATTTTTCCGTCCTGTCCGCACTTAAGTGAGGTGTTCCAATTTATTGAAGAGAATTATCACCAACCAATTAGTTTATGTGACGTAGCCCAAGCAGTGGGTTACGCCCCTGGTTACTTAACCGACCTCATGCGACGCCTAACTGGACACACGGTGAACCAATGGATTGTGGAACGTCGGATGGCAGCAGCGTGTTCGTTGCTGTTGGAGACTAACCAGTCAATTGAGCAGATTGCAGAAAAAGTGGGATATCAGAATACGGGTCATTTCTTCCGTCAGTTCCGCCAATATCAGCGAACTACTCCTCAAGTTTGGAGAAACACGCATCGCATTTAACACCCCTCCCCTTGGTAAGGGGAGGGGAGGTTTTGGCGTCAGACAAAACCGAGGTGGGGTGGAGCGGGAATTGTGGGTAAGATGAGAGCATAATAAGAGCGTATTTACAAGGGTTTTGGGTTAAGTTGACACGTATTCCGGGATGCCCACCCCACAAGACTGGATAATTTATTTGTTGGAAATCCCTACATAATATGGCTAGGCACTCAGTGAGTACTGAGTGCATTTTGTCTTGTCATGACATCTGTGTTAACCAAATACGTACAAAATCAACTACAAAAAACTGAACCCGCCTAATGCTCTTCGGCGGGTTTTTCGTTTATCGTGTCTAAAATGCGATCTGCGCCAATGCGCAGCGCTAGCCCCGATAGCGGAAGCGTGCCGTTAGGCATAGGGGGCGCACTCTCGGACACTATCGCGCCACTCTGCCTGAGAGACTCATTTTCTTCCCTCAGGCGACTGATTCCCCCAGGAGTTTTTCCTTCAGTAGTGCAATTTCGGCTTTGAATTCCTCCCTGAGTTCCTCTGTGAGTTCTTTTCTTAGCGTTTGTAATCGCTCCTCCAATTCATCATATCTACCTGATACTCCCAAATAACTATCAATCAATTCCAGAAGTACCTCGGAAGCGTTTTTCCCCTCCTGTTTTACCTTGTCCATGAAAGCTTCCTTCTTTGCCGTGCTAATTCGCACCATTATTCGGTTATCTGCGTTCATGTCTTATTTTTGCGAATCTATTTGTTGACTACCCTCAAGCTATCAGTCTGTTTCAGTACTGACAACTGTACTAACAATATAACCCTGTTTAAAATTTCATTTTGTCATGACAGAAGTGTTGACATTGTGCATCAAAAATGTTTACACTATTCATAAGGCAGTAGGGAACACCCCAAGCCGAACGAAAGAAAAACCCCACCAGCACTCACTGGCAGGGCATTCAAACTTAAAACATAAGAAAATTCTAGCAATGACATACACCAAGCTTAACGAACAACAAATCCCACAATCCGAGTTAGCCTCGGTTGGACAACAAGCAACAGCCGGAGTACCGGATAGTCAATCTACAATCCAAGACTTTCTATCCGGGAAAGACAATCCAGATACACCCGTTTTTAGTAAGATTACGGAAGACAAAACCCCAGATAGAGAACCTATCAAACATTTGCTAGTTGGTTCTCCCAAAGCAGTAAGAGCCACTATTCACGCCTTGCAAGTCCTTGGTTACGCAGATGTTAGAGCTTGGAGTCCCCTGGTACCAACAGCCAACCCAGGTGAGGTGATGACCCTTATGAACCGCACCATTTCAGTACAGTAGCCGTTATTGCTCTAGGATATTCAGTAGTTTACGCCCTCAGCTAGCTGGGGGTTATTTTTTGGTGTTTTCTAGAAGTAGAGAGGGCTGTTCTATGCCCATACGTGTCAACTTAACGTTCAAACGTTTATCCCACGTTGGTTTACCCCACCCCCAACCC
>NZ_QMEA01000179.1 GCF_012912105.1 Brasilonema sp. UFV-L1
CGTCTTTACCTACGCAGCATTCCTGATTGCTTCAACTGCTGGTAAGTTCGGTTGATGTAGTTGACTAAACAAATACTTGTAGATAGGTAAAAAAATCTCCTGCTTTAGAGCAGGAGATTTTTTTTACAGTCAACATTTAAGGATTGACAGAAAGTCCTTAATATGCGTGAGACACCAGTTTTGTTTTAGGTGTTTCAGTATGTATTGACGTGCTCCCCTGGCTGTTCAGATATCGCTGCGCTGCCTACGGCACGCTACGCTAACATCTAAACAAAAAGCCAGGGGATTCTTAAAAGTTGTTCCACCGCAGCTCTATTGCCGTGCCGTTACACCTTTCTTCTTGTTTCTTAGACTCTTAGCTAGAGCAGCCTTATGACTTACTCCCCGCCAGACCCTCCGGGTTCGCCAGTCGCCTGCGGAGGGAAACCCTCCCGCAGCGCTGGTCTCACCGTCTCAACAAGCATTTTGATTTTACATCCAAGAGGCGTCCCCCCTCAGATGGATCTTAAATTTTAGTTTTTGTTATTTGTCTTTTTACCAAAAGCCAGTATCTTAATGAGTTCTCTGGGCATTGAATCGGAAGACTTTCCTACAATGGTTTCGCGTTGTAACGCGCTATGTATATTATGACGTAATGTCAATACAAATGTTCCAAAATATTTTTACGGCAGGGTAAACCCTGCGTCGTGGTTTTCATCCGACGCATTGTCCCCGAAAAAATTAGCCAGCCCTCTAACATTAATAACTCGTTGGCAACACAGATCAACTAGAACAGGGCTGGCTAATTTTTTTACGTGTTAGACCCCCGCCCTGGGCTAAAGCCACAGGGTTTTCAACCTACCCTTTATAACCTTTGGCGATTGCTATTGATCTAGAATAAGTACTAATTACGCTGCAGGCTAAAAACTCTCTATCACTCATATAAATACCCAAGTGAGTTGCAATGGGTATTGAAGGCGTAGAATTTGATGTGGGCAAAAAGAATTCATCTTTATGGCAACAAAATTTCCAAAATTTAGCCAGGATCTAGCACAAGACCCGACGACTCGTCGGATCTGGTATGCGATCGCAACGGGAAATGATTTTGAAAGCCACGATAGCATGACAGAAGAAAATCTTTACCAAAAGATTTTCGCGACGCACTTCGGTCATCTGGCAATCATCTTCCTGTGGGCATCGAGCCTGCTGTTCCATGTAGCCTGGCAAGGTAACTTTGAGACGTGGATCACAGATCCTCTTCATATCCGTCCGATAGCTCATGCAATCTGGGACCCTCACTTTGGGAAACCAGCAATCGAAGCATTTACCCAAGGAGGGGCGAGCTATCCAGTCAACATCACCTACTCTGGGATCTACCACTGGTGGTACACCATTGGTCTGCGGACGAACAATGACCTGTATGTAGGTTCAGTGTTCCTGCTGCTGTTGGCATCATTATTCCTGTTCGCTGGTTGGTTGCACTTGCAACCTAAGTACCGTCCAAGCTTGGCTTGGTTTAAAAGTGCAGAACCACGTCTGAACCACCACCTAGCAGGTCTGTTTGGTGTGAGTTCTTTGGCTTGGACAGGTCATTTAATTCACGTAGCGATTCCTGAATCACGGGGACAACACGTAGGTTGGGATAACTTCCTAACAACCCTGCCTCACCCAGCAGGATTGACACCATTCTTTACTGGAAACTGGGGTGTTTACGCTGCAAACCCTGACACAGCGAATCATGTGTTCGGAACTTCCCAAGGTTCAGGAACAGCGATTTTGACATTTTTGGGTGGTTTCCATCCTCAAACAGAGTCGCTGTGGCTGACGGATATGGCTCACCATCACTTGGCGATCGCGGTTATCTTCATCATCGCCGGTCATATGTACCGAACCAACTTTGGTATCGGTCACAGCATTAAAGAAATGCTGGACGCCAAGAGTTTCTTTAGTCGCAACACCGAAGGTCAGTTCAACCTGCCTCACAAAGGACTATACGAAACCTACAACAATTCTCTGCACTTCCAGTTGTCTATTCATCTGGCAGCGCTAGGAACTATCACTTCTTTGGTGGCACAGCATATGTACGCACTGCCACCTTACGCCTTCATTGGCAAAGACTACACAACCCAAGCAGCTTTGTACACCCACCACCAGTACATTGCTGTCTTCTTGATGCTCGGTGCTTTCGCTCATGCTGCAATTTTTTGGGTACGTGATTACGATCCAGAACAAAATAAGGGCAACGTACTAGACCGCGTGCTGAAGCATAAAGAAGCAATTATTTCCCACCTAAGCTGGGTATCGCTGTTCTTGGGCTTCCACACCTTAGGTTTGTACGTCCACAATGACGTAGTAGTAGCTTTCGGCACACCGGAAAAGCAAATCTTAATTGAGCCTGTGTTTGCACAATTCATTCAGGCTTCTCACGGTAAAGTGCTCTACGGTTTGAACACCTTGCTGTCTAATCCTGACAGTATTGCTTCCAACACAGGTGCTTTTTGGTTACCCGGTTGGCTGGATGCGATTAATGCTGGTACCAATTCCTTGTTCTTGACTATTGGACCTGGCGACTTCTTGGTTCACCATGCCTTTGCTCTGGCTATCCATACCACAGTTCTCATACTGGTCAAAGGTGCTTTGGATGCCCGTGGTTCCAAACTGATGCCCGATAAAAAGGACTTCGGTTACTCCTTCCCCTGCGATGGTCCCGGTCGTGGTGGTACTTGCGACATCTCCGCTTGGGACGCCTTCTACCTAGCTGCATTCTGGGCACTCAATACCGTAGGTTGGGTCACCTTCTATTGGCACTGGAAGCATTTAGCGATTTGGCAAGGTAACGTCGCACAGTTCAACGAATCTTCTACATACTTGATGGGCTGGTTCCGTGATTACCTGTGGGCGAACTCCGCTCAGTTAATCAACGGTTACAACCCCTACGGTATGAACAACCTGTCTGTCTGGGCTTGGATGTTCCTGTTCGGACACCTGGTTTGGGCAACTGGTTTCATGTTCCTGATCTCTTGGAGAGGTTACTGGCAAGAGTTGATTGAAACTCTGGTTTGGGCACACGAGCGTACTCCTTTGGCGAACCTGATTCGCTGGAAAGACAAGCCTGTTGCTTTGTCCATTGTTCAAGCTCGTCTTGTTGGTTTAGCTCACTTTGCTGTTGGTTACGTCTTTACCTACGCAGCATTCCTGATTGCTTCAACTGCTGGTAAGTTCGGTTGAACTGGCTGTTAGTAGTAGGTTAGTTATCAAAATCCCCTGCTGCAAGGTGGGGGATTTTGCTTACCATTTTTGATTCTTCTTGTCAAGAATAAGAATTCAGCAATTCCTGATGCAGGAGCGGAGGCAATCAAGAAGTTTTACGAAAAAAACTTCCAAAAGAGGACAGTTATCGCTTATAACAATACCCGTTGAAAACCCTTGAAGATGTGACTTGAAACGGCGTGGAAAGTCACATCTGTGCTTCAGACAAGGGATGAAAACGGTTTAAGCCCTTTAGGGCTGAGTAATTTAATCTCTCTGTTGAGCAATATATTGAATTACATTCGCAGTGGATATATTGCCAGCAGTGCTAACAAAATAGCTCGGAGTCCATAAAGTAGGTAATTTCAATAATTCAGGAAACTCCTTTCTTAAGTGATGGCTAGCTCTGCCTTTAATTCTGTTCATAATTTGAGCCGGATTATCTGTTGGTTTGGTATTAAGAAAAAGATGGACATGGTCAGGCATGATTTCCATCGCTACAATCTTCCATCTATTCTCGTTACAAACCTCACAAATAATTTCTTGTAATCTTTCTGCTATTTTTCCTACAAGTACTTTCTTTCTGCGCTTAGGAATGAAGACAAAGTGGTAATTAAGTAATGATATAGCGTTTCCTTCATGTCTGTATTCATCGGGTGAAAAACTTGCCATATTTCCGGAATAATCATTGTTTGCTTGTCTATGATTAGAGTAGAATCAATACAACGCATAAACAATAAGGAGGTAATTAAATCTTGCTAACAAACTATGTATACAAACTCAGACCAAAGACTACACAAGCAATAAAAATGAGTAATTGGGTTGATATGCTGCGTTCGCACTACAACTGGTGTTTGAATGACAGGTTGACTCAATACGCCCAGCAGTTCATATTAGGCGAATATTGCGATGTTAGAACTAAGGCTGAAGCTTGCCCTATGACTTGTTTTGTTAGCAAAAACGGTGCAACTGGTGAACCCTGGAAGGATTCTGAACAGAAAAACCCTCGCCGTGTTGCTGGTGATATTCAAATTACATCATTACCAGAACTCAAAAAAGCTAGACCCTGGTATGCTGGAATTGATTCAACAGTATTGCAGCAAAACGTTAAACGGTTAGATATAGCGTACAAAAATTTCTTTGATAGCGTAGCGTGCCCGAAGGGCATGGGTCGTGGTTTTCCCAAGTTTAAGAATCGCTCTAACTTCACATCTTTTACTTATGCGATGGGTGTGAAAGTTCAAGGAAATAAAATATACCTTCCTAAGCTTGGCTGGATGAGATTTCATGACTCTCGTCTAATACCTGATGGATTCAAGATTAAAGCGGCTACAATTCGTAAACGGCAAGATGGTTGGTATGTTTCTATCCGAATAGAGGATAAAGCAGTTCCAGACTACATTGCTAGACCTTTAACTGATATTAAAACGATAATTGGTTGCGATTTAGGCATTACCAAACTTGTCCATCTTTCGGACAATCATCAGATTGGTAATCCGAAATTCTTGACTAATAAGAAAACAAAACGTGTTTTGAAAATCAGACAGCGTAGAGTTAATCAAAAAGTGAAAGGTAGTAATAACCGCAAAAAAGCTGCTAAGAAAGTAGGTAAACTGCACAAAAAGATTGCAGATAAGCGTCAATCATATCAATGGTATGTAGCTAACAAAATTGTTTCTATAAAAGTTAATGCTATTGCTGTAGAGGATTTAAATATCTCAGCAATGAAAAGGCGCTGTCAGCCAAAAGTAGATGAAGAAACGGGTAGATTTTTAAAAAATGGACAATCAAGAAAAAGAGGTTTAAATCGTTCAATCTCTGATGCAAGTTGGAGTGATTTGATTTTAAAAATTGAGTATCTTGCTGAGAAGCATGGAAAAGTTGTGATTAAAATCAATCCCAAACACACAAGCCTTAAATGTCAAAATTGCGGTCATGTTGACGCATCAAATCGTGATGGTGAAAAGTTCATCTGTACGCATTGCGGATATATGAGTCACGCTGACATCAACGCTGCTAAAAACATTAGAGATAGAGCCTTTTCTATAGTACTTGGGGACTCCAAGGAACTTGAATCGCAAGGTTCTAAACGCCCAAAATACTGTAAGGAGATATCAACACGCCCTCGTGGCAAACGTGTTGAGCCTGGGAACCTGTGCAAACAGGATATTAAGGCAGTGATGTCTTAAGAATCTCCGCTCCTTTAGGACGGAGAGTGTCAAATGAAAAAATGTTAAGTGTTTATTTCCAAAATGGCTTTTTCTGTTGTGGGACTTACGCATGTGCTATGAAAAAGAGTGGATTGCCTTAGCCTAAGCGCAAAGCGCCCTCGAAGCGGGGTACGGGCAGCGTGTCCGTAAGGACTCAGGCTTATGCTTACCTATGGGTACCACCACAGCGATCGCCGCATTTCATGCTTCCTCATGCACAAAGACACGACACACACTCGCCTTCAGTCGCTGCAGACTACAGTTACGTTGTTCGTGCGTAAGTCCTGTGGTATATTTTGACGACCAACCACTAAACTATTCCCTATTTTCTGAGTGCAGATTTATGAGTGCAGAAATTATTTGTGTTGGAACCGAACTCCTATTAGGAGATATTATTAATAGTAATGCTCAATATTTGGCACAGCAGTTAGCTCAGTTAGGCATTCCCCACTACTATCAAACCGTAGTAGGAGATAACCCAACAAGGTTAAAGCAGGTTATAGAAATTGCGAGTCAAAGAGCGCAAATTTTGATTTTTACTGGTGGTCTCGGTCCTACACCAGATGACTTGACTTGTGAAACCATTTCTGATTTTTTCGGCGCTCCTTTAGTAGAACGTCCAGACGTTCTTGAAGATATTACTAGGAAATATATTCAACGCGGTCGGGTTATGACCCCCAGCAACCGCAAACAAGCTTTGATACCCCAAGGTGCAGAAGTTTTACCAAACCCCACAGGAACAGCACCTGGTATTATTTGGCACCCCCGTCCAGGATTAACGATTTTCACCTTTCCTGGTGTACCAAGTGAAATGTATCGGATGTGGGAGGAAACTGCTGTACCATTACTCAAAAGTCAAGGTTGGGGCAAAGAAATTATTTATAGTCGGATGTTAAAGTTTTGGGGTATTGCGGAATCGGCATTAGCAGAAAAAGTTGCAGCTTATCTCAATTTACCCAACCCAACAGTCGCACCTTATTCGAGTAGAGGAGAAGTCAAATTACGAGTTTCTGCTAAAGCGACATCCCAAGAACATGCACAGGATTTGATTGCACCAATTGAGAAACAGATTAAAGAAATTGCGGGATTAAATTATTATGGTGCAGATAATGACACCCTTGCCTCAGTTGTAGGTGAGTTGTTGCGTGCTGCGGGGCAAACCCTTTCTGTGGCAGAATCTTGCACTGGTGGCGGACTGGGGCAAATATTAACAGAGATTTCTGGAAGTTCTGATTACTTCTGGGGTGGGGTAATTTCTTATGATAACTCAGTAAAAGTAAACCTACTGGGTGTTAACTCCGAAGATTTGGCAAAGTACGGGGCTGTCAGTTCTGTTGTTGCAGAACAAATGGCTGTAGGAGTGCGATCGCGTCTTTTGACGACTTGGGGATTGAGTATCACTGGTATTGCTGGACCGACAGGTGGTACAGAAACTAAGCCTGTCGGTTTGGTTTATATCGGGTTAGCTGGACCAAATGGAGAAGTGAAAAGTTTTGAATATGGTTTTGGTACAGCACGAGGTCGGTCTTTAATTCGCCACGTTAGCGCGTGTACCGCATTGGACAACCTGCGAAGAAACTTATTGAAGAAGAATTCAGGAGTCAGAATACAGGAGTCAGAATAAGAAATTGGAAGAGGATTCTAACCGAATGGCGCGAAGAAAACCTAAAAAGGGGCTGACTCAGATCTTGCACCTAACCGTATAAGCCCGGACTTAGTCAAAAGCAGCGCAAGAAAGTTACACGATTTTTCTTGTCTTTTCTCAGGAAAATAAGGGCTTAGGTTTCGTACTGAGTTTTAAAATTCAATCAACTTTTCTTGGTGCAAGATGTGAGCTGACACGGTGACGCGGTGACGCGGTGACGCGGGGAAAATTCCATCTCCGCGTCCCGTGGAAAAAACCTGTAAAAAACGTTAGCGGAGCTAACGTTTTTTATAGATTAGTGCGTCCCCCGTTTCTCCCCTCTCCGCGTCAGTCTCAACCCTTAACAAGCGTGCCATTCGGATTCTAACCCCTCGCAATTAAAAAAGAATTCAGAAGTCAGAATTCGGGAGCTACGTCTCTGACACGCAGCCAAGGAGTCAGAATCAATCAGTGGGGGCGAGGGTCTTACACGTAGATAAATCAGCCGTCGCGGGGTTCCGACTGGGGAATGAGCCAGCCTTGGTTTTTGTTGATTCGTTGGCGTAGTCGGGTACTCGTTCTATTAAGGCTGGCTCATTCCTTTGCCCAAGTGCGTCGCCTGTTTTTTGTTGATCTGTGTTGTCTCCTCGGTGGATCGTAGTATGAGGGCTGGCTGATTTATCAGGGGACAATGCGTCGGATTCAGACCCTTCAGGTGATTGAAGACCACCAAATTCAAAATTTGGTGGCGGGACCGTTACCCATTTATTCATCCGCCAGTCTAAAGAATTCAATTCTGTTAGCGCAGCGGGACGCAGTCCATTCTGGCGACTGACGCCTCTATTCTGTACGTTCGCTCATTTTTAACCGCAAAATTTAATTAAGGCTTACAGGGCTTGTAATCCAGGCTTTTAAATCGATTCAGGCATTTTTGTTTCGCATAGAGCTTTTGCCATTTTATGATTTATGCTATCCCTGTGCCGCTTTCATTCTCAAAATAAGCGAACGCACAGTCTATTCTTTCTTGTTGAATCAATGATTCTTCTGTTGTAAAAAACTGAATGGACGCAAATAAAGCCCGCTGGCGCGGGCTACAAATAAAAAGTATGAAAAATTGAATTTGGGATAAGAGATATTTAAGGCTGGTGTGAATAAACTGCTCTATTCCTTTATCAAGAAAGCAAGAAAAAGTTATGTTTTTCTCATAAAGCTGAGTTCATCAAGCAGCTTGAAACTCTCCCATCATTTTCACTTCTGGTTCTAACAAAATAGACCAACGTTCTTGTACCTGATGTTGAACATGATGGATGAGATTGAAAATATCCCAAGCACTAGCACCACCACAGTTCACGATAAAATTAGCATGCCGTTGTGCAACTTGCGCTTTGCCAATTTGGTAGCCTTTAAGACCTGTTTGTTCAATTAACCAGCCTGCAGCATAAGGTTTGGGATTGCGGAACACACTACCACAACTGGGCAAGTGATAGGGTTGAGTATTTAGTCGATGCTCTTTATGTTGTTTGGTAGCTGCCAAAACTTGTGTTGGATCAGCCCCTGGCTGGAGTTGAAAAGTGGCTTGAGTGACGATATAATCGCTACCTTGGAGGATAGAGGTGCGGTAGCTATAGCTCAACTGTTCCCGGTTGAGAGTTTTCAGAGTCCCATTCGGTAAAAGTACTTGAGCACTAACTATGATATCTGCGATACAACTATTGTGTGCCCCTGCATTCATCACCACGGCACCCCCAATCGTAGCAGGAATACCAACAGCCCACTCAAATCCTTGCCACCCCCGCTCTGCTACCTGCCATGTCAAGCTTGGAATTGGCTCTCCTGCAGCGACAGTTAATTGACCTGTTTCTGGGTCGAAATGGCTATGGCGCAGATGACGAGTCACAATCACTAAACCTGGTATCCCACAATCACTGACGAGCAAGTTAGAACCTGCCCCTAGTATTGTTATTGGTAATCTATGTGTTTTAGCATACTGAAAACTAGCTTGTAAAGCTTCTAAGTTTCGGGGGGCAGCACACCATTGAGCAGGACCACCGACTCTGTAGGAAGTGTACGCTGCTAGCGAAACTTGGGATTTAATTACACAATCAGTACCAGGTAAATAAATCTCTTTACTTTCAATGGGATTATTAGATGTTATTTGCCTGCTATTTGTCATACCAGAAACTTTGCAGACATTTGCAACTGCCTGGGAGATAGTCATATTTTCTAGAATGCGCTGAATTTAGATGTTTATATGTCGTAAAAATACGACATCAGTGAAAAGCGATGTAACTATTGCTAGACGGACACTATGCGATTAAGGGAAACCAACTTGTAGTCCTTGTTTCTACGTAAGAAACTTTTTTAGGAAGTTGCCTTAACTGGTGGGCATTGTGTCGCTATGACTTCGGGAATCACTTGATTAATATTCCCAGCTCCCAGAAACAGCGCCAAGTCTCCACAATGTAGAGTTTTCTGTAAGTACTCACAGACTGAGGCTAAAGTTGGTTGATATATCACCTGCGGGTGATGTTTAGTAACTTCACTTGCAAGTTTTTCACCACTAACTTGCCCCAAGTTCACCTCGCCTGCACTGTAAATGTCAGTGAGGACAACTAAATCAGCATGACTAAACGATTGAGCAAATTCCTCCAAAAAGGTAAGCGTGCGGCTGTAACGATGGGGTTGGAATATGGCAACAACTCTCTGTCCAAGTCTAGCCTGTAAGCGTGCAGCAGCTAAAGTCGCACGAATTTCACTAGGGTGATGGGCGTAATCATCAATAAAAGTGATGCCATTGACTTCACCTCGGAATTCAAAACGGCGTCTTGCACCTTCAAAGGTCGCAAGACCTTTAGCAATTTCTCCAAATTCCAAGCCCAATATCCGACCAACTGCAACTGCTGCTAGAGCATTACTGAGGTTGTGCTTACTAAGTAAACGCAAGTTCAGCACACCCAAAGTCTTGCCTTTTTCCCATACTACAGCTGTAGTTCCATCAGCTCTATAGTCCACGTTGCTGACAGTATAATCAGCACCAGTATCAGAATTCAGGCTGTAAGTTATCTCTGGTTGTAGGCGATCGCGTACAGTCGCGCAATCAATGCTGCCTACCAAAGTTTTACAACCTTTTGCAAATGTCTGAAAGATTTGGACGACTTCCTCTAATGTGCCGTAGTGATCGGGATGATCTAATTCTATGTTGGTTATTATACCGATTTCTGGGCGATGTTTGACTAGGGAACCATCTGATTCATCTGCTTCTGCCACCAAATATTGGCTTTTTCCTAGTCGCGCATTGCCGGACCAAGCATTCACTTCTCCACCTACTAAAATTGTTGGATCAAGACCTGCTTGAAGCAGCATATAACCAATCATGCTACTTGTTGTTGTCTTTCCGTGGGTTCCTGCTACAGCAACGCTACTATATTGAGCGATTAATGCTGCCAGTACATCAGACCTATGGAAAATTGGGCAACCTAATTCTAATGCAGCTTTGTACTCTAAATTCGTTGTGTTAATCGCTGTTGAACAAATAACTTGAGGTAATTTTGCTTTATCGAAAGTAGATAATTCTTCTTTAGTGTTTAATACTACTCCCTTAGGCTGAGAATGAGGACGAAAAAATTCGAGATTACTTGCCTCTTGTTTACCAAAAATATGAGTTCCGATAGATTCTAAACGTCGAGTAATATGGTTTTGACGAAGATCTGAACCAGATACTGGCAACTGACCCTTTGCTAGCACATATGCTAAAGCAGACATACCTATGCCGCCAATACCAATGAAATGAAATGGTCTACCGCTAAAGTCTACTGTATCTTTCATTGATTTATCCTCTATCACCACACCACACAAGCATCCTAAATGACACGCGTATCATAACAGGAATTCGATTTTCACTGATACTGCCTTTTTACCTTTTTTACAACCTATAAGTTATTTTTTTCACTATTATTTTTCTCATTCCAATCGATTTTACCCTTGTTAGTGATTTTTTCTCTTTCTTAACAGATATTATGATTATTCTGGAAAATTATGCCAGATCGGGAAACTCTTAATTGCCATTGTAAATGTATGTTTTTGACTGCCTCGCTACAATTTGCTATGATAAGAAATTGGTAACTAAACTTCTTTGAAATTCAACAAAGATTAAACGTGAGTGGATGCAGTCATTGCCAATTTTCGGAGAAACTTTTACTCCAGTAGATTGGGAACGCGTGCTTCTAGCCACAACAGCTTTGGCTCAGGTCTATCTAGAACGAGTTCTTTGGGTGCCTTTACAAAATCCTCCTCATAAACAGGGAGCTTTATTTGAACATTAAGTAGATAGAGTGCGGTGAGCGAGGGAGCTTTATTTGAACATTAATAATGTAGATAGAGTGCAGCGAGCAGTTGCAGAAAATTTAGGGTTACTGTACCACTCGTTAGAAAAAGTCGCTGTACAGCTTCTTATGCTGTTTCCACCCTGATAAACTTAATTGCTGATGAACCCAATGCTCACCGGTACTAAATTGTTGGTTTAGATCTATTCCAAACCCAACCTTGTTGGTACTGTGGACAAACACTCGCACTGGTTTTGTCATTGGTCAATTGCACCCTGACTCCCAAGCTGTTAGAGAGTAGCTCAAATCGAGTTCATCTGCAAGCAAGTGAAGCAAAAACTGACAGAGCAGAATAATAACATACACTGGCAATTCTTGAATAACCCTTTAATAAGACTTTAGCTTAAGCAGCAGAAGCCTCTCGCTCACCCGAAGGGGAGCGATGAGATG
>NZ_QMEA01000017.1 GCF_012912105.1 Brasilonema sp. UFV-L1
TTTTGAGAAATCTAACGGCTTGTGTGAGTCCGCGCTTTTCTAAGTAGGCGATCGCCTTATCCACTGGTATCACATCATGACCATGAGTTGAACCTTCGATACCTTCAATTCCCACAGCCATCTTGCGTTTGTTGATCAAAGCAACAGGTCCATCGGTCGTCACTGCTTCACAAATGCGACGATATAAATCATCCAAGTCTTCGCCATCTCCTTCATTGACGTTCAGTCCGTGACCAGCTAGTGTCTTACTAACACTAAATCCTGGAAGGTATTCTGAAGGATGTCCGGCGATGGTAACATCATTATCGTCGATAATGAGCTTCACATTCAGATTCTTCGCAACTGCCAGACGTGCGGCTTCCGCATCGTTACCTTCCTGTTGGGAACCGTCAGATCCAAGACTAACAACCACCTTATTAGGATTTGCCAGCGCGACACCATTAATGTAAGGCCAAATGTGTCCTAGGCGTCCGGAACTGAACTTCACTCCAGGAGTTAAGCCAAGTTCGGGGTGTCCAGGTAATTTTGCATCAGCTTCACGGTAATGAACAAGTTGTTCAGCACTTAACTCACCATGCAACACAGCCATGAGGTACTGGGTAGCTACGCGGTGTCCAGCCTCATCAAAGAAAATCGGCACGAACTTATCTGGTGCTCCCCGGAATAAGGCATCAAGGATGACCACTTCTGGTACTGTATCATAAGCACCACCAGTGTGACCGCCTACACCTTTAGCAGCTCCTGTGGCTGTGAAGAAAACAATTGCATCGCGACACAGTTGAATATTAGCTTTTAGTGTCTCCCGTTGCTCATTAGTTAGGGTGGGATTGGCAGGATTTAGTGCTATTTGCTTGTAAGCACCAAGGTTAATAGGAAAGCTAGCTGTAGCAATAGTCATGGTTGATATTCCTGTATGTAGATGATTGACACAAACACAACCGTCCTCTTTGACGGTACACTGCAACGGGAAACGATATTGTTATGGTTGATGGCAACAAACACTTGCTGCTCAAACATTCACGCATTATGAATTCAAAAGGATTTTTTTGAATGTTAGTGTAGCGTGCCGTAGGCAGCGAATTTTGATAGCGTAGCGTGGCACAAAGTGCCATATTTTGAATTTTCTTTATCGTGACACACAATGTAACTTCACCTATCCACCGCTGCCTTTAGACTGCTTTGAATGGTATTGAAATGCGATTTTTCAATAAAATAACACTTCTTCATACATAAGTATAAATGCTCATAACATTTGATGAGCAAGATAAATAAGAAATTTTCAACGATAAAGTCAAGTACGGTATTACCAAAGAAGAATTCAGGAGTCAGTCGCCAGAATTCAGAATGATTCTGCGCGACTGGTGGATGAATCACGGTTTAAAGCCCCCGATTTCAATCGTGGAGATCAAAAAATTTCCTTGCTTGCCGAAACCACTTCAGGCATGGGGTATTCTGACCGGAGGCGGAGCTTTCCTTGCTCCGCTCCTGGATTCTGACTTCTGACTCCTTTTCATAAGTATTTTTTTTCCAACAACTGCACGTCTTCAAACACTAGTCAATTAGGTTGAGCAACTTAATTAAAAAGTTTTTACAAAGATTTTTGGAATGAATATAAAAGCTTCATGAAGTTAAGAAGAAATTGATATTTTTGGTAGAAAAAGATGCCAATAATATTTCTAGGTGCATACATCGCTCAGAAGACTTAAATCTTTAAAGCTTTATCTGAGTGAAAGTAAAAAGTGTTCTTTGACGATATCAGGCGAGAAAAATCCAAAAACTTGCTTGCCCAGAGTAAATCGACTGAATAACGGGTGTCTACCGCCAGCAAAAGCTTTTCAAGCTTTTTAAGCGCTGGAATGCTAACGCGACATACAGATACTGACAATCGCTTTGTCAAGTGTCTTTGCAGCAAACCCGTAATCACAGGAATTTACTATGTACAACCAAATGCTTCGGGCTTTCACCAAGACTAGCCTGATGTTGATTGGCTCTCAAAGAGCAAAGCTCGCTGTCCTGAGTAAAGACGTTACACCAAAAACTAAGGTGATCGTCCTCAACACTACAGAGAACAAAAACACACAAAGTACCAAAGTGTTCATCTCACATCTAAATACCTCTGGTGTTCTTCTCCCACCAACAGTCTAGAAGTCACTCATGAGGAACAACCCAACTCAACAAACAAACCCTAAGTAAAAATCGCTCTGCTTCTTAACAAGAGTAGGCAAGAGCATCAAGATCAGATGTTTTTACCAAGCTCTATGGTAAGTCTTGTTGTGCGAAGGAAGGAGAATTAAAGAATTTGCCAAATCCAGAATCTCTCTACGGGCAGAGGGCATTGTTGTGCTCTAACCCAGAACTGGAGGTTGGGAAATCTATGTTCTTAAAGGTAACTAAATCCGCCTTTGAGCAACACTTCGTACAAATATACCACTAGTTGAGAATGCAACTATCTGTGATGACATCATCAGCACGAGTCTGTATGAGGTGCAACTCATATGACCATTTTTTGAATTGTTTTAACCATACCTATTCAGATTATGGTCGAATAGTTGCTGCTGAGGGTGGCTTGATCACACCGATAGCGAGTTGATTTACGTTTAGACCACTTTGTTGGTCACATTGCTCATCAGTTATTTAGTCAAGACAAACAACAAACAAGGATGGATGAAACATGGGTACTATTACCGTTACCTCTAATGCTGACAATGGTGCTGGTTCTTTAAGAGAGGCGATCGCTCAAGCACAATCAGGTGATACGATTCAATTTGACTCTAGCCTTGCCAATCAAACCATTACCCTCACTTCAGGTCAGCTCACAGTTGATGAAACACTGACTATTGATGGTTCAGGTGCGAATGGTCTCACCATTAGTGGCAATAATGCTAGCCGGATTTTTGATGTAGTACCTGGCTCAAATTTTAGTTTGCAAAATTTGACCCTTGCCAATGGAAAAGCCAGCGGTACAGGTGAAGATGGTTCTGGAGGCGCAATTCGGACAATTAGTAGTGATCAGCTGACCACACTCAATGTAGAGAACAGTAGATTTATAGATAACTCCTCTTCTGGATTAGGAGGAGGTGCGATTTGGTCAGGTTTTAAGACTGCTAACACCGTTACTAACAGTGTGTTTGAGGGAAATGACAGTACTGCTGGTAAAAACGAACGCGGTGGTGGTGCGATCGCCGTGAATACTAACAGTACTCTCACCGTGAAAAGTAGTGAATTCAATAATAACAAAGGAACTAATGGCGGTGCAATTAACACTGTGTTGAGCACACTAACAGTAGAAGACTCTACTTTCCGCAATAATGACTCAACCGCTGGAGGTCCGATAGGTCCCCATACTATAGGTTACGGTGGTGCCATCTATACTGATGGAGCGAATGCTTCTGGACCAAATTACGATTATGGTCCTGTAGGGGGCACAATTACCATTCGTGATAGCTATTTTGAGGGCAACAAAGCTGCAGGACAAGGGGGAGGACTGCTTCTGTATGCTTATCCCCCAGACAAAATCATTGTTGAAAATTCCACAATTACTAACAATGAGGTTGTCGAGGATAGTCAAGGTGATTCACTCGGCGGTGGTCTGCGAATTGGTAATGCTGATTTTACCGTCAATAACACCACTATCACAGATAATCGCGCCTTGGACCAAGGTGGTGGTTTGTGGGTAGGAGAACAATCATCAGGTACCATTAGCAACAGTACCTTCACTGGTAACCGAGCTGAGAGTGCTGACGGCAAAGATGGTCTTGGTGGAGCAATCACTTTGGCTAATGGCTCTAATCCCGTCACCATTGAGGGTACAACCGTTGCTAACAACTACGCTGGTTGGCAAGGTGGAGGTATTTCTGGAGGAGGTTCATCCACCACTGTGACAAACTCAACCTTTGCAGATAACGTTGCTTACAATGGAGGTAATAATTGGAATATCAAAAACCAAGTTACTAACCAACTCAGCGATGGTGGCGGAAATACCCAATGGCCAGCCAAAAACGCGAATGATCCTACTGACCTTAATGTCACAGAGTCTATTAATATTGCACAGCGTGATTTGAGTAATTTACAAAACACTGCTAGTGGTAATGACTCTAGCGTTGGTACGACGAGTAACACCATTGCACCATCTGTTACTGACAATACCTTGAGTGACGGTAGTTCTAATATTGGACAGCCTGATTCGAGTAATTTGCAAAACACTGCTCAAAGCGCAGGAAATTCTGTGACTGGCGATGACTCTAGCGTTGGTACGACGAGTAACACCATTGCACCATCTGTTACTGACAATACCTTGAGTGACGGTAGTTCTGTAGATTCCACAGGCAACAATACCTATGTAGACTCAATAAGCAACACTACTGCCGTAGACCCTACAGGTAACAGTGTCAATAATAGTCTGACCCCTGTCGTTTTTGGTGAAAATAGCTCTAACGATGGTTCGGATACTAGTCTGACTCAAGTACCTACCAGTAATGATGGCTCTTACAGCAGTAATCCTGCAGTCACTATCGGTAGCGATTCCCTGCTCTGTGGTAATATCACTGCAAACGATAATCTCTACAACGGTCTTAGCCAAGACACTCTTACACAAAGCGAGGGTATTAACAACTCTACGCTCACTCCAGGTCAAGGTTCTGAGTTGAGTTCTAACTTGAACTCTGGACAAGACTATGTGAGTTTGTTGGACACTATTAGTCCAAGTCAATTGTCATTCAGCCAGCCAGGTCAAGATAGCTGGAACAAAGACAACACTCAGCTTCAGTCACCAACAAGCTTGGAAAGCGCCAACACTTCGACACTTACGGGTAATCCCCAATATCTGCCAGGACAAAATTACTCAAGTTCGGTCGTGTAAACGTGTCACGTGCTGGGTAAATCACTGTCTATGATGACAGATACCTGATGCTCATTGATATTTTTAGAAATCAAGTTTTTAAACAACTTGGTTTCTAAAAATATCTTCGTTTCTAATCATCGTCTTTCGGGCAAGGCAAAGACCAGAGGAGCCACTGCGGTCTTGAGGTTTCACGCGCTTGTGCTTCAGTTGGGAAACCCCACCAACGCACGCGACTTGGGCGGACAGGTGCGCGACTGTCGGGAAACCCTCTTCTATAACTCTGGACAGGTAGAAACTAAGGTGAAATAATTTAAGTATATTTTGCCAGCAATTGCAACTGTTGAGTCAAACACTCGTCGTCTTTGAAAAGTATAACAACTAAAAAAATCAGTGTTCTTCCCGTTTTCAATTTCTAATAAAAAGCTATGATTTGAAAAGGGATGTTTTTATTCTACTATACTTTTACTATATATATTAACTCAAAGATAAGATTGCTAAGTAACTGCAACTGAGTCGAGTGAACGATAACAGCTATGTCCTACGTCTCCTTCCTGAGAAATATACCAGAATTCTTAAGCCAGCCTACTGGGATAGCAGCCGTAGCATCTCTTGGCATTCACGGTGCTATTGCCTTTCTCCTGCCGATAGTGCCAATGAGTTCTAAAGCAAAGCAGGAACCATCATCAAAAAGCAGTGTTGGAGTTGTTGAATTAAGTCAGGCAGAAAAAAACCGTCTGCCACAACCGGGCACACCACAACTTTCTTTACAACCTCCAGTACCCGTATTACCACAAATTCCTCCATCAAACTTTGCTAATCAATCAACGACTCCATCATCATTAGCTTCTGTACCACCATCTGCGTCTTCTACTGCTCTGATATTACCCCCGCTTCCTAAAACGAATAACACTCCTCTAACATTACCCCCACTTCCTAAAACGAACAACGTAGCCATTGCTTCTTTGCCTAAAAGTCAGTCTTTACCAATTCTTTCTAAGAAAGATTTACCACCTGAGCCATCCTTAAGTGCAAAAGTCAGACCGCTACCTCGTTATCCAGAAAAGGTACAATTAGGAGAAACTAAGCCACTGGAGTCTTCTAAGATTCCTTACAATGTTCCTCCAGTGCAAGCAGCGAACATTCCTCAAGAACAACAGGAACTCGTTAACACCTCTGCTCCTGGTTATCCAGATCAGATGCCTACATCAGCTGAAGGTAGCAGCGCTACCCAAACTACTGAGGCTGGTAATGAGGTACCACAAGTTGCGAACAACCAACAGCTTGTCACACCTGTTGTCCAACCTCCACAAGTTGGGGATAACAGCATCGCTCTAAGAGGGCAAAGCTTCCCGCAATTACCGCAAGGTTCTAGTATCCAAGCTCCTGAGTTACCTCCACTCGCAACTGCGCGATCGCTCTCAACACCTAATAAAACTTTTGCAGAACGTGTCACTGAAGCTAAAAGCCAATATCCTGACTTAGAAACGAGACAGCCTATCGCTGCAACAGTTGATGCTAAAACAGCAGAAGAAGGCAAAGTAGAAGGTGATTTGGTAGTCAATCGCGAAGGTCAAGTGGAGTCGATAGAATTCCATAATAATTCCGTCGCATCTGATTTAAAAACATCTGTTAGGGAATATTTCAGAGAGTATTTTCAAAAAAATCCAGTGCAGGCAAATGGTAAGCCTAAGCTTTACCCGTTTAACATTTCGTTTAAGCCTAACAACAACATTTCTAAAACTCCTGCATCAGAACTGTCAACCTCCTCTCTAGTGACTCAAACACAACCAGTAACCGCTGCACAACGAAGTTTAATTCAACGTTTGCGCTCAGCTCCAGTGAATGCGCAGGTTTCTCAAGAGCCAAAAAAAGTTAATCTGGTTTCTCAAGAGCCAAAAAAAGTTAATCTGGCTGAGCGTTTGCGTCCAGTCGAAGTCAATTTCAAACCATCCAAAGAACCGCAAAAACTTAACTTGACTGAGCGTTCTAGTTCATCGTCAATTCGCCAACAAGTCTCCCAAACTCAAACCGAATCTAAACCGCAGGCAAATCAAGAACAACAAACATCACGACGGCGACGAGTGATGATCACTCAGAGTACCTCTGCACCACAAGCGAGTCCAGAACAAACTTCTAGACAACAAGTTGTTATTAGGCAATCTGCATCTTCTTCACAAACTGATAAAGAACAACAAACATCACAACAGCAGGTTGTTGTCAAGCAGAGTACCTCTGCACCACAAGCAAGTCCAGAACAAACTTCTCAACAAGAAGTCAGTAGCAATCAGCCTTCTGCTTCTGGTGAAACAAGTAAAAAATTACTACAACAGTTGCGTCAAATTAGAGACAAAAGACAAAGTGACAATCAGGGTGACAATCAGGAAAAATAAAAACTAGTGCAAATAGTCAGAAGAATTTTACTAAATAAAAGTAACTCAATTTAAAATTCCTTGGCTGACTTCCCAACAAAAAACCCTCTGGTATTTCAGAGGGTTTTTTACTTCTAGCTATCTTGCCAATCTTGCTCCGCTTTTTGGAAAACGTAAGCAGCGACTTCTAAAATCTCCTGTTCACTTAACTTACTCTTGAATGCGGGCATCGCGTTTTTACCATTTTGTATCTGGTAGATAATCGATTGCATTGAGTCTGTATCATAATCCTTCAGGTACTTTGATAAAGCGTCCTTTTTCAAAGTTTTTTCACTAATAAGGATATTACCACCACCTATGTGACAAGAAGAGCAGTTAGAATTAAAGATTTTGGCTCCGTTAGATATTTCGGCGGCAAATACTAAATCAATAAATGTAAATTGGAATAAGGCGATCGCCAAGAAAGCTATAAATACAACTATTCTCAAGAAATTCTCCTTGCAACTAGCCTCCAGTCACTCAAAAAATAGTCTTCAGTCACTATTGTAAGGCTGTCAGAAGTCGGAAAAGAACTAATTTTTGATACAGTTGCTAACTCTCAAGTGCGAATACACCCTCATGCTCCAAACTGCTCATAAATCACGAGATCATTTTTTTGATTGAAATATAAATTTTCTCAAGATTCGCGGTGACCTGTTTATCCATCTTTGTTGCAACTAACATCATAGACGAGGATAAAACTTGTCACCGCTGATAACCCAGTTATTAGGGCGTATTATTTCATTGGATTACTTTGAAGTTGCAGGACAAAATGTTTCTTGTCAACAACGTTACAGTTAGCCTTGGACAGTCACTTTACCAACCATACCTGCACCACGGTGAGGTTCACAGTAGAAGGTATATTCACCAGCAGGCGTATCTGCAGGGAAAGTGGTTTTTGTTTTTTGACCAGGACTCATCATCAACTTCTTGTGAGACAAATCCACGGCTATCTTAGCACTTTTTGCGGGATTTTTGGCCTTATCAAACACAACATTATGAGGAGGAACTTTGTTGTTCAACCATTCAATGGTGTCGCCTGGTTTAATCGTCAGATTCTTTGGCTCAAACTGTAACATTCCTTTATCTGTACCCAGTTTGACGGTGTAAGTCTCAGCTGCAGCATTGGGAGCAAAAACAGCAAAGCTACTAACAACTAAAAAAATTGTTAATAACGCTAGACCAAAGCGCCGTAAACTTGACGCAATCATTGTCATGGCTCTCTCCTAAACAACAACATTTATTTTCCTTATTCATTTTAAATAAAATTAGGCCTAAATATGACAACATGTCATAGATACAAAAGATTCTCAATAATGATGACTTTTATAGATAAAGAACGCCCAAAAAATCGGCACGCTGTCAATGCCCGTAGGGCTTTGTTGTAAGGGAGTCACGGGTGTGAGGGGGTCACAGGTGTACGGGAATATAGAGAATAAGAAAATAAATGCATTTCTCCTATACCCCTACACCCCTACACCCCTACACCCCTACACTCCTTTCTCAGTCAACTGGTTTTAGTAATAAATTTTACCGCCACCCCATTGGCGACCAAGAACTTTCGGTTGCACGAGAATATAACCAGCAACATCCACTAAGTCTTCATCGGTGAGATTTCTCATTTCCGTGAAAATATCTGCACTCTTTGTACTAGGATGTATTTCAGAAATCTCCTCTTCCCCGTCGTATGTAGTGGGATTTTTCAGATAGTCTACTAATCCTTCAATACTGTTACGGTTTGGTGTCGCTAGGGCGAGTGTTTCTGGCTCAAGTCCTATGTTTTGATTTGTTTTGGTAATACCTCCAGGATGACACTGGGAGCAAGCGTTGTTAAATAATTTTTTGCCTTGTTGGACTTGTTTAAGGCTGAGGACAATAGTCTCGCCTTCGTCATTTAATGGTACCGTGCGGGTTGCTTCATCTAGTTGCAATGCGGTAGCGCTACCGACAATGAATTGAAATGTCAGCAAAACAGTAGCCACAAAAATGCAAAATAATCTTCTAAACATTTTTCCCCTTAACGATTTTGACGCTCAACACAGCTAAGATGGCGATGCTCAATCTCATTGGTACTTATGGTTCATGGCTGAGTGCTAGTATTGTTTGCCATTAGCCATTAGCAACTCAAGTCACTTGGCTCATGTGAACTGAGTTGCTAGTACTTTCTAGGTGGGTTTCAGACAAAAGTTGGGAAATCATTGCCTTTACATCCTCCAGAGCCAAACGAGTCTTAGGATTTTTATAGGCAATTAAGAGTTCGTTACACACAGACAAGACCTTTTCCACAGGAACACTGTAGTCAGTCGCTATCTGGGCAATTGACACATCCGCAAAACCCATAATGCTTCAGGTAGAGATTGAGCTGCTCTAATACCAATATCATGTCAGGCGTGCAATTTGTTGCCCAAAGTAGGGGTAGTCGGAGATTTAAAATTTAAATTATAAATTGAAAATACCTTTTTACTTTTTTTATACCTCAGTTCTTATACCTCAGTGATGATGTTGATAGCGACGAAAAGCAGGACCATAGGTAGCTAGAAGATTTTGGGGTGAAAGGGCGATTTCTGGAACACCAGTGCAAACAATCGTTTGGTTGAGACAAATGACGCGATCGCAATAGCGACTCACCATATCGATGTCATGGGAAACCTGCAACACCGTCCATCCTTCTTCCTGCTTCAGTTCATTGAGCAAGGTATAAAAATCTGCTGTACCTTGTACATCTACACCAGCAAACGCCTCATCTAAGACCAAAAGTTGCCGAGGCGTGACCAAACAGTATGCCAATAATACTCGCTTGAGTTGACCGCCACTAAGAGTTCCAATTGCTTGATTTCGCAAATGGTAAGCATCAGTTCGCTGCAAAGCTTTAGCAACTGCTGCGAATTTTTCTCTACTCGCTTCTCCAAAACTTCCCTTTGTGAGAGTGACTTGAAGGAATCTTGTTTTTCTTTCTTTGACCCATCCCAAGCCTACCAATTCACTCACAGAAATCGGAAAACTGCGGTCAAAGATAAAATTTTGTGGCATGTAGCCTAACTGGTGACGTAAATTTCCCAAGCGTGTGATTGGGCGACCTAATATTTCAATTTTCCCACCACTTCGTGGAATCAAATCCAAAATTGCTTGTACCAGAGTACTTTTACCTGCACCATTAGGACCAACTATAGCTGTATTCGTTCCTGACAATAATTCAAAAGAAACATCTCGGACAGCTAGGTAGCTGTCTTGATAAACAGTCAATCCCTCTATTTTTAAAATCGGAAAGTCATTAGTCATTGGTTATTGATCATTAGTCATAACTGATTGGTGATGTTTTTATTAACAAAGGACAAATCACGTCTGAACAAAATTATTTACAAGCTGTTTCTAAAGTTTGTAAATTCTCTTGCATTGCTGTAAAATAATACTGCGGATCTGTATTGCCAGTTTCCAAAGAATTTAGAGAACGCAAAGTTAAATTCAAGTCCTTAGAAAGACTTGTCAACAATTTGTTATCTACTCCTGGTTCACTAAACAAGGCTTTCACTTTATACTTTTTCACCGCATTCACTGCATTTTGTACATCTGCTGGTGCTAGTTGGTCTTCAGGTATCTCGACGACTGCAACTTGCTTGATGTTATAACGTTTAGCTAAGTATGGAAAGGCGTCATGGAAGGTGATAAAAGTACATGATGGTGTTTTTTGTAAAGTCTGCTGAAATTCACTATTTAAATTGTCCAATTGCTTGATATATGCTGCTGCATTTGCCTCATAAGTCGCTTTATTTGCAGAGTCAGCAGCAATTAATCCATCCCGAATATTAGCAACTTGCTGTTTTGCTAAAACTGGATCTAACCAAACGTGAGGATTACCCTCAGCGTGTTCATGGTGATGTTCTCCAGCACCTCCGTGGTTGTGTTCTTTCTCTTGTTTACTCGTTTTCTCAATAGGTGAAATTTCATTTAAAGGTTGAATATTTTTACTCGCATCAGTGATATATAATTTAGAATTATGGGCATTTTTGATTGTGTTGTCTAAAAATTCTTCCAAACCCAAGCCGTTTTTGACTAAAACATTGGCAGTGGCGATCGCCTTGACATCCTTTGGAGTAGATTGATACTCGTGTACTTCGGTTCCCGGTGGTACTAAAATTTCTACATCCGCTACATCTCCAGCCACCGCCTTGGTAAACATGTACATCGGCAAAAACGTTGTCACCACTTTGATTTTTCCTGGCTGCGGTGATGAAGTGGATGTAGTCTGTTGTGCTTGCGATGACTGTTGGGGAGTTGTTGTCTGATTTGTATCAGATTCCGTACACCCAGCCAAGAGCGATAACATCAGTAAAGCAATCAGAGTTAGAATTCCTCTTCCGTGTTTACCTGTTTGACGTCTAGAGTAAGTCCGGATCACCATATTGTTTCCTTACTGAAAGCTGTTTGCTTTCGGTTTGTTTAAATTTCTGTTGACAATAAGACTTATTCTATATCAAGTAGTATAATAATTCTCATTCTCAGAGCAAAATAGCCATAATTCAGTATTAGTAGTCACAACAAAGTTTTTAGTCTGTATGCCAGGCTGAATGTACAGATTTATCCATCATGAACTCTTCGGGTTTGTCTGGTGAGGATATGATTTTGATTTAGGCGCTGCTGAATTCTCGTCGTGAAATGACAAAATCAGCAAATAATATTAACTTTGGTGCGCCCTCTGCTTTGAAACTCAATTCATATTGTTAATTAGCAACCCCTTGATTTGCATATAGGTTGAATGATAATTTTTGATATTACTTGTTAAAAAATACGCGAATAACTGAGAAATTAATGAGACTAGTTTCTATTAAAAAAAAGCTTGAATAAATCATAGTGCGCGGACTAACTGAGAATAAGTGTGAGGAAAAAATGACAAATTCGTGGAAATCTCTGCTGGCTAGTCCAGCAGTTTTTGGGGCAATGTTAGCGATGAGTACCGCTGCGGTTGCAGGGGAAAGACCTGGTAATTTGGCAATCAAAGAAGCTGAGAATATCTCTCAAAACAAGACAATGGCACAAGTGACTTCTGTGTCTCAGTTATCAGACGTACAACCTACAGATTGGGCATTTCAAGCACTGCAATCCTTAGTAGAACGCTACGGCTGTATTGCGGGATATCCAAATGGTACTTATCGGGGAAATCGGGCGATGACACGGTATGAATTTGCCGCCGGGTTAAATGCTTGTCTCAACCGAGTTAACGAACTGATAGCCACCGCTACAGCAGATTTGGTAAACAAACAAGATTTAGCGACATTACAAAGACTACAGGAAGAATTTACTGCAGAACTAGCGACACTGCGAGGTCGTGTCGATACTTTAGAAGCAAAAGCCGCTGAATTGGAGGCAAATCAATTTTCGACAACAACGAAATTACAAGGGCAAGTCGTTGCTGTAGCCACTGGTGTTCTTGGAGGTGATAGAGTCAACGATGTAGATGTCAAAGACAACAACATAACCTTGGGTGCGCGGGCGCGTGTGGAGTTTGTCACCAGCTTCACAGGCAAAGATACACTCTTCACCAGGATACAGAGTAATAATATTCTCAACCCTGATATTGGAACACCAGAGGGCGGCTTATACTTTGCTGATGAAGATGGCACCAATGATGCTTTTCTGGATGCACTGTGGTACAAATTCCCCCTGACTGAAAGTACAGAGGTGATCGCAATTGCTAATGCGGGTGCAGCAGATGACATAACCAGTACAGTCAATATCTTTGACGGAGACGGTGCTTTTGGTGCTTTATCCAGCTTTGGTACGCGGAACTCAATTTATTACCAAATGGATGGTGCGGGGCTGGGTGTGACTCAGCAGTTTGGTGATGCGTTCTCAGTCAGTTTGGGGTATTTAGCAAGTTCACCCAATGACCCATCCTCTGATAATGGGTTGTTAAATGGTCCATATGGTGCGATCGCACAGCTGACTTTTAAACCGAGTGAGCGCTTTACTATTGGCTTGACCTACATTAACGCCTATAATCAGGAATTGGGTACTGGTAGCCAACGGGCAAATCCGATATCCTTCCTTAAATCTCAGCTTGCTGCTCCCCCTGATGTCACTGGAGAACCTGAACCAGTGAGTGTGCCATTTTCCAGCAATTCCTACGGTGTACAAGCATCCCTTGGTTTGAGCGATAAATTTGTTTTAGGTGGTTGGGTTGGGTATACCAACGCTCGTAACTTATCCAGCGAAGGAGGAACAGTTGACCGTGGAGAACTTGATATTTGGAACTGGGCTGTGACTTTAGGATTTCCTGACCTTGGTAAAAAAGGAAACTTAGCTGGTATTATCTTTGGTATGGAACCTAAAGTGACAGGTTCTAGTATTAATGAAATTCCTAAAGATAAAGACACTTCCTATCACATTGAGGCGTTCTACCAATATCAAGTGACTGACAATATCACCATTACTCCTGGAGTCATCTGGTTAACCGCGCCAGATCATAATAGTGATAACGATGATGTTGTGATTGGTGCAGTGAGAACCACTTTCAGTTTTTAAAAAGTACAAAAAGACCAGCTTACCACAGCTGGTCTGTCAAATTTTTCTTCGCGTTGTCTTCTCAAAACAGTAAAACCCAAGTTGCGCCTTCCCAAAACGCTGCAGGGATATTTTTATTAACAATATTGTAACAGTCAGTACAAATTTTTTATGAGATTTATCAAAAAAAGATATTAAAAAAGAAAATTTGCCTCTCTTCTTTAAAAAGAACTCAAAAGATGGTAGAGAGAAAATCGGAAAATAATTTTAATGAAAAATCAAAAGTTAAATAAAAAAGTGTACTTTGCCTCAACTATGGGAAAAAGCTATTGTGGTTATGGATAATTTCCGGGTTCACCATGCCGATTGTGTGCGAGTTGCAATGGAGTCTGCTGGCGCAAAAGTCAAGTGTAAACTACCACTATCCCCAAATTTATGCAATTTCTCCATTAGAGTGAGGCACGTACCCCTGAATCGCTAAACCAAGCAATGGCTCTTACTGTAAGTCTGCCACTGCCTTAAGTCAGTTTCTCAATATTCTTGCACGGAGTCATGCAATTAACATTTACATTTCCAGGTGCGATATCTGAGTTGTTCGACTGTGTAGTTTCAAGCTGGTCAAGACTAGCACCAACACTTGACAAAATCCCTTCTTGTTGGTCGGACACAGGTTCATGACTTAGGTGCAGACCAATCACTCCTATTATTATCAGTAGGATTGATAATATTTTTACGAGATTTACTGACTCATTAAACCACAAAATCCCTATGGATACTATCAAGACTGTTCCTAAACCAGACCAGATTGCATAAGCAGTACTTATTTCTATTGTTTTGAGAGCAAGGGTCAATATGCTAAAACAGAGAGCATAAAAGACGAATATGAAAATGGAGGGCCATGTTTTAGTGAACCCTTCTGAGAATTTCATACAAGTAGTGCCTGCTACTTCTAGAAGGATTGCTAAAATCATATATATCCAACCGAACATTTTGACTTCTACATAGAAACAGTGTAATTATCATACTGGAGTTCGGAAGATTGGCAAGCCGTAGAGCAATGGTTGCTGGAAAAACGTAGGTATCAAAAAATTATCTGCTACCCTGGTTATTTGAATGTTTTTGTTAGTTGTGAGAAATCTGGGTTAATTGTGATATTTTATTAGAAAGCAAAACCGATAGAGGTTATTAGATCTTCGCCAAATTATTTAATTCAACAGTTTATACGCCTAGCGACGCCAAGTCTTATTTGAGATATTGGTGGCATTCGCGTGTGACATTTGCGGCTTGTAAAGAATAAGTCAGTCACAAACAAATAAGAAAAACAATGTTTAATAAAAATCAAGAATTTGTAACAGAAGTAGATTTTTCTCAAACAGCTTGTATTCACCAGTTATTTGAATATCAAGCACAACAAACTCCTAACAGTGTTGCTGTCATTTTTGAGGATAAGCAACTCACCTACAAACAATTAAATAGCTTGTCTAACAAGGTAGCGCACTACTTGCGGACTTTGGGAGTAGGATCACAGATGCTAGTGGGAATTTGCGTGGAGCGATCGCTCCATACAATTATTGGACTGTTAGGTATTCTCAAAGCAGGTGCAGCTTACTTACCATTAGATCCAGTATATCCCCAAGAGCGCATAACCTTGATGCTAGCAGATGCCCAAGTATCAGTGATATTAACTCAAAGTAAATTACAGGGCATCCTTGACGCTGCCATAGTGACACAGCCGACTATAGTAGTTTGCATAGACAGCGACTGGCACGAAATTGACTCTCAAAGCGATGAAAACCCAGTCAGTGGAGTGACACCAGACAACTTAGCGTACACTATCTACACCTCTGGTTCCACAGGTAAACCTAAAGGAGTGCAAATTGAGCATCGGTCTGTGGTCAACTTTTTAACTTCCATGCGCCACGAACCAGGCATGACAGCAGAAGACGTACTCGTGGCAGTGACTACCATATCGTTTGATATTGCCGGACTGGAAATTTATTTGCCTTTAAGCGTGGGAGCGGTTTTGGTACTCGTCAGTCGCGAAGTTGCTACTAATGGCGAGCTGCTAAAAGAAGAACTGAGTCGCACGAATGCAACCATCATGCAAGCCACTCCCGCCACTTGGCAAATGCTGCTAGCTGCCGGATGGCAAGGGAACAAACACCTAAAAATTCTCTGTGGTGGCGAAGCCCTCACGCAAAAACTGGCATCTGGGTTGCTTACTAAATGCTATTCTCTGTGGAACATGTACGGTCCTACCGAGACAACTATCTGGTCAACGGTGTACAAAGTCGAGTCAAAAGATGCTCCTATCGTCATTGGACGAGCGATCGCCAACACCCAGATTTATCTGCTAGACCAAAATTTGCGCCACCAGACAGATCCTGTAAAACCTGTCGCTGTGGGTGTACCTGGAGAACTGTACATTGGAGGTATGGGTGTCGCTAGAGGCTATCTTAACCGACCTGATTTAACTCATGAGAGATTTATTCGCGACCCTTTTAGTGGAAAACCAGGAACGCGCCTTTACAAAACAGGTGATTTAGCTCGCTATCTAAGCGACGGTAATATTGAATTTATCGGGCGGATAGACAACCAAGTTAAAATTCGCGGTTTTCGCATTGAACTAGGAGAAATTGAAGAGGTACTCAGGCAACATTCTGCTGTCAGGGAAGCAGTGGTGATTTGCCGCGAGGATGAGACAGACGATAAACGCTTGGTCGCTTACGTGGTTCCCGAAGACCAGTATCAAGATACATCTTTTGAGCAAACCGCCCAATGGCAGCAGATATGGGACGACACTTACAGCCAGCCCACGGCGGAAGTAGACCCAACGTTTAATATTAACGGCTGGAACAATAGCTATACAGGTCTGCCTGTCCCAGCCCAGGAGGTTAGGGAGTGGGTTGACCATACAGTGGCGCGGATTCTTTCCTTAAAACCCAAGCAGATACTGGAAATTGGTTGTGGTACAGGTCTGCTGCTATTTAGAATAGCTCCTCACTGCAAATATTACTGTGGCACAGATATTACCCCTGCTTCCGTGCGTTACATTGAGCAGCAGTTGCATTCTTTACAGCAAAACTGGTCGCAAGTCAAGCTTTATCAACGAGCAGCGGACAATCTGGAGGGAATAGGAGATGAAACTTTCGACACTGTGGTGATTAACTCAGTCATCCAGTATTTTCCTAGTATTGATTATTTGGTGGGGGTTTTAGAAAGTGCGATACGCCTTCAGGCGTCTGCGCTCCGCGCAATCGCTCGCGTTGGTCCAGGAGGGTTCGTTTTTCTTGGGGACGTCCGCAGTCTGCCGCTCCTAGAAGCTTTTCATACATCGGTGCAATTGTATCAAGCTCCCGCTTCCCTATCCACGAACCAACTGCGTCAGCATATTCAAGAGCGCATGAACCAAGAAAAGGGATTGGTAATCGACCCAGCTTTCTTTACTGCTCTCCAGCAGTATTTACCCCAAATTAGCAATGTCCAGATACAACTTAAGCGGGGGCGGTATCACAACGAACTGGTGCGTTTCCGCTACGATGTGATTCTCCAGGTAGGCGGTGAAGTTGCTCCAGTAGTAGAGCATCCGTGGTTAGATTGGCAAAACGAGCAGCTAACATTACCAGCTTTGCGCCAATTGCTAGTGGCAAAAGAACCGGAAATACTGGGAATACGACGCGTCCCCAATGCTCGGATTCTAGCAGATGTGAAGGCAATAGAATTGCTAGCTAGTAGCAATGCACTACAAAATGTTGCCCAGTTGAGGGAAGCTGTACGGGAAATGACTCAAGCGGCTGTAGATCCCGAAGATATATGGGCATTAAGCGCTGAATTACCTTATACCGTAGAAATTAACTGGTCAGGTTCTGGTAATGATGGTTATTACGATGTGGTGTTGAAGAGGGTAATGGGTAACCCTCCAACCTCTCAACAAGTGACCGATGTAGTAAGGGCTAATATGCCTCTTTTTGCAGGAGAGGGGCAAAGGAAAAGGTTAGATTGGAGTGTCTTTGCTAATAACCCCATGCAAAAGAATGCTACTGAGCAACTGGTTCCACAGCTACGTAGCTACTTAAAAGCAAAGCTAATCGAAAGCATGATTCCTTCTAGCTTTGTCATTATGGACAGCTTGCCACTTACACCCAGCGGAAAAGTAGATAGGCGAAGTCTCCCCTCACCCAACCAAACTAGGCCCGATTTAGAAGTGGCATATGTTGCACCGCGCAATTCTATTGAGGAACAACTAGCGCAAATTTGGGAGCAAGTTTTGGCAATTGAGCTAATAGGAATTTACGACAACTTTTTTGAGTTAGGGGGACATTCTCTACTGCTTCCCCAATTGCTTCCTCAAATGGAAGAAGTTTTTCAGGTGAAGTTACCTGTCATGTACTTGTTTGAAAAACCTACTATCGCTGCACTTGCTGAGATTATTCATAAAGGTTTTCAATCGGGCATTTTGGTAAACTTAAACACGACAACTGTTCAAAACTTGCAGGTTGATGCTGTTTTAGACCCCACGATTTTACCGCCTGCTAGCAACTTTGAGCCTCTGACTGAACCTGCTAATATTTTCTTAACTGGAGCTACGGGATTTTTAGGAGTCTTTTTACTTGGTGAACTCCTTGAGGAAACCGCAGCTAAAGTTTATTGTCTGGTTCGCAACTGTAAAACAATTGCACAGGGCAGGCAGAAAATTTTTAAAAACCTGCAACGCTATTTACTGGGACATGTGCTGGAAAACGAGAAACTCAACTCCCGGATTATTCCCATACTTGGCGATTTATCCCAGCCGCTTTTGGGACTAGATGAGCAACAGTTTTACCAGCTAGCAAGCGTTATTGATATTATTTATCACGCTGGCGCTAATGTGAATCTACTTTATCCCTACACAGCCGTGCGAACTGCAAACGTGCAGGGTACTCAGGAAATTTTGAGATTATCCAGTCTTCACAAACTCAAACCCGTACATTACATTTCGTCCCTTGGTGTGTTTGAATCGGCTGGCTATTCTGCTAAGAAAAAACCCATCCAAGAAGAAGACAACCTCGATGATTGTGAAGCAGTCTATGGTGGCTACTGTCAAAGTAAATGGGTAGCAGAGAAAATAATGAAAACTGCCCAGTCACGAGGAATTCCAGTCAGTATTTACCGCCCTGGAATGATTAGCAGTCATAGCCAAACTGGTGCTTCTAATACTGAGGATATGCTATCCTGCCTAGTTAAGCAGTTTATCCAGCAAGGAACTGCGCCTGATTTGGATATAACCATAGACATGTCGCCTGTGGATTATGTGAGCAAAGCCATTGTCTATCTATCGCAGCACAAAGAATCTCTGGGACAAATCTTTCATTTGGTTAATCCTCAGTCTTTACACTTGAGCCAATTCATCAAAGAAATTTCTGCTCTTGGCTACGACCTCAAGCAACTAGAATATGACCAGTGGCTATCAGAATTGAGAAATATCGCGATTAGTTCTCAAGAGAATGCTTTGGGTGCTATGTTACCTCTTTTCACCGAAAAAATTACTGGAACGCAGCTAACCTATCTGGAACTCTGCTCAATCGGGTTACAGTTTGACTGCCAAAACACGCTCAGGAAGCTGGTCGATACTTCGATCATATGTCCACCAGTAGATAGAAAATTGCTTGGCACTTATTTTTCCTATTTAATCAGGTAGCAGTTTTCTCTATCCATACATAACTACATTGGACTATCAGATAGCACCAACTATCAAAGAGGAGTTCCCTCTGGATTACGCGCTTGTAAATGCAGATGATCACTTATCGAATATTTTCTTCTCTGTAAGTAATAAATAGGATAATTTTGAAGTGAAAGGTGATGTTAAAGGCTCTCTCTACTAAAGCTCGTTGATGGCAAGAAGACCGGATGGGCTTTGTTGGAAAATTGGTATAAAGAAGAGTCAAATGTTGACGAGTTATCATTCATTCGCTTACTTGGTAAGTTACGAAGGCTGTCAATCTTAAACTTCCGGAGTGCTCCCAATTAAACTATACTCGAGTAGTTAGGATTTCAAAATAGTGCTTGCTACAATACTCATACGCTTTTCTTCAGCTATTACTCCGTGAGCAAGAGGCTTAACCTGAGCAAGGACACCAAGCTTTTTGAAATATTCCTGAAACTGAAAGCCTGTGTAGACGAGTATTTCCCCAATGTCAAGCGTTACCATTTGAGGTTCAGTAGCGCCTTCAGGCTGGATCATTAAATTTGATGTAGGTCCTACAATGCTTTGCATAAAGCTCTTGTCCCGGTGCAGTTCTAGTATCACTTTTTCCCGATAATATGTAGGTTTGATTTGGAGAATACAAGAAAGATCTAAATTGAGATCTAAGTAACTTCTCAACTCTTCAAGCAGAGGAGAATTGATGTGACGGTCAATAAACTGTGCAATTTCATATCCTTGGTTGTGAGGCAAATTTTCAACTTCAGGTAGGCTTTCTAGGTTCACATTATTTTCAGGTATAAAGAATCTATTTCTATCCCCTGAATGTAAATTTTGAGAGATGTGGAATCCGATAAATTTGAGCATAGTCGTGTAATCTCAGCTTGTGTTCCTCTTGATTTTGCCTTAACCAAAAGAATTCTTCCTGGATGGGTAAGTTGCGAACAATTTCTGTTTGTGGAAGTTGAATCTCAAAATCAACTTTCTGCATATCTGTTCCGATAAATTTGAGCATAGTCGTGTCATCTGCGCTTGGGTTCCTTTCTATTTTGAAGAATTCTTCCTAGATGGGTAAGTTGCCAACAATTTCTGTTTCTGGCAGTTAAATCTCCAAATCAACTTTCTGTATATATTTGTTTCGAGTGTCTATATTTTGTACTATAGTGGTCGCCAAGACAAGTTAGGACCAGTTGGGGACTCGCATACAGTCACGTATTCTGTGATACCAGTTTTCCATGAAGCTGCATAGAATAGCTCCTTTACCCGACAAGCTTTTAAGCTTTCCATTCTGTGCAGCTTCATACCGAATTGGTATAAGTTGCTCATTGTCCTAATCTGCCTGTATCTCCCTACAATATGATGACAAGGGTGAAATGACTCAAGAGAAATTTTTGTTAGGTCGTGTTGCTATGGTAACAGGCGGAGCCTCTGGAATTGGCAGGGCTATGGCTCTCGCTTTTGCCCAAGCAGGAGCTGATGTAGCGATCGGCTCCCGCACTGCTAGCACAAGTCCGTGCAAAAACGAAATCGAGGCACGGGGAGTCAGGGCGCTGGCGATGAACCTTGATGTCACATCAGCTAATTCGGTGCTGGCTTTTTACGAGGCTGTAGTCAAAACCTTTGGCAAAGTGGACATCCTTGCCAATTCTGCCGGAATCGGTGCCGAGCAGTCAATATGCAATCATCCTGACGAAGTTTGGGATCAACTCATCAATGTTAACCTCAACGGCGTCTATCGCACCATCAAGCTTTGTCTGCCGGGGATGATTTCGCGCCGGTGGGGTCGCATTATCAATATTGCCTCCACCGCTGCTGAGGTAGGTTCTCCTACCAATGCTGCCTACTGCGCTTCTAAGGCAGCAGTAGTGGGGCTAACCCGCTGCGTGGCATTAGAGGGAGCGCCTTATGGTGTTACCTGCAACGCCATTAGTCCCGGCTGGGTAGAAACTAAACTCGGCAAAAGCTGGATGACAGAGATTGCCGAAACTTCTAATCTGCCGTTTTCTGAATACATCCAACAAGTAAAGCAGGCGAATCCGCAGAAGAGAATGATACAGCCTGAAGAGATTGGCTCTCTAGCTGTCTTCCTTTGCCGTGATGAAGCGTTGGGTATTACAATGCAAAATATTACTGTATCAGCTGGTTCGCTTTGGTAGAATTTACAACTGGAGTTTAGCAGCACTTCTCTACAATGCTACTAAAGTGTGGTCTATTTACTTGAAAATTGCTGTAAATGCCTCAGTAACCGAATTTCATAACTCATGACTCAGCTCAACCTCATCTGTGAATATAAATCCTTCGGTGGTAAACTCGGCTTCTTTTGTCATCCCTCGTCCACCTGCAACGGGGAAATGCGCTTTGCTGTCTATCAACCACCACAAGCCACTCAAAAACCTGTACCAGTTCTCTATTTTCTCTCTGGTTTGACTTGCACAGAAGAGAACTTTATGGTAAAATCCGGAGCACAACAATATGCAGCAAAATACGGTTTAATGCTGGTTGCACCGGATACTAGCCCCCGCAAGACTGGTATTCCTGGTGAAGATGATGACTGGGATTTTGGCACTGGCGCTGGCTTTTATGTAGATGCAACCGTTGAACCTTGGGCATCTCATTACCGAATGTATAGCTATGTTGTTCAAGAATTGCCTGCTTTGATTGCCGAATATTTTCCTGTACAACTGGAAAAACAAGGTATTTTCGGTCATTCGATGGGGGGACATGGTGCGCTTGTTTGTGCCATGAGAAATCCAAACTTATATAAATCAGTATCAGCCTTTTCGCCCATCACCGCACCAATACGCTGTCCTTGGGGTCAAAAGGCTTTTAGCCGATACCTTGGTGAGAATAAGGAAAGTTGGCGTGCTTACGATGCTAGTGAATTGGTCAAAGAGGTAGGATACCATAGTTCCATTCTCATCGACCAAGGTACTGCTGATAAATTTCTCAGCCAGCAATTGCTACCTGAGGTGTTTGAGCAAGCTTGTGCGGCAGTTAACCAGCCGCTAAAGCTGCGTTATCAAGACGGCTATGACCACAGTTATTATTTCATCGCCAGTTTTATTGAGGATCACATCCGCCACCATGCATTATCAATGAATTGAGTTCATACTATATGCTTTGTTGAGACAATCTTTCAATTTCTCTGCTAGCACGTGTACATGGGGTTCATCGAGAAAAGTCAGGTGAGAACCAGGAATGTGATAGACATCTATTCCACCAGTAACTAGCTCACCCCAACCGAATAGCAGATCGTATTGTTCGCCAACAGCATCAGTTCGACTTTGATCCTCAGTCCGCAAGAGTATCATTCGACCGGAGTAAGGTTGGAAGGTATATGTGCTAAGAGCTTGCACGTTAGCGTTTATAATGTCTAGGTGCCTGTCATCGTCTGGTAAAGGCTCTTTAATTCCCAAAAAGCGCATGTATTTCTCTCGCAGCATGTACTTGCCCCAATTGCTCCAACCCACAAGCTTTTGACTCAGGTAGCAAGGTCCTTGTTGTAAGAAATTCTCAAAATGCACGGGGATTCGCTTGAGGAATGGTAATCGCTTGCTAGAACCAAGACGACGGGTATCAAGCATAGCTAAAAGAGCGACTTCCTGATTTTTTGAGCACAGTTGCTGCGCTATCTCGAAAGCAACGACACCTCCAAAGGAGTATCCAGCCAGAAAATAAGGACCATTGGGTTGAATTGTTTGAATTTCTCGAATATAGTGCGCTGCCATGTCTTCTATCCGAGTTAAGGGAGGTAAGTTCCCATCAAGTCCTTGTGGTTGTATGCCATAAAATGGTTGATCTGGTCCCAAATGTAGTGCTAAAGGTCGATAACACAAAATTTCTCCACCCAGAGGATGGATGCAGAAAAGAGGTGGCTTGGAACCTTTGGGTTGAATCTCAACCAAGGACGACCAACAAGCAACTGATTTCTCTTGTTCAACGAACTCCACTTCATGAGCAAGTGGTTTTTCTAGCTTTGGGCGAAGCATCTTGGCAAGTGCTTCAATTGTACCTGATTGGAAGAGGATGCCTAAGGGTAGTTTTTTGCCGAATTTATCCTGTATTTGCCCGAATAACTTTACAGCTAACAAGGAATGCCCTCCCAAGTCAAAGAAGTTGTCTCTGACGCCAACAGGTTGTACACCTAAAATTTCTTCCCAAATTTGCTTAAGCTGTCGTTCTAACTGATTGCGGGGAGCAACAAAGGTTTTTTCTTCTGTTTGCTTGACTTGCTTCAGCACTGGTAATGCTCGACGATTGACTTTACCGTTAGGAGTTAGGGGTAAAGCATCTAGCATGACAAAGACTGTCGGAATCATATAGTTGGGTAGCTTTTCCAACAGAAAGCGCCGCAGTTCATCAGTTGTGCAGACTTGCTTTGGCTTGGGAACAACATATGCTACTAGCTGCTTGTCACCAGGAATATCCTCGCTTGCGATGACCACAGTTTCTTGCACTGCAGGATATTGACTTAGTATGGCTTCAATTTCTCCTAATTCTATGCGGAAGCCACGAATTTTTACTTGGTTGTCGATACGACCGAGAAACTCAATGTGACCATCACTTAAGTAACGTCCTAAATCCCCAGTTTTATACAGCCTATCAGAAGCAATATTCGTAAACGGATTGATAATGAATCGTTCTTGAGTGAGTTGATCACAGCCGATGTAACCAGAAGCGAGATAAGGAGTGCGGACGTAGATTTCTCCAATTTCTCCCAAACCAGCTAATTGGAACCTGCTGTTCAGCACGAGTAATTGCACATTCTCAATCCCTCGACCCAAAGGTATTATCTCTTTAAAAGTGCTGACCTCACTCTGCGCCTGGTTAGGAATCATGAAATAACCGATTGCTTGAGGTGTTTCGGTTGCGCCGTAGAAATTCACACAAGTAGCATTTGGAGCAAAATGACGGATTCTGTTTACATCCTGCTGCTTTAACACATCACCAGCAAAAAAGACATAACGCAAGTTTGTTGTGCAAACTGTCGTGTTTGCAGTCACCAGTTGTGCGATCGCTGGTGTGAGGTGAGCAATACTAATTTGCATCTGCTGCATCCAATCAGCCAATTGACCCGGTGTTTCGATATCCTGTTGCTTGGGAATACATAAAGTTGCACCCAGTGACAGAGGTGTGAAGATATCTCGCAACAAAGGGTCATGAGATAAACCCGATAGCATAGCGAATCTATCTGACTGATTTAGACCAAAAGTCTTTTCATGCCATTGTACAAAATGGGATAGGGGTCTGTGAGTGCCTTTAATTCCCTTGGGTTTTCCTGTGGAACCAGAGGTAAAGGCAATATAGGCTAATTGGTCTGGTTCTATTGTGACTCCTGGATTGTTTGTTGCATAATCCTGGAGTATTGTCATCCTTGAGTCAGAAAAAAGCTGCAGACGACAGTGACAAGATTCCACACACTCAACAAGTCCAGTGGGAAGTTCTTCAACATCGCCAATTTCTAGCCAAGCGCGAGGTTGAACTTGCCCAAAGCAATCAATTAAACGCGAGACGGGATAAGCTGGATCGAGAATCACAAAAGCAGCACCAGCCTTAAGAACGCCCAGCATCGCCCAAACAAGTGCAGCACTTCGGTGTCCGTAGATAGCAACTATGTCTTGAGATTGAATGTTATTTGCTAAGAGATAGTGAGCAAGTTGGTTAGCACGCTTTTCGAGTTCGGCATATGTCCAAGCAATCTGTGCATCTACAACTGCTAGTTGTTGTGGGACTCTTTGGGCTTGTTGAGAAATTCTATTATGAACTGCTGCTTGCCATTCTACAAGAAGTTGTTGCTGTGGATTTGGTAAAAGTAATTCTGCTTTCCGGGTAACAAGAGACAGCGAAGTAATGCTTGCTTGTGGATTCTCTACAATTTGGATGAGCAAATGATGAAATTGATCGAGCATTTCCATCATCCGCTCTGGTGCAAAAAGGTCTGTATTGTAGACTAATTCCAGTTGAATTCCTTGTTGTTGTTCTGTAACATACAGACTTAAGTCAAACTTGGAAGCAACTTCTGGCATTGACATGGGTTCTACAACTAACCCAGGCAGATTCATATCGATGTTCCCCAAGTTGAGCATATTAAACCACACTTGAAACAGTGGGTTACGACTGGTGTCTCGTTCTGGCTGTAGTTCTTCCACCAATTTCTCAAAGGGCATATCTTGATGCGCATATGCTCCTAGTGCCATCTGGCGGACTCGATTCAGCAGTACACGAAAACTGGGATGTTCAGAACAGTCAATCCGTAAAACGACAGTGTTGATAAAAAATCCTATTAGCTGTTCAATCTCAGTCCGGTTGCGACCAGCCACAGGAGAACCGATAAGGATGTTTTCTTGCCCAGTGTAGCGATACAATAGCGTCCCAAATGCTGTTAGTAATGTCATGAACAAAGTCACACTTTCTTGACGCGAGAGTGTAGACAGTGATGCAGACAGCGGTTGAGGTAGCATCAAAGTCTCGATTGCTCCTCGATAAGTTTGCACTGGAGGTCGCGGTTTATCGGTTGGCAATTCCAGTACGGTGGGAACATCTGCTAGCTGAGTTTTCCAGTAGTCTAGCTGGTGAGAAATTTGCTCTTTTAAGAACCATTGGCGTTGCCAAACGGCAAAGTCAGCATACTGGATGGGTAGTTTTGGCAGGGGATTTGGCAAGTTCTTCAAAAATGCTTCATAGACGGCTGCTAATTGCTGCCACAAAATGCCCATCGACCACCCATCAGACGCGATGTGATGCATGACTAACAGGAGTATGTGCTCGTGTTGGTCTATTTGGAGTAAAGTAGCTCGCAGCATCAAGTCAGATGTTAAGTTGAAGGGGCGCTGCATTTGTTGATGCAACAGATGTTGCACTCGCTCGTTTTGGTTGCTTTTTTGCTCCTCTTGTGTTAAGTCAATCAGTGTGAGTTCGACAGACCGAGGTGTACCAATCACCTGTATGGGACTGCCATCTTTTGATACTGTAATGTAAGTTCGCACTGACTCATGATGAGTGGCGATCGCATCCAAAGACTTTTGCAACAAACCTACATTTAACTCACCCCGTAAACGCAAAGCTTGCGAGATAATATAAGCTGCGCTGTTTGGCTCTATCTGCTCTAAAAACCACAGTCTTGCTTGTGCAAAAGATAAAGGAGCTAACTGCCGATTGGCTAGTTGAGGAATGGTCTGATGTTTTGGAGTATCAGTATTGCGGTTGCGAATTGCACTTGCTAAAAGAGCGATCGTTGGATTTTCAAACAACAACTGTAGCGGAATTTCCACACCGAAGCCTTGACGTATCCGAGAAATCACTTGTGTTGCCAGCAGTGAATGCCCCCCCAATTCAAAGAAGTTATCCTGGATGCCTATCTGTTTTATACCAAGAACTTGTGACCAGATAGCAGCTAAGACTTGTTGGGTAGGATTGCGCGGTGCGACAAAGTTGTTTAAATGACTGATATAGGATGTCTGTGGTGCTGGAAGCGATTGCCGGTCTACTTTACCATTGGGGTTTAATGGCATAGCATCTAAGAAGACAAAGGCTTGTGGCACCATGTAGTGAGGTAGTTTATCCTGCAAAAAGCGGCGCAATTCACTTTGACTTGGGGGGATTTGCTCCAGGTTCACCACCACATATGCCACAAGGCGTTTGTCTTGTGGAACATCTTCCCTTGCCATTACCAGACTCTGTTTTAACGCCGGATGTTCACTTAACTTAGCTTCAATTTCTCCTAATTCAACGCGGAAACCACGAATCTTTACTTGGTCATCGATGCGTCCAAGGAACTCGATGTTCCCGTCAGGAAGGTAACGAGCTAAGTCTCCTGTCTTGTACAGGCGTGTACCTGGGTAAGTGCTCAAAGGATTGGGAATGAACTTCTCATCAGTCAATTCCGGACGGTTGAGATAGCCTCGCGCCAGTCCCATACCACCGATGTGCAATTCCCCAGGTTCACCAACAGCAGTTGGTTGCAAATCTTCATCCAAAATATAAATCTCTGCGTTGGTAATTGGGCGACCAATAGGAGCGATCGCATGATGAGTTCCACGTTGGCAAGTCCAGAAAGTGGCATCAATAGAAGCTTCTGTCGGACCATAACAATTTATCAGAACATTGTCCAAATTCAGACGGGCAAAAAAGCGCTCTACGAGTTCGACAGGTAACGCTTCACCGCCACAGGTGATGTGTCTGAGACATTGACAATCTTCAATTCCCTTTTCCTCCAGTAAAACACGAAGCATAGAGGGCACCAAAGTGAGAACAGTTATTTGCTGTTCAGCAATTATTTTGACGAGGTAGGCGGTATCTTGATGTCCACCAGGGCGAGCCATAACTAACTGCGCTCCGAACAACAAAGGCCAAAATATTTGCCAGACTGAGGGATCAAAGCTAAAAGAAATTGTCTGTAAAACTTTGTCTTGTTTGGTTAACCCAAAGGTTGTTTGTCTCCAGTACAGTTGATTGTAGATACCACGGTGAGGAATCATCACACCCTTGGGCTTGCCTGTGGAACCAGAGGTATAAATTACGTAAATTAAGTTGTCAGCTGTTGCTTCACAAACAGGATTTTCTTGGCTGTTTTGAGCAATGACAGCCCAGTCAGAATCCAGACAAATCACTTGCGCCTCATGAGCTGGTAACTTGTTTAGTAATTGCTCTTGAGTCAGAATAACTCGTGTTTGGGCATCCTCCAAGATAAAAGTTAGGCGTTCCGTAGGATATCCCGGATCTAACGGTACATAAGCTCCTCCAGCCTTGAGAATTCCTAACAATCCCACCACCATATCTAGGGAGCGTTCCATGCAAATACCAACCAAAACCTCTGGTGCAACCCCCAACGTATGTAGGTAGTGCGCGACTCTGTTTGCTCGCTGGTTTAACTGTCGATAAGTCAGTTGCTTGTTTTCAAAAATGACAGCAATAGCGTCAGGAGTCTGCTTGACTTGCTCCTCAAAAATTTGATGGATACACAAATTTTTTGAGTAATCTGTCTGCATCACAAGGTCTTTTACCTCAGTCAAGCAACTTAGCTGAGTCGTTGGCTTAAGGTATAAATTTTTAGTTTGTGGAGATCTAAACATAGTGTAAAGAAAATTACATAATTATTTTTAACATAGAAATAATTGCTGTCAATTTCCAACTTGGTTAAACTCAGTTAAAAAATTGAATTGCTTACGCAGTCATTCAACATTTTCTTGCTGTTATCTGAAATCACTACTTTATAGTTATATATTTAATTTAGAATTTTCAGAAATTTTCTTGTTGTATTTGCTCTTGTGCCAACGCTAATGCTTGACGAGCTTTATTTAAATTTTTATGATCTCTCATTTTATTTCCAAAACTTTGTAAATAAGCTTCAAGATACTTTATACGTAAGCTCGGATTCTCTGCATTTACAAGAAAAGGTAGGTCGGATTCAACCATAAAGCGAATCGCTAAGATAGGAACAGGACTACGAAGTGGACGAAAGTTTTGGTTATGTAAGCCTGAAGTTTCATTGCATTTGTGAAATTCTCCTATCATCAGTCCTGACTCGATAAAGAAAGGTTTAAGTTTTTGTTGAACACCATCAATCAGTTTAGAAATTTCTTCTATATCCAGTCCTGGAAAAATCAGTAAGATGGCTTTATTTATGGCAGTTTCTCTATCTTTTGGTTCTAGCTCAAGAAAGATATCTCGGTGGCGCAACATAATCTCTTCAACCTGTTGTGGTTCCAAATTTTTAGCATGAATGACTCCTAGCTGAATACTGTTTGACTTGACTGACTGAGGTACAAATGGGCAAACAGGACCTGACCTACCCAAATCTGGATGAGGTTTTGCTAAAAAGTTTTGAACCCATTGCATGATGTTAATTAAGTAAGGAAGGTCTTGTTGAATCTGGTCAATCTCAATTGGTGTAAACAGTACCATTGTGCTCCATTTTTTTGTAGTAATTATCAAGTTTCTGTAAGATTTAATTTTTTTTGATGTATAACTAACCATGTTAAAAGTAGAAAAGCATAGTATTATTTCAGCATTTTTCAGTCATTGTTATCTTTAACAATCTATGAAATACAAGGTGTTAGACGGATAAACTCGGAACTTATATATGATTGATAAATCTGCTTTTTTTATAAAAAACTAGCAACCATTGGTATAAAAATATGATCTCAAGCCTCTGCATACATTTTTTATAGTCATCAAAATTAAATTCTATGGATGGGAATTTTATAAAGTTTTCATTACTTAAATTTTTGCATAAAATATCATGTATAAAATTCCTAAGTTAATGATAATTAAACTAAATATTTTCTAGCTTAAAAAAAAAGATAATACCTGGGTTATTATACGGATTCTAAATATAAAACTATGATAAAAATTGGAAAATAAAGTATAAAAATAGTGAGTTGAATTTTTGAAAGCAAATATTAAAATCAAGTAATAATACTGAAAAAATATCTGTTTGAAATGTATTTTCTATAAAAAGACAAGATTTTGTAAATGTTTCAATTTCAACTATGTGTAAATGAAACCACTCACACCAAGCCTTAGCGCTACGCAAACGCTATCGCGCTACAGGAAAGTTCTCCCAACAGTCGCCCTGCGGCTTCAGAGTGCAGGCGTTTTTTCGCAGTACCATTTCTAGAAAAGCTGTCTTTCCACAGAAAAACCTACGATGATGCCCATACGTCAAACTTTGTCAAAGCCGGATATCCAACTTTCTTATTTAGAATGGAACCAAGCTCAAGAACCTTTACTCCTATTACACGGTTTAGCCGACCATGCTTTGGTGTGGTCTAGCTTAGGAGATAACCTAGCGCCAGATTACCATATCGTCGCCCCAGATATGCGCGGTCATGGTGAGAGTAGCAAGCCAGAAAAGGACTATAGTTTTGAGAGTGCGATCACAGACCTAGAAGCATTGATGGATAGCTTAGGATGGTCATCTGCTCATGTTGTTGCTCACTCGTGGACAGGTAAACTAGCTGTTATATGGGCAAGAGTTCATCCGCAGCGTTTCTTGAGTATGGTTCTAGTTGATCCCATTTTTATTTGGAAAATACCCAGCCTTTTTAAGGTCACTTTTCCCTTTTTGTATCAATTTTTGTCCTTTCTCAAAGGTATGGGACCATTTGCAAGTTACGAGGAAGCCGAACAGCAAGCCCGTCAGTTAAACCAGTTTCAAGGATGGAGTCCCTTACAACAGCAAGTTTTTCAAGCAAGTATTGAACAAAAACCTGATGGGAGTTGGGGTAGTAAATTTACCATCGCGGCTCGTGATAGAATTTTTGAGGAAGTCATGCAAGTTCCCGGTTTTACAGTCCCCATCCACGTCCCCACTCTATTTGTACAGCCAGAAAAAGGACTTAACCGTAAAGATTGGCAACTTCAACCTTACAAAACCAATCTGAAAAATTTACGCATTTGCCAAGTTCCTGGTAATCATTGGCCTTTTTTAACGCAGCCTGAGGCGTTTAACCAAACTGTCAAAGGTTTTTTGCAAGACCACAAATAATCATTTTCTGCAAAGACTAGCAACGGATATCATAGTAGATAGTTTATCTATCTCCTACAAATAACTTGTCGTGTACTCCTCCGTTGCTACTAAGCTGTCGCGCCTGTCATTTGCACGCCAGCTAGTATCATAACTGTTTTTCTGAATTTTGAATGTGTTAGTAGCGTGCCGTAGGCAGCGAATGCGTGAATTGCTTATCCCTGACTTTGTAAACTTTTCATTTCTTGTTGTACATCCAACGCAATCTGCAATGCTTCATTGAGCAATCGTCCGTGTTCACTAGCTTGTTCGCTCACTTGTATTGCTGTTAATGTTGCTAGATTATCGGCAAACAATTCTGATTTACTTATAATAAATCTTTTATTCTCTCTTAAAATTCTTTCTGTCTTTAATGCCCGAATTAAATCATTTTTTGTCAGTTTTAGTGCTTCTACGACTTTCTTTCTCTCCTTCAAAAGCACTCCTGGATTTCCAGCAGCTTCTATTTGGTCGTTGATATCTATGGCTTTGATAACAGAATTATATCTGTCTACATCATTTAAGAGAATTTTTAGTGAATGTGTTATATTTTGACTGACAGTGCGACTTCTTTGTTTCCATAAAAAATACAATAATAATTGTGTAACAATTCCTACTGAACAACTAGATATTATGAATAATAGCCAGGAAGGCATGGTAACCCACTGAGCAAAGAGTCGGATAATCACATCAAATGTGACATAACTAGAAACGAGTATCGCCATCCCAATAAAAACTACGGTAGCACCCTCAGGACCTTTTGCTCGTTTTATAACTTGACTCAGTAATCTTTTAGTAGGATGAATAAGAATTATAAGTTCATCGTTCACAGGCAAATTAGTCAATTTTTGCAGTTCTTTTTGACTAATCTCCAATCCTTGTAAATCATCACGCACAGCTTTAATATCCTCTTAATATAGTTTTTTCCCAGTATTATATAACAAGAAAATTTATGGCAGACAAATAAGATTGCCATTTTTGCGAAAAAATTCACAAAAATTATTTCTTGGATTTACATATTAATATTCTGTCAAAGAGAATACTACAATAATGTCATAATAGTTTCCAAAAGTAAATTCGCGCTTCCCTAACTTATTTTACAAGTTCTCCCCAAAGGTTCCAGGATGAGTTTTCTAAAAGTTGAAAGAAAGTGTTCTAGTATTTAGAATTTATCCACTTGATGAAAACTATACAAACATTGAAAGAATTAGATCACGTTGGCATACGCAGGGTGTCAAGAAAACTTCCCATCAAGAAGAAACTGCCTGTGCATGACTCTCCACACAGACCTGTCCTTTGTCATACACTTGTGGGATCGAAGATATTTTTAGGGACAACCTTAGCTTGTTAAGAGTGTTCGACAGGCAGCGAGCACAACCCGTTACGAATAAGAAATAAAACAAACACCTGGCTTCAAGTGTGTTTCTTCAGAGCAGGGGCACTGGCGGCGCACCACCCGCTACGAATGGAACAAACACTCTTTCTCCTACATCCTCACACCCGTGACCCCCCTAGACCCCTGTGTTTCTTGAGAGCACCCCACTGGCAACGCACCGCCCACTACGAATGGAAAAAACACTCTTTTCCCCTACACCGCTGTGTTTCTTGAGAGATTTGCCCACAATCACCCAAACCCTGATGGCGATGCTTCTAGAAGGAACCGCCCAACCGAAAAAAGCTCTCACCGAGAAAATGCTAAATGTAACGGATTGCAAAGTATAATGAAAACGATAAAACAATTAAAAAATATTAAAGAACAGTAAGGTGAAATGCGAGTAGCGATCGCGGGAGCAGGTTTAGCAGGACTTTCCTGTGCTAAATATCTCACAGATGCAGGTCACACTCCTATTGTCTTAGAAAGCCGAGACGTGTTGGGGGGATTAGTAGCCGCCTGGAAAGATAAAGACGGTGACTGGTATGAAACAGGGCTGCACATTTTTTTTGGGGCATATCCCAATATGTTGCAGCTCATCAAAGAACTGGGCATTGAAGACAGATTGGAGTGGAAAGAACACACCATGATCTTCAACCAACCGAACAATCCAGGGACTTACAGTCGCTTTGATTTTCCGGATGTGCCAGCGCCTTTGAATGGCATAGCAGCTATTCTGCGGAATAACGACATGCTGACATGGTCAGAAAAAATTCGCTTTGGTATCGGTTTGTTACCAGCGATGATTCTGGGACAACGGTATGTGGAGGACATGGACAAGTATTCTTGGTCGGAATGGATGAAAAAGCAAAACATTCCGCCACGAGTCGAAAAAGAAGTTTTTATCGCCATGTCTAAGGCGCTGAACTTCATAAATCCTGAGGAAATTTCGGCAACAATTCTTCTAACGGCTCTCAATCGTTTTTTGCAAGAGAAGAACGGGTCAAAAATGGCTTTTCTGGACGGTTCGCCGACAGAACGTCTGTGTCAGCCAATGGTTGATCACATAACCGCACGCGGTGGCGAAGTGCGATTAAATGCACCGCTCAAAGAAATTGTGCTCAATGACGATGGCACAGTGAAGCATTTTGTGATTCGGGGATTGGATGGAGCGGAAGATGAAGTTTTAACGGCTGATGCCTATGTATCAGCAATGTCGGTTGATGTTGTGAAGGTTTTGCTACCTGCACCTTGGAAAAAAGTTGAATTTTTCCAAAAATTGGAAGGATTAGAGGGGGTGCCGGTGATAAACTTGCAACTGTGGTTTGACCGTAAATTAACTAAAATTGATCATTTGCTATTCTCGCGATCGCCCCTGCTCAGTGTTTATGCCGATATGAGCAACACCTGCCGTGGATACGCCAATCCCGACCGCTCAATGCTGGAATTAGTTCTCGCTCCGGCTGCAGATTGGATTGCAAAATCTGATGAAGAAATTTTGCAGGCAACTGTTGCCGAATTAGAAAAACTGTTTCCTGACGATTTTACAGGAGACAATCCAGCAAAGCTGCTGAAGTATCATATCGTCAAGACGCCACGCTCAGTTTACAAAGCAACGCCTGGTCGTCAACAGTATCGTCCCTCACAGGTAACTCCAATTGCTAACTTTTATTTAGCGGGGAGTTACACAATGCAACGTTACCTGGGGAGTATGGAAGGTGCCGTACTTTCTGGTAAGCTGACAGCGCAGGCGATCGTCCGTAATACCGCCGAGGGATTTTCTGAAGGAAAACTCCTCCCTCGTTTCCAAGAAACAAGGCAAACACCTGAAAAGGCTTTGGGGCGGTAGGACCGCTACACGACTGCTGAAGCACATCCGGTGGCAAATTCAAAAAGCCTGCAAATGCAAACCCTTCAGCCTGCAACGAATGCTGCAACTGCCTGATTCCATCCCTCGCATGAAAACACCGGTCTCTGTGGACGAGTCCTACAACCTTTGTCGCCAGCTTATCATCAAGTATTCCACGACTTTTTACATCGGCACTTTACTGGTTGATAAGCCAAAGCGCAAACATATTTGGGCAATTTATGCTTGGTGTCGCCGTACAGACGAACTCGTGGATGGTCCTGCATCTGCTATGACCACACCAGAAACTCTGGATTTGTGGGAACAGCAGCTCGAATGGATTTTTGCGGGACATCCATCAGATAATCTTGATGTCGCTCTAGTAGATACTGTTCAGCGTTTCCCGATAGACATTCAGCCCTTTCGGGATATGATTGCTGGTCAGCGCATGGACTTATACCGCAGTCGCTACCAAACCTTTGAGGAGTTACACCTTTACTGTTACCGCGTCGCTGGCACGGTAGGTTTAATGTCAACAGCAATAATGGGGGTTGACACCTCTACGAATACCGCTCCGTGGAATCGCCATCAACAGCCGTATATCCCCAAAGAAGAAGCGATTACTTTGGGAATAGCCCATCAGCTCACCAATATCCTACGCGATGTGGGAGAAGATGCAAAGCGGGGACGGATTTATATTCCTCAAGAAGACTTGGCGCGATTCAATTACACAGAGCAAGACTTGTTGAAAGGAGTGGTGGATGAGCGCTGGCGCGACCTGATGCGCTTTCAAATAGAACGGGCACGACAATTTTACGCCAAGGCAGAAAAGGGAATCTCTTACTTATCTGCCGATGCTCGCTTACCTGTGTGGGCGTCTCTGATGCATTACAGTCGAATTTTAAATGTCATTGAACACAATGATTACAATGTGTTCACTCGGCGTGCTTACGTGCCTCAGTGGCAAAAGTTACGTGCTTTGCCCAGAGCATGGCTACGAGCACAAGTGTTATGAAGTCGTCATCTCCTGTAGGGGAATTCAAAATTCAAAATGATGAATTCAAAAAAATCATTTTGAATTTTGAACTAGATTCAACGCGCTTTGCTCAGGACGCTACGCGATGCCGTGCCTTATGAGCAAAGCGAGTCTTTAATCGCAGATGACTATTGACACTCAAGTTTTCATCTGTTATGATTAGTATTCGTGACCGTGGAGAGGTGGCTGAGCGGTCGAAAGCGGCGGATTGCTAATCCGTTGTACAGTTCGTAAGGCTGTACCGAGGGTTCGAATCCCTCCCTCTCCGTTAGTTAAGAAAATAATACAAAAAAAGATAATACAAAAAAAGAAAGTAAGACCTGAGGTAGAGGTAGCCAAAATAGTCTTCCTCCCAGAGGAGGATGCTATTATTTATGTTTTGGAGCCATTAAAGAATTTAATTCGTCATAAAATTTGAATTTTACTTTTAGGCTCCTGAGCAAATGAGGAGTGAAACTAAATATATGCAAAAAATAAATACTGCCTTTGCTTTGGCTTTGGCTACCTTGGTAGTTGGTTTTCTGGCAGCAGCTTGTGATACTACTGCCCCGAACAACCCAGCTGGTAATGGTGGAAGTACCGTCCCAGGAGGTTCAACAACAGCGGCCAGTGCTAAAGGGTTGAAAATTGGTTCGCTGCTACCAGCCACCGGTGACTTGGCTTCGATTGGACAGCAAATTATACCCTCAATTCCCTTGCTTGTGGAAACTGTCAACGCTTGTGGTGGCGTGAACGGTGAACCTGTGACTCTTGTTGCTGTAGATGACCAAACCGATCCTAAAGCGGGTGCTGCTGGTATGACCAAACTGGCAACTGTAGATAGGGTTGCAGGAGTGGTTGGCTCTTTTGCCAGCAGCGTTTCTACTGCTGCTGTCTCAATTGCTGCTCAAAATCAAGTCATGATGATTTCTCCTGGTAGCACTAGCCCCGTATTTACAGAACAAGCAAAACAAGGTAAATATAAAGGGTTTTGGGCACGTACTGTTCCACCTGATAGCTACCAGGGACCAGCCATAGCTGCACTTGCGAATAAAAGAGGTTACAAAAAAGTTTCTACCGTCGTCATCAATAATGATTATGGTGTCGGCTTTGAAAAAGCATTTGTGCAAGCTTTTGAAAAATCGGGGGGAACGATTGTGAATAAAAACAACCCCGTCCGCTACGATCCCAAAGCAACCACATTTGAAACTGAGGCATCTAACGCTTTTGGTGGTAAACCAGATGCAGTCCTTGGTGTTTTTTACGTAGAGACAGGTAGTTTACTGCTAAAAGCAGCATATCAGCAAGGTTTGCTGCAAGGAGTACAGGTGATGCTAACAGATGGCATGAAGTCAAATGAATTTCCTGGACAAGTCGGCAAAACCAGTGACGGTAAATATATAGTATCTGGAGTCATTGGTACAGTACCAGGTTCTAACGGCAAAGCCTTAGAAGCTCTTAATAAACTCTGGCAATCTAAAAGGAATAGTTCACCAGGAGAATTCGCTCCTCAAGGGTGGGACGCTGCTGCCTTGCTAGCGCTAGCAGCACAAGCTGGCAAGGAGAATACAGGTGTTGGTATAGCTAGTAAAATCCGCGAGGTTGCCAATGCTCCTGGTACAGAAGTGACTGATGTATGCGAAGGACTCAAGTTATTGAAAGAAGGCAAAGACATCAACTACCAGGGAGCCAGTGGCAATGTGGATGTTGATGAAAACGGGGATGTTGTAGGTATCTACGATGTCTGGACAGTTGGCGACGACGGTAAAATCAAGACAATTGATAAAGTTAGTCCGACGAAATAGAAGTTAAAACTTCATGAAGTATGGTGCGTTACGCTTAAAGTAACGCACCACCAGGAAATTTGATTATGCGTTACAGCAAAAAGAATAACGCAACCTCTGTCATTTAACAGTTATTCAGTTATCAGTTATCAGTTATCAGTGTGTACTGTCCACTGTGTACTGTTTTAATTTTTATGAGCCAAAAAGACCCCTAAAGTTATAACCAACTCCTATTGATAACCCTATATCGGTGTCATTGAAAAATGCTGCATTCACAGCAGCTGTTGCTGTAAATCGAGAACTTATAGGCACATCGATTCCACCAGTGAGAAGAAAGGCAACCTCAGAACCATCACCAGTGTTGATAGCTGCACCAGCTCCAATATATGGGGCAATAGGTAACGGTTCCGCAAATGGATCTGATACCTGCTTGAATGAAAGGTCGTAGGATACAGGAATTAAGATAGTTGTGTTATCTCCGATCACTGCTGCAGGTCGTACTGATATAGCATTTGTCAGCCCAATTTTGCTGATAACCATAAAGTTACTATCACCCAAAGCAGAGTCACCACCTAGACCAATGTTGGCAGCAATTCCAAGATAACTTGAACCACCACGGGTTGGTCTGCCTGGGTCAATATTAATATCCGCTTGTGCTACTTTAGAGCTAGATGATTGAGTTTGAGCTTCTGTATTTTGGGGAGCTATGAGTGCTGCAGATGAAGTTGCTGTTGTCCCAGGAACAGGTGTAACTACGTTATTCGCCACTTTTGTGCTAGTTGGCAACTGCTGCAGGTGATTTTCATTTGAGACAGGCGATGGGTGATCTTGTGTAACAATAAACTCTGGTGGAGTCGGACTAAAAGCTTGCGGGTAGAAGCTTTCTACTTCAAGATTTACCTGATTAACAGAGGCATCAGTTCCAGAAGGCTCAATTAACTGCGGATTACTTGTGGCTTGTGTAGTTTGAGCACCAGCAGATAAACCGCTTCCTAGAACCGTTATAGCTGATAAACTCAGCAAACAAAATACATTTTTACGGGAAATAGTAATGTTCACGTTCACTCCTGAATATTGCCTCAATAGATAACAAGCTCTGTGATTTATACTCAACTTTTGGCAATATTCACCATTTAACATCAAAATACCAATTTCCACATCTCTTATTCGACTAGATTAGCTAAAGTTTCAAATAAGAATTTGAATGCATATATTTCTGCTTTGGCAGACGATCAGAGATATTTATACTATGAGACTATGAAAGATAAACCTGTTGGCAACCGAGAAATCAGTCTGAAGGTTGCTGCTCGTATGACTCAGTAAACTCTTCAAGCGACAAAGGGAAACTCTAAGCTCTATCTATAGTTTTTGTTTTTTTAGAGAAAATTATACTTCGCTAGATCTGAGGCTCCAAGTACTGACTGTTGTAAAACAGCGATGCGCAAAAATCTTTAGGCGCATAGCAGATGGAAGCCGTACAATCCTCAGATGAATGTGTTTTGTAATACAATTTTGTCTTCATGATCGCTTTACACAATTTTCATATATACTCTGGAGGTATGCAAATTTGGGTTAAGATATGTAAGCTAGCTCCGCTTTAGGCTAATAAAAACTATACATACACTGAATATCATATGTTTTTTCATAAAAACTATGTAAAGTTACGATTCAACTTTACATTTCCATGATAAATTATCACATAGTAATTTAAATTTATAACCGTTACATTGACAACTTCCACGAAATCAAACCGTAAACATACTTAAAAAATGAGAGCAAAGCACATTGTTCTCAAAAAAGCTTAAGTATCAGATATTGTATCGGCTATAGAAAAAACGAGTTCAGTTAGATGTTCTCTTGTTGATGATTGAAAGAAAGCGTGATTGCGTGGAATATACGCTGTGCTCTCAAGGGTGCTTTGAAGGGTGATAGGGCTTTTCTCCTGCCCCAAGGAGGCGACCATCACCAAATCTTCTAAAAGTTCACGATCCCCATAATCTGTTCATTTGCTGCAAGATAGGTGCCCTACACAACTAGGATGAAAATGTCAAGTCAGGGCCTCACTGAACTCTCAATCTGCTCGTTCCTCTCCTACTGTCTGGTGTGTAAATTAACCGAAAGTTAAACATAAGCTAAACTATGCAAGCCATGAACAAAGTTAGAATTTTGAACTTGGAGATTGACAATTTGTCAAAAGTGGAATTTTTAGAAAAATTACAATCTGGGGTAGTCTTTACGCCAAATGTGGATCATCTGATTAAACTACAAAAAGACCCAGACTTCTTACAAGCGTATAGTATTAGTGACTATAAGCTTTGTGATAGTCAAATACTCATTTATGCATCTAAGTTTTTAGGAACGCCAATCAAGGAAAAAATATCGGGTTCAGATTTATTTCCAGCTTTCTACAACTATCACAGGGATAATAAAGATATCAAAATCTTTCTTTTAGGAGCAGGTATAGGGATAGCCAGGAAAGCTCAAAATGAAATAAATAGGAAAACAGGCAGGAATATTATTGTTGGTTCATATTCTCCACCTTTTGGATTTGAGAAAGATGAACAAGAGTGTCAGAACATAGTTAATATGGTAAATAACTCTGGTGCGACTGTCTTAGTTATCGGAGTGGGTGCTCCAAAGCAAGAAAAGTGGCTGTACAAGCACAAGAGTATGCTACCCCACATAAAATTATTTATGGCACTCGGTGCCACTATTGATTTTGAAGCAGGAAATTTGAAAAGAGCTCCAAAGTGGATGAGTGAAGTTGGTTTAGAGTGGTTGTTTAGAATTTTATGTGAGCCAAAAAGACTGTGGAAAAGATACTTGGTAGACGATATTCCCTTTTTGATACTAGTTTTGAAGCAAAAATTCAATTTATACATAACCAAGGAACAAAAGAATAACAACCCGATTTGGCAAAGTGCTGACAGATTCTAGGTGCAGCCAAGTAGACTCGTGGAACCAAGAATCTTCCGATTTTTTGTGAAAGGAAGTTCCAAACCAAATAAAAAATATTCTATTCTAATTGTTGACTGTTGACTGTTGACTGCCAACTGTCAACAACTTTTAGTGGAATAATTTATTTCTTGGAGTTCCTGAAATGAGCGCTCACTTTGTTTTCACAAAAAGTCGGGAAAGTCTCAGATGTTAACACAACACCGTATTCAGATATACGGTGTTGTGTTAAGCGCCAGCCAGAAACCCGGTTTCTTTGTCCCCATATTCTGTTAACTGAACTGTATTTTGCTTAATAGCTTTAAAACAGTGAACACTGAACACTGAACACTGAACAATGAAGGAGTCAGAAGTCGGAAGTCGAAAAACTCAATTCTTTATTTCTTCCTTCTGAATCAAGAATTGCTGTATTCTGAATTCTTCTTCAAACTAATAACTGGTAACTGATAACTGATAACTGATACTGCGCTTCCTTGATAACTGATAACTGATAACTGGTAACTGTTAAAATTTACTTTTTAATCTTGTCAGCTAAGTTTGCTAAGTGAGCCTTTCTAGATAACATTTCTGGTGTACTCTCAAGTCCCACTTTCTCTAAAATTTTCTCCCAACGGTACACCCAGTCATGACGCAGTAGGGAATTGATGACATTATCTTGACGAATTTTATTCAGATAGTCAGGTTGTGCATCAAATTCTGTGATGATATCTGCTACATTAGTAGCATCGTAGGGAATTTCAATGACTGCATCAGACCAATTAAAGTAAGTTGTATAAGCTTCACAAACTGGAGGAGTTCCAATCATAACAGCTCCCCCTGCGGCTCCTTCAAAAAAGCGAGAACCTAACTCATCTTGACCACCTGTTTGATCAATAGCATCAAATTTTGCTTTATTGGCAATAAAGTAACGACTTCTTTTTACTAAATTGCTATATAAAGTTCGATGTTGTTTATAATTCATCATTTGTAAACCTTTTAGAGAGTCAAATAGGTATAAAAGGTTTTTTTGTTCTGCAACTTCTAGTAAAGCTTTGTGTACTATCGGTGAACGGCGACCGATGCTATAAATATCTATACAGCGTTCAGGGGGTTGTGGATAGGGACAAAACTTTATAGTATCTACAGCGTAGGGTAAAGAAAAACAAGGACGTTGGACGACATTAGCAATCGCATGAACACTAGAGCTTTGTGTAGTATAAATATAATCAAAATCTTTCGCTAGTTTCAAACAAAGTCTAGTTTTCTGTTCTCCTATTTCTTTTTTCCAAATTTCATCTATCCATAAAACAGCTTTACGACATTTTTCTCGCCATCCTTTAATAGAATTTAAACAGGCGATATCCCAAAACTGTTGGCAGATAAAAAATAATAAGTCGTATTCTTTATCTACAATTGAGGGAATGCAACCCGAACGATAAAGTTTACCTTGATCAAAAGCTGTTGCAGCATAGTTTAACAGCTTTTTATTGAGTTTAGTACATGCATCAGAAGCTAATACCGGAGTGAATATATCAGCATAGTCAAAAGTACAAAGAGTATCTTCAAATTCATACTCAGCAGAGCGATAGGCTTCAAAACGAAAACCACGCATCGATATTACCAAAATGCGTGGTTTTTGATTTGAACGAAGATATAAATTTTTAGAGAAAGTATTTTCTCGCAGCTGTTGAAACATGATTCAATTCTTGCATTACTTTCAATACATATTTTTGATGAGTACTCAGAAGTAATAGTATTTTATTGTTAATTTTACTACTTTATTGATTAACGTAACAGCGGACTCAAAAGTTTTTGCTTGTCAATATTGAGACTTTTCCAGTCATCCAGTAAGAGACCTCCGGTATCATGACTATTAGGATTCCAGCACCAGTAAGTAAAGCTAAGCTTTTTCTTATTGATATAATCAACAAAGAGTCTGTGCCAAATCCCCTCGTTAGATTTGGTATCTACGCGTGGTCCACCAAATTCACCAATCAGAATTGGAGCAATACCTTTAGTCGCAATATAGTGAAATCCAATCTCCAAACGTTTGTACAACTTACCAGGAAGTATAGGTTCTTTAACCCACGGGAGATGAGAAGCTGCGTACTCATGAGGAGTATATACCAGCTTTTTTGGTACCTTCAAGCGCACTGGGTATTTCAGCACACCTTCTAAATTCGCACCCCAAGCATAGATTGGCTGCTTTTGACCAGGGACATTTTCCACGACTCCTGCTACCAAAATCAGCCATTTTGGGTTGACACTGAGAATTTGGTTTCCAGCCCGTTCCGCAGCTAACCGCCAGTCTGTGGCTTTATCGCCTGTTCCCCAACTAGCACGACCGTGGGGTTCATTTTTAAGATCTGCCCCGATGACGTTGGTATAGTCTTTATAGCGTTTTGCTAAGAGCGTCCAAGTATCAATCCAGTCTTTTTCAGTAAAACCGTCTCCGTACCATAATTCCGGTATCTTACCATCTTTAAGAGTATGACTGTCTAAAATAATAAACAATTCCTGACGCTGCGCCTCTTGAATAATGATGTCCATGACTTCTATCGGAGTCTTGCCTTGTAAATCTTTGTTAGCACCGATAGAAAAATCAACACCACTGATATCACGAGAACGCAGTGCTTGTACGGAATACGGTAAGCGGATGACGTTGTAGCCCAAACGTTTGATGTGAGCGAGCATATCTTTGTAATCTCTAACCCACAGCCCATGAGGAGCATGCTCCTTTAGTTCCATACCAAACCAGTTGACACCACGCAACAGAACGACTCGACCTTTGGCATCAACAATCCGAGAACCGCGAGTAGACAAAGGAGAGATAATAGTCATAGCTGCTTGGCTTGTGGTTATGTCAAATAGCTTGGGAAACTGCGGCGAACAGCTGCTGAGAGTTGTGTAAAGCAACACCAATGCCAAGCCAGCCACGATGTATTTCGTGAACTGTCTCCACTTTTTGTAATAGTAAGCAATTGAAAAACTAATATTGCGTACTATGGTAAATGCCTGTTTCACAAAAATTGCTCTAACCATAAAACATCGTTAGCTAATACATACCTGCTGCGTCTGCAACTTTATCGAGGATTCTACCCAAAGCTGCTCCTGCTGCATCACAAGAAAAATGTTCTTCGGCGTAGCGTTTAGCTGCCTGCCCGAGACGGTTGCGTAATGCTGAATCGTTCCATAACATTTCTATCGCCTGTACTAAGTCATCAACAGATTTCGGTTCAACTAAAAGACCTGTCTCGCCATGCTGAATATAATCTTCTGCTCCATGACAACGGGTGGCGATGATTGCACGACCCATGAGCATAGCTTCTACAATAGTGATTTGTCCTGCTGCTGTCACTTGGGACTTTGGAAGCAGAGGTACGACGCTGAGGCGCGCCTCTTGAGCTAAACGCAAGCAATCTGCCCTCTCAATACCAAATGGTGTTTTCACATTCGGTGGAACGGTTAATCCTTCTAATGCATGTTTACTTGACGCGACAACCGTTGGTAGATTGAGCTTGGACACTGCTTGGAAGAAGGTGGAAAAGTCGCGGTGAGCAGAACCGAGTGCTGCGATAAAAGGATGAGTCGTGTTCTCTTCGTAAGTTATGGGAATCTGTGATTGATGATAGGGAACAAATTCAAAACGCTCTTTTGGGATTCCCAACCAGTGGTGGTAGATATCCACTTCACGCCGTGTGTGGACAACAAAGCAATCAATATTTTCTAAGCTCAATTGGGCGATCGCCTGTCGAATCCCAGTAGAACAAGTGCCAACATTGAATAACCAAGCTACTACTGGAATGCGCTTCTTCCAAGTCAGCCGCTGTTGCATTCCTATGACTGCTGGTAGCTGAGGAAAAAGGGTAATCACGCCTCCCTTTGTCTGTTTTATCGCTTCCATACCATGTTGCCAATAAATCAGCCAACTCTTGAATCCAGTCACAGAAGACTTCTGATTGTGCCAGTTTTCTAACGGCTTTGGACGTGGGACAATATGGAGTTGGTGACGAGAGTTAGGTAGATTGCGGGTTAACCAAAACTCGTTGCTCAAATTGACCTTATTAATAAAAGGGGCTGCAACTGTCCAATCCATGTCATTTCAAAATATTTATGTAGTAGAAATTTTCTAAGTATAAATGATTTTTCATGACCAAAGCTTGTTACTTCAAAACATCTTGTAAAAGTTCAGACAATCTTGATGTGAAAACTTCTAAGTTATATTTCTCTTCACATAAAAGCCGAGCTCTGTTTCCCATTTTCCGAGTTTCATCTGGATGTTCCAGTAAATAGGATATTGCTTCTTGCCATCCTTTCTCATCTCCTGGTTCAACAAGAATTCCAATACCCTCTTTTTCAAGATCAATACAAGGCTCTACAGTTCTTGTCATAACAACTGCTTTTCCCATACCCATTGCGTCTAGAAGACTAGTCACTCCAATCACATTTATATATGATTTCGGTTGGGTAATATCTAGAGGTATTGCAATTGCGTAGGCTTTTGCATGTTCAATTAAGATTTCTCGCCATGAGAGGTAATCTGTGATAATTTGAACGTTTGGAGAAATCTCATTTGTTTGACAAAAAGGCTCTTTAGTGCCATATATCTTCAAGGGGTAGCTGATATTTTTGAAAGCTTTTAGTAGAGTGTTGTAGTCTCTGTATGTTCTACCTGCGCTTAAAATGAAACTATTTTCTTTCTCTTTTATTGCATCAATTGTGTTATAGTACTCTATTTTGTCATAACAAGGTAAATCAATTCCCCATTCCAACAAGTCTACTTTATTCTCTGGTAAATTGAACTCTTTTATGAGGTGGTTTCTGAGTCCATTGCTTAAGCAAAAAAGCCTATCATAGCAAGATAATACAAATTTTATAAATAAAAAACTCCAGATAGTTTTTTTAAATGATTGATGTTGTACAGTAACAACTGGTTTTCTTAATATACCTATAGCTCGTAAAATAGCGAGTAAGTATGTAGAACCTTGATTTCCAGAATAAATAATATCGTAATCATATTTTCCAAAAAGTAATCTCAGTTGCTGATCTAAGTCCCCTAAGATTTTCACTTGATCACTAATCTTTTTTAAAAAAGAAAACTTTTCATAAGGCAGAATATCAACATCAATGCCATATTTAGGTAATGTTGTCGCTCCCCACAGATGATGACTTGGATACTCATAATTTTCTTCTTTCCACTGTTCCCACTGGGCGGTCATGCTGTAGTTATTTAGCAAAATTACCTTCATTGTTAATTCCTCTCATTAAGCTTCTCGATTTTTTCATAACACCAATTTGAATAATGATTGCGACAGATGGAATGCTCAAAAGCTTGGCTTGTTCAGTAACTCTTTCACAATTCCATTATCTAAAATCTAAAATCCAAAATGGTATAACCACTGTATTGAGGCAATTCTAATGACGAAATGACATTTTCAAGCAGACAGCTTGCTGAAAGAAATTGAATTGATTGTATGAGCAAGATACGCTCGATGATTTTGAATACCGTCTTTATGAATATGCAAGCGCATCCTCACATAAATGGAGAACCCGTGATTTCCACTTCTACGTGGAATCACCCGCACTTACTCCAAGTCAAAGTAAAGAGTTGATATCCGACACAACACCTTCAATAATTTGAGGACCGAACAGTGACTCAAGCAATCCTTGATCAACATTAAGCTTTTGGGGAGTTGACAACAATCTAACTATTTCTTCTCCGAAAGATTGGGCATCAACAGCTATTTTAAAAAATTTTCTCACCTCTTCTGGCAGACCAGCTATTCCCTGAGGTGTAGAAACAATCGGTCTACCAGAGACAAGCATTTCTATAGATTTTATACTCACCCCGCTACCTGTTAAAACCGGATTCATGAGAACACGCCCCGACTGATAAACTGCTATCGAGGATGCTGGATTGATGCTCAAAGAGACACCTTGGTGTTCTTCACATAGTTGCTTGATTTTCTTTACAGGATTTGAGCCAGCTATTAGCACTTTAACACTGGGTAATGCAGAGCGTATAACCGGAAGGACCTGCGTTAGAAACCAGACTATACCAGCTACGTTGTTGTCTACCTTTAGGTTACCTAAAAAGACAACATCATACAAAAGATTGGCGCTGATTTCATCACAAGCTTCTTTTGAATTATTATCTTTGGGAAACTCAACAATAGGTGGTAAGTAGCGCCCATTCTTAAAGCCCTGACTTTGCCAAAATTTCAAGTCGTCTGCGGATATATCATAGAACAAAGCACTCCTTTTAAGTAAGTCTTTTTCAAAACTTTCCAAGTGAGAAACTGATAAATATCTTCTCAGCTTACTTGTAAAGTCCGTTGTAGAGGCAAGTAATCGACGATAGTACAGGTACTCTATATTATGAGACCGAGTAATCAGAAGTACATTCAAATTTTTGCTTAACTTATCTGCAATTTCTCCACCATGAATTCCATCCAACCAGATAACATCGGGATGAAAAGCACGGACATCAGAAAGCAGAGTATTGAATTCTTTTCCTCTGACAATCCGAGAGGTCACTTCCAAAGGATACTGTAGTAAGTCAATTATCCTACGAGCAAAAGAGCCGAGTGTATGTTGAAACGGTATGAGATAGATTTCTTTTACGTATTTCTTAACTTCAGCTATTTCCTCAGGTTGTAGCGGTTCGCTGAACCAAGATATGAGTTGTAACTCCACACCAATATCATAAAAAGCTTTTATTCTTCGCCACATCTCTACTCGCGCACCCCGATTCGGAGGGTAGGGAATATCATGACATATTAAAGTAATCTTCATAGTTCTAATACGTTTTCAACTTAATTCTTCATCGCCGATCATCGCACTTATATAGCTGTATCTTCTGGCTTGTTCATACTCCACTGCCATTGAAAAAACAATTGATACGTATAATATCCAAAACAGACTATTAGTTGTTAAAAGAGTACTTTCTGTGATGTTAGACATAAATAAAAATGTTAGATACATTAAAGGAAATAATCCCTCTACCATTTTTGTCGCCCGTAACCACAAAATTCCTTTAATGCAAGCGGTTATATAGCTGATTGCAAAAACTATTAACCCTAATATTCCCAATTCTGCCAATAAATCCATCAAGCCATTGTGACCATAAGGACATTCCCATTCCAAAATTCGCCAAAGGTAGGCTGTCACGTCATTATCCCAGCTTTGCCAAACAGCATTAAAACCATAGCCTAATAAAGGACGTTTCCAGATGAGATCAAGCATCGCTTCCCATATTTCTGTGCGTCCTGTCAGTGTCAAATCCTTACCCAATGCAGTCGCTATGAATGGTAAATTATCTAATAGCAAGGTAGCTGTACTTCCTACGAAAAGAACTACAGCAATGACTGAAGGAATAAGTTGGTTATAATTACCTCGCAAAGCCTTATATAGTGGCAACATAATTATCAGGGTGAGAAAAACAACGAGGGCTGTTTTTGATGTTGAAAGAATGATTAAAATCCCTGAAAGAGCAAAACCAAGCCACGCAACCCATCTGTATTTATGTTGAGAACCAGAGTTATCAACAGAGAGTAATAGAAAGACTACTGTGCTTACGTTCATGAGGCGACCTAAGGTGTTTTTGTGCGTGATCACACCCCGCCAAGCCCCCGCGTGAGCACCTCCTTCCTGAAAGGTCATTAAACCATAAGATGGCAATGCTATGGCAAATACAAAACTGAGTAAAATGACCAACCAGAAAGTCCAGGCTAATAGTTCTAGTTGCTCTCTCATGCTGTAACGAGCCGCTAAGTATACTCCAAATCCAGTTGTCCCCAAAAGAAGTATGCCACGACGTGTCGTCAGATCTGGAGCTACTGTCCACAATATAGATGCTAATGCCATTCCTACCAGTAGCCACAGCCAAACGTCTTTCTGTGCTACGTACACAAAACTCTTCCACCTTTTCATAATCAACAAGAGAGTCACGAAATAGACTCCCATGAAAAGGATTGGAGTGTAGGGATCTTGAGTCACATCCGTAGCATCTTCCTTTTCTACCAACAGAATGGTTATCAAGGCAGTCGTTGAAAAAAACAGAGTCAAGACAACAAATACCTTTTCAGCTAGCCTTGATAATCGGTGCATGGTAACTCTATTTGCAATGATTAATTAGCTATTCCAAGAGAATTTTTAGAACTGAAAAACTGCCTCCTCATTTGAATAAGCGTCTCAAAGAAGCTTACGGTAGAAACATTATCTCATTTAATTCTCGTATAAATATGTCTAAAGAAGTATTTTTTTATTTCGCCTGATATCTTGACTTTACTGTATCTTTATTATTGTCAGCAATTTCATGAATTTTCTGTAAGGAACTACGTATGTGATACGTAGCCAGAGATGTAAGGGATATCAAAGCTAGCCAAAATCTGGTATCATTTTCCCTGAATCAGGGGGAGTACTATGCGGAGATAAAGCTAATTGGTGCAAATTCCAAAACCGCATCACCTTGGTGAATGTTAGCTGTACCGTACCCACGCTACCATTAGTTCTGGTAAAAGCAACAGATTGCAAATAGTTATCCCGTTGATGTTTCTGCCAAGTTGGCAAAAATTCAGTATTTACCAAAAAGATTGACAAAATGTGTCTTCAATAATGAGAATCGAATGGGAAAGCAAATGCCAACTAAGGAACAAAGCTTGCAGTACTTGAGAAATTCCAATGCTGCACCGAGAGAGCCGTATTTGTTCTTGAGAAAACCAGAAGGTGAAGAAGAAAATACGAGTTTCAATCAGGTTTTTTCTATATTGCGTCGTCGCTGGGGTTTAATTGCAAGCGCGACAGTGCTTGTGACAACACTGGCTATTGGGTGGACAGCAACTCGAACTCCAAAATATGAAGGGAAATTTCAGATATTAGTTGAACCATTAAAGACGACAGATAGTGAGTTGCTGGTTTTACTGTCTGAAACTCTCAAGCAAAATGTCAACGAAATCACCAAACAGAATAGAACAGAACTGGATTATCAGGCTTTGATGGAAGTTTTGAAAAGTCCCAAGCTAATAATGCCAGTTGTTCAAAAGCTGAAAAACAGCTATCCAGAGATGAGCTACGACGAACTTGTTGCGAGTGATGTATCCGGCAAAGCTTCTCCTGATCAAGTCGGCGTGCTACATATCAGTCGCGTTGGGAAAGGCAAAGACCAATCAAGAGTTATAGAAGTTCGCTATCGAGAATCTGACCCACGAAAAGTTCAGTATGTTTTAGAGCAAGTATCACTAGCTTATCAGAATTATAGTAAACAAGAGCAGCAGACGAACTTACGTCAGGGAATAAAATTTGTTGAGCATCAGATTCCGAAAATGCAGCTTCGGGTGAATACACTTCAAGGACAAATGCAAGTGTTCCAAAAGAAGTACACTCTATTTAACCCGGAACTTCAGGGAAAACAATTGCTTGACAGAGTAGATGAACTTAAAGCACAGCGGATAGACATCGAAAGAGGGTTAACTGAGACAAAGGCACTTTCTGCTTCTTTGCAAAAGCAATTGGCGATGTCAGAGGATAATGCGATCGCCGCATCAGCTTTGAGTGAATCACCTCAATACCAACAAGTTCTCACTCGTCTGCGAGATATAGAAACAAAAATAGCAATAGAGTCAGCCCGCCTCACTGACAACAACCCAGTCATGCAGAATTTGCGCGAACAGCGACGCAAACTCCTACCTTTAGTGCAGCAAGAAGCAAAACTGGCATTGGGTAGCAACTCATCTGTTTCGACTATGCCTAATTCCCAGGTAGGAGTTTATCAAAACTCCGTTCGGCGCGATCTAATCAAACAACTAGCTGATACTGCTAACCAAGTTAAGACATTAGAAAGCAGCCTCGAAGCTAATCAAAAAGCAATGGCTGAGCTTAACCAACAAATTCAGCAATATCCTGCCCTTTCGCGTCAGTACGGAAATTTGCAAAGAGAACTACAAGTTTCTACCGACACTCTCAATCAAATATTAGCAAAGCAAGAAGCACTGCGGGTAGATGCTGCTCAACAAGATATTCCTTGGGAAATCATTACGCCTCCCACCATTCCTCGTGATAAAACGGGTAAATTCCTACCTGTAGGACTGAATGCTGAACGTAACATTGTTTTGGGAGTCGTTGCAGGTTTACTCTTAGGAACTCTAGCTGCTTTCGTTCTTGAGAATTTGCAAAACGTCTTTCACGATCCTGAAGAAGTCAAACGTGCAAGTAAACTACCACTTCTTGCAGTGATTCCTTTTCATAAAGAATTACGACACTCAACTTTAGCCACTGATCAAAAACTTCCTCATCCAGTCCCAAAAGGAAAAAATCAATTTGTGTCAACTGTAAAAGCAAAAGCTTCAGAGTATAAAAAAAATGCTTTTATGGAAGTTTTTTGCTCTCTTTACAGTAAAATCAACTCTCTCAAATCAGAAGATTCTATCCGCTCAGTAGTTGTCACATCAGCAACAAATGGTGATGGTAAATCTACAGTAGCCGCGAATATAGCAAAGATAGCAGCTCAAGCCGGTCAGAAGGTGTTACTTGTAGATGCTAATTTACGCCATCCTCAAGTTCATCATGCATTAGGTTTAGTCAACGCTAAAGGATTAAGCGAGATACTTTCTCAAGGTATAGATTTTAAGGATGTTGTTGGACAAGCACCTAGAGAGGAAAATCTTTTTGTGATTACAGCTGGTGATACACCACAAAATCCTACAAAGCTTTTCTCATCTCAAAGAATGGAGAGTTTTGTGGAGTTAACCCATGCAAACTATGATTTAGTTGTCTATGACGCACCGCATCTTTTGGGACTTTTAGACACTTCTATCCTCGCAAATCATGTCGATGGAGTTTTAATGGTTGTCGGGCTTGGGAAAACAGTACGTCCTTTTTTATACCAAGCCTTGGAAGAATTAAAGACTAGTCGGGTTTCATTATTAGGCATAGTAGCTGATACGATTGAACGGTAATTAGTAGCAGACAGTGACGAAAACATTACAGAATTATTGTCTTTATAGATAGTCATGAGAGCAATTCATCCTGTGATAACCACTATCAAGAAAAAATTCTCCAGTCAATTCATCCGAAATGTTGGCTGGCTGAGTATCTCAGAGATTATCTACCGAGTCTTACGCTTGGGGTTAGTTGTCATCATTGCCCGGTATTTGACCTCCTACGACTACGGTCTAGGTGCTATTGTGATGACAGTACGTGAGTTTTCAATCACATTTGCTGACATCGGTGTAGGCACAAAAATTATTCAGGCTGAAGAAGAAGAACTAGAGCAATTGTGTGACTCTGCATACTGGTTGAATTGGGTCGTTTTTTTAAGTCTTTTTGTTATTCAATCTCTTGCAGCTTTTCCTATAGCTTGGTTTTATAAAAGTCCAAATCTTATTTTGCCAATTGCTGTCTCAGGTCTTGCTTATTTAATTTGGCCTCTATCTACCATACAAAAGAATCTCATACAAAGAGAAAACCGTTTGAAAGTGATAGCTCTTACTAACAGTAGCCAAAATATTATTGGTAGTATATTGGCTGTCATATTCGCTGTTTCAGGTATGGGTGTATGGTCATTGGTGTTGCCATCCGTGTTAGCAGTACCTGTAGAAACATTAATATACTACAAAGCGCATCCTTGGCGTTTGACTAGAGGATTTACTACCAAAAATTGGAACAGCATTCTAAAATTTGGTTACAACATTCTCGGTGTTTCATTGTTAAGAACATTGAGAAACAACTTAGATTATTTATTAGTTGGTCGCTTTGTAGGAATTAACGAATTAGGATTATACTTCTTTGGTTTCAACGCAGGCTTGGGAATTAGCTTAAGTTTCATTAACGCTATTAACTCAGCCATTTTGCCTCATTTATGTGCAGTTCGTGCCGAATTTTCTGAATTTAGAAGCTCTTATTTTCGTAGTCTGAAAACGATTTGGTTGACCATTATTCCTTTTATTGTACTCCAGTCCAGTTTAGCTCCTATATATGTCCCTATTGTGTTTGGTCAGAAATGGGAACCTGCCATCCCCATCGTTATCCTAATTTGTTTATCGGCAATTCCACGACCATTCGCAGATGCAGCTTCCCAGTTGCTTATAGCTGTCGGTAAACCTCACTTAGATTTGTATTGGAATGTCATATTTACTTTTGTATTTACTATCGCGATCCTTATAGGAGTTCAGTGGAAAATTATTGGTGTAGCTGTATCTGTCTTATTAGTTCATCTTGTTTTCTTGCCTGTGTTTACGTTATGGGCTACACGTCGTGTGTTCCCGAAAAATTAGAATAAAAATTAGAAAAGATAGGGGGTTGCATGAAAAAAGTTTCTGTGATTATTCCAGTTTACAAAGTTGAGAAATATGTAGCTGCTACCATACAATCAGTTCTTGCTCAAACCTACGAAAATTTTGAGTTGCTCATCATTGACGATGGCTCTCCAGATAAAAGTATAGAAATTTGTCAGCAGTTTACAGACAACAGAATAAAAATCATCCGTCAGGAAAACCGGGGAGTCGCTGCAGCTAGAAACCTTGGTATTCGACATGCTCAAGGGGAATATTTAGCTTTTCTGGATGCAGACGACTTATGGGTACCAGAAAAATTAGAAAAACATGTTGAGCATTTAAATAACTCACCAGCAGTAGGAGTCAGTTTTTGTCGCTCTTGTTTTATCGATGAAGCAGGAAAGCCCCTCGGTATTTATCAGATAACCAAACTCAAGGAAATTACTCCACTTGACTTACTTTGTCGTACCCCAATTGGGAATGGTTCAGTACCCGTGATTCGGCGTCAGGTTTTTGAAGATATTGCATTCCAAGATAATCTTTATGGAGTCGTAGAAAATTTTTATTTTGATGATGATCGACAACTACACCCTTCAGAAGATGTCGAACTTTGGCTGCGGATAACGATGAAAACGAAATGGCTTACAGAAGGAATTCCTGAAGCCTTAACACTTTACCGCGTCAATTCCCAAGGGTTTTCAGCTCAACTGGTGAAAAAGTTAAGTTCTTGGGAAACAATGCTGGAAAAAGCACGCGTCTATGTACCTCCAACATCAATGGCTGAGTTGGAAAAAATAGCTATGGCTTATCAACTCAGACATTTAGCCAGAAGAGCAGTGACTTTAGAAGCTGGTTCAACAGCTGTCGAGTTCGCCCAGCGAGCAGTCTCTACTCATTGGCGCATTCTACTAGAAGAACCACACCGTACACTGATTACCCTAGCTGCTGCTTATTTTCTGTTGCTGATGCCACGAACACTCTACCATCAAATACAGTCTGTTGCGTTAAAAATTGCAGGAGCTAGTCAAAAACGCCGCATTCAACAAGAAGAGTCGCAAAAGAATTCTCGTGGTCTTCAGGTATCTTGAATAATTATGATAGGCAAAATCTGCTGGAGATTTCCAGATGGGGAAAAAATCACAGAAAAACTTTCGGTCTGAGTGGAGAACACTGACTGAACTTGGTTCAGAATTTGGTAAATCAGCTGTTGCTTTTGGCAAAATGCTAAAAGAACATGGGTTACGTGACTCTAATGGTGAACCGACAGAAACAGCCAATGGACTGTTCCAAAAGATTGTCCCAAATGAAGGGAAACCTTACTACCTATGGAATCACAACAAAATTGTTTCATTCTTTGAGTCCAAAGGTATTCATCCTGTCGGTGATTCATCTGATCCACTAAAAGACACTGAAGCGCGTAAGTTAGCACGTTCTTACATGGAAGCCCAAAAGCTAGACGACGAAGGATCTAAACTTGGTTACCTCATGTTGTCTGAGTTAGTTGATGATATTAAGAAAGTCGGTTTAGATCGTTTTAACACCGCTTTAAAAGCAGTAGGCTACAAAGGTGAACCTGTAACATTGGAAGGATGGTAGTGAACGAAGTTCGCTCCAATTCAAAATTCAAAGTTCAAAATAATAACTCTTTTTTTTGAACTTTGAACTTTCAATTCCAAAACAATTATCCTAAACGACTCATTGCTTCAGCAACTAGCTTCGAGACAAAAGGCAAAATTTCGCGGTTCTTCGCATTCGCTTTACCTTCAGTAAATACAACCAGCAGGTAGGGGCGTTTATTTGGTAACTCTATATAAGCAGCATCATGGCGAACTTGACTTGTCCAACCTGCTTTTGACCAAATTTGTGCTTCTTGAGGAAGCGCACCACCCAAAAAGCCTGTCACTTGATTTTCTTCAACATCTTTTAGCAAGTCATTCGGATCAAGACTACGTTTCATCAAAGCCATCATGGTTTGCGATCGCCCACTAGACACCGCCACACCACCAATAATACTATGTAACAACCTGGCGGTCGCATTTGTCGTTAGCATGTTACGATTGTCTAGCAACTCTCCGACAAAAGCTCGTTCACGCCCATAAGGACCATCACACCAGGTTTTTTGGCAAACATTTATCGTTTCCATTTCCGCCCACCCAAGAGATTGGAAATAGCGGTTAACAATGTTACGCTGCTGCTTCCAAGTTTCAAATGGTCCTGGTGTTAATTCTGGCCCAGAAGTGGTTCCACTGAGGATATCTACTACTAAACTCGTCGCATCATTGCTAGAGTCAACAATCATATCCCGCACAGCCCTTTCCAACTCTTTGGAAGTTGAAACCATTCCTTTCTCCAGCCATTCGTTGACTGCGACCAGATAATATAATTTTACCACACTTGCAGGGTAAATTCGCTCGACTCCACGATAAGTGAAACCACGGATTGGATAATTCCAAAAAGCATCTGGAGTTAAAGCACCACCAGTATTTACGAGGACAGGCGGATCGTAGACAATCCAAGTGAGAGCAATTTGGTTGCGGGCTAAAGTGGGAAATGCAGCCCAGGTTGCTTCTAAAATGCCTAACCCAAGATTTTCAAGTTGTTCGTCTTTATTAAAGAAATTCATTGTTGTTTCACCGATGTCCTCTCATCTAGAATCAAAAATCCAAACTCTCAAATCGGGTGAGTACCAATGCCTAGGTAACCTGAATATTTATGATTCTCCCAGTTGTCAGCGACTAGCAACTCAAGCTGCAACTGGGCGACATTTATGGGTAACATCAAACTATCAGGATTGGGCAGTTGAGGTGTGTTTGTGTGAAGATGACTATCCAGGATGGCTGTCACTATCCGACTTGGGTTTGTTACAATCATGCACTGTAGCTTATAAAGCGAAAACATTTTCTGAATCAGAAATAAAAAAACGGCTACCAGAGGTGATTGGGTTTACCCAAAAAGCTATGCAACAACCAAATTATTACCTCTGGGGTGGTACAGTCGGACCAAATTATGACTGTTCAGGATTGATGCAAGCCGCGTTCGCCTCAGTAGAGATTCGCATACCCAGAGATGCTTATCAACAAGAAGCTTTTACCCAAGCAATTTCTATCCTAGAATTACAACCAGGTGACCTTGTGTTCTTCGGAACTTCCCAAAAAGCAACTCATGTGGGACTCTATTTGGGAGATGGCTGCTATATCCATAGTTCTGGCAAAGAAATAGGGCGTAATGGAATTGGCATTGACCGTCTTTCGGAACAAGGAGATCAGGTTAGTCAGTCATATTATCAGCAACTGCGCGGTGCTGGAAGAGTGGTGAGAAGTTATGAACCACAAAGACTCTAAGGACTAAGGAAAAACATGAGGAGTGGACTGCTTATTAATGGGCTAGCTGGGCAAAATGATGCAATATCATCAGTTGTCCCAGATGTTTCGGTTGTCGTACCTGTACATAATGAAGTGGAAAGTCTGCCTCACTTGCTTGAGGCGATCGCCTTCACCTTTTCTACAACTGAGTTGAGTTATGAAATCATCTGCGTGGATGATGGTTCTACAGATGGTTCAACACAGTTACTCAAAGAACAAGCGCAAATCCGCAATGATTTAAAAGCGGTGATTTTGCGTCGCAATTATGGTCAAACTGCAGCGATGGCTGCTGGGTTTAACTATGCGATCGGTAAAGCGATTGTCACTTTAGATGCTGATTTGCAAAATGACCCTGCTGATATCCCCATGCTACTGGCAAAGCTGGAGGAAGGCTACGATTTAGTCAGCGGTTGGCGAAAAAATCGGCAAGATGGTGCAGTGAATCGCTTACTTCCTTCTAAAATTGCCAACTGGTTAATTAGGCGAACCACAAGCGTGTATATTCATGACTATGGTTGTTCCCTCAAAGCTTACCGCGCCGAACTCGTGGCAGATATGAATCTTTATGGAGAACTGCACCGCTTTCTTCCCGCCTTAGCGTATATTGAAGGAGCTAGAATTACAGAAATGCCCGTGCGTCATCACGCCCGTCGCTTTGGTCGTAGCAAATATGGGATATGGCGGACGTTCCGAGTGTTAATGGATTTGTTAACAATTTTGTTTATGAAAAAATTCCTCACACGCCCGATGCACGTTTTTGGGTTGTGGGGCTTAATTGCAATGGCTTGTGGTGGGGCGATTGGAATTTACTTGACCTTTGTTAAATTTGCTTTTCATCAGGATATAGGCGATCGCCCGCTCTTAATTTTAGCAGTTCTTTTGCTTGTGACTGGGGTACAGTTGTTTTGCTTCGGTCTTTTAGCTGAGTTACTGATGCGTACTTATCATGAGTCTCAAGGACGCCCCATCTATCGCGTGCGCGAGGTTGTTGGAGAAAAAGGAGTTTCTCCACCGAGATAAAAGTTGTTGCGTTACATACTTACGGAATGAATTGAGATTTTTGCTCAAAGCTAAATGCATCTTCTTTGCGACGTCAGTCGCACGTCACTCGCTAGCCCCGCTCGGGGGCGCTACGCAAACGCTCAAATTCAAAATTCACGCATTCGCTCATTCAAAATTAAGACAATCGGTGGGGGACGCATTTATCGTGACAAAACGGGCAAGCCTTATCCTCATCTAACCACTCGGCAAGCTCATCGACACACAACTCGTCAACCCACCTTCTAATCTGCTCACTTGGGGTTTTCTTCCCGTTAAAGGATAATTGAGCCAGGTCTCTGACTCTAGGGCAAACGCACCTTAAAGCCCAAATTCCGTAGGTGGGAGCGTAATTCTCTTTAAGATGAGATGTAGATGCAGCTGATGTCATGATTGCTTTAGGCTGAAAAGCCATTAGATATTGCTACAATATCTTGTCGATGCTCAGTTTCTACCGACTTCACCGACTTTGAAAATCTTCATCATCTGATTCATCATCTGATATTTCATCCACCTCCATTTCCCACGGTTTTCCCTTGTCAGGTGGAGGACAGATGTGGATTTTGGCGTTGTTGGAAAACTGTTTTAACCTTTTGACAAGATGTGGAATAGCATTGGCGAGATGCCAGTAACTTTCTATGTCATAGCAAATAATGACTAGTGTTAATAAGCCAGCATTCGTTTTGAAATACCAATGACAATTCGATAATAAAACCCGCGTAATTGGACCACAAACTTGGTAAAAGCGTTGGCAAGTAGCCTCCTCTAGTTGTCTGTAGAATATTTCATCAAGCAAGGTTGCTCTTACTGGAGGCAAATCATCTGGAGGAAGAGAGGATTTATTCATAACAAAAACCCTTTTTAGTTCGGGAATAATTCACACATAACTTTGTACCTCCTGGGTATAGCGCGTCAAAGTTTCAAGATTCTTTTGCAAATTCAACGAAGCAGGTTTCAATGCCAAAGTCTTTAAATTTAGTTCATCCTGAAACCGTTTGATTTTGTCACAGCAACTGACAACATCACCAATGATTGAATTTTCTAGCAATTGGTCTTCATCAAAAGCGCTTTTTTGACCATTATTCGCTTGGAGATGTTGACTGTTATTGCCATACTTTTGTGCTTTTTGACTCAACGCCTTCATTCTTTGACTAAAAGTGCGAATAAAAGGTAGAGCTTCACTCACCGCCTCATCATATGTACGAGCCACAAAAAAGAATCGTACCACCATGAACTTATCAGAGCCACTGGGATTAATAGCACGGTATTTAGTAATATTACTCTTGAGTCTATCGAGAGTAAACGGTGCTCCACCCATCAAGCCAAAAGAATTCAAAGCTGCAAACCCAATAGCTTCTTCATCACTAGTAGCCACATACACTGGAATTTGTTTTTGCAGAGGTTTCGGGTAAATTGAGACGCGATCGCACTGATAGTACTTGCCAAGAAACGACACATCAGTGTGATACAATAGTTTATGAATCAGCATCATAGCCTCTAGCGTCTTAGCACGGGATTCACTCATGGGAGTGTTAAAGTGCTTATTTTGTTCAGGGAATGGACCACCTTTAGCAATACCTATAGCAAGTCGCCCATTGCAAAGATTATCCAGTGTAGCGATATCTTCTGCAACAAGAATTGGATCATGAAATGCCAAAAGCACAGCCGCTGAACCTAAGCGAATAGTAGAAGTCACGCCCGCCAAGTGTGCAATTAACACCAAAATTGATGGGCTAACACTGAAATCACTAAAATGATGCTCACTCACCCAAGCTTCTTCAAAGCCCAAACTTTCTACGTGTTTTACCAGCGCCACTTGTTCTAGAATGGCGCGACGGGCATCAGAGCGATAATTCTCATAATTGCAAAAAAGTCCTGTTTTCATGACACACTTCCTTTGTCCTATATGATGCAGCGCAGCTCCTCCGCAGGAGGCACAAAATTATCAATTCAAAAAAAGAATAAACTCTTTTTTTTTGAATGAGCGCATTTTGAGAGAAGTTAGAGCGGAGGAAACCTCCGATTTAATCTATGCCCTCCCTTGCCCGCTGCGCGTGCCGTAAGGCGTGGCAAGAGCCATAGGGCGGTGATGCGTGAATTCTCCAGAGGGGTTGAGGCTGCGCAAAATTTTACGTGTAAGACTTCGTGACAATCCATTGCAGTTCTAACCACAAGTAGGGATTGTTCTGCTTAAGCTTCGATTTAGGATCGTGCAATAGGGATGTAGCATTTAGGCAAACAACCTCAGTTAATCCCACAAAGAAAGCGACTTCTCTAAAGACAGAAATTTGTGCTTTGACAGCAGCAATCATGTTTTTAGGACAATAAATTGCAATGTAAGGCAGGAAGTGAACACTCTGTTGTCCCCAGAAAGATTGGATAAGTTTGACATGACAGTTGTCTAGTAGTTTTCCAACTTCTGGGAACGAGTGATTGATAATTGTTGTGAACTCTTTGACGAGCTCTTGTTCGTACCAACTTGTGTTCGTATTCATATCATCCTTGAGGGACTTTTCGGGTTGTGTATTGTACAAAAAGGGTGACGAAGCAAGTTTTTGCAGATACTCGCCCCGGTTTCCTCAAACACTATGAAGTGCTGTACTAGTTCTAAGAAACGCCGCTTGTCAAAAATGCCTTGAATCAACACTTCTAGCTCTGTTTCTCCTGCATATGAAAAGTCTTCAATTGTGCGCCAAGGTAAAAACTCTTGCCACTGGGAAGTTAACGTACCAACTCGTGCCAAATTTTCTACAATCATGACTTGAAAGACGTTGTAGGAAAATAAATTTGGTATTTGTTGTTGGTACATCTGAAGCCTTTGATAAGCTTTCCAAAATGTCGCTTTTTCATGCCTTGAGTGACTCCAGACAATGACTGCCAAAGGTAACCCATTGATGAAGACAACAACATCGAGACAGTGACTATGGCATTCCTCGACAATAGTAAACCCATGAATTACTAGCCAGTCGTTGGAGAGTAAATTAGACGAGTCAAGAAGCCACACTTTGTCGTGGATTATTTGATCACCGTTGTGGTAGACAACATCAACCCCGTCAGTCAAGAGTTTGTGAAAACGACGGTTGTTTTCTAGTAAGTTAGAACTGTGGGTGCTAATCAGCCCAGATATGACAGTTTCAATGACCTCACATGGAACTTTGGGGTTAATCTGCTTCAAGGCGTTGCGAAGGCAATTAGACAAAATGACCTCGGCATCGCTACTACGTTGAGCCTTGTGTCTACCTATCTTAATATCTGCTTCCAGAAAGACGGTGTAACCGATGACCTCAAAGAGGGTAAGTAAATCTGGCGCTATAGGTGAAGATTTAATGTTAAAGCGTCGGCACAACCTTGTTGTCAGGCGACTCGCTTTGACAGTGGCTATTCGTGACAGTGCGGGATTCATGCTTAGCAACAGACCTAGTTTTGAGTGACCGCAGAGCTTTCGCCTAACCCAGCAAATCAATGAAAAATTGACAAAATTAGTTGGTATACTCCTCACAGGAGATACCACCCCCTAATAACATCAAAGCCTAAATCAATTATCAAAACTGTATAATTCGCTGCAATTACCAACATTTTTGGTAAAACGGTCTGATAATTTGTCAAGATGTTTTGTAGAAGTGCTGTAGATTTCTTGTTGAATGTTAATTTTTTTAACTTTGAATTTTCTTTCATTCTTTAGACTCTTAAACTTATACCAATTTAATTGGTAAAAAGAAGTTTTTGATTATAAGCTTTCTGGCTGTTTTGTGAACGCGTAGCGGTATGGTATCTCTATTTCCGCCGCAGCAATATATACATGCAGCAAAATTTACCTACATTTTTAACAATTACAGAGGCATGTTTTATGCGTTTTACTCGTCGGATTGCAATTGTGTCCCTAACACTGTCGATATTAGGGTTTTGGCAAACGACTTTAGCGTTTCCTGGGAATCCTGTTCCCAGGGAATCAGAAAAAACAACAGCTGTGTGGGAAGAAAATGCCTGTCCAGGGGGTTTGTCCCAGACATTGACCTTGGGTGGTGAAGTCAAAAATCCAACAACTTTTGACTTGCAAAAGCTTATAAATTTGCAACAAGATTTAAAGAAACAAGACCCAGTAGTCGTGACCGAAGTTACTGTGTCTTTCCAAACAGGATCAGGCCCGAGAACAGAAACATACTACGGAGTTCCTTTATGGGAGTTTATTAATAATGAGATTTCTTCAGGCGGACTTCAACCTGGTAATTCCGGTCAAAATTCTAAAAACGCTTTCCTGAGACAGTACATTCTTGCTGAAGCCACTGACTGTTATGGATCGGTTATAAGTATTGGTGAAATTCACCCCAACTTTGAAGCCAAACAAGTGCTCATTGCATATGCAAAAAAAGCAAGCGATGGTAGTATCCAATATTTGACAGATACAGATGAGGGATTTGCTCGTCTGGTGGTGCCTGGTGATAAAGCCGGGGGACGTTATATCAGCAACCTTAGAAACATTTTAGTACTCTCTGCTCCTGCTTCCCCTTTAAAAGCCAAATATTTCCGGCAACCTTAATCCACTTTAAATTCTCTTCTTACAGCTATTTTCAGTTAATTGAACCACAGATTTTCGTAGGGCACGGCTAGCCTTTGCCCTTACCCGGTAGTTTTTTACTTGAAAAGCGCTGTAAAAGCAGGTAGCACAGATGAATTTAGTCTCCTAATTGGTGTGAGGAATAACTTGAAGAAAGTCCAATTGTTTAGTAGTTTGCTGACCCTTATCAGTGGTACATTTCTTGTATTTCTAGACTCTGCACAAGCCCAAATTCATCAGCAAAAATCTGATGTACAATTTGTACCCATTCCATCTAGGGGGGACCACAAAAATAAAATACCAGCCGTCAGACCTAGATCCCTCGACACCAACCCGTTACCGTTAAACACGGCTGGTATTTTATTTCCAGGCAAATGCCATACCCAATACCCAATTACTGAAATCAAGCGCGTCAGTGAATTAACACCCACAGTGACAAGTGTACTTACCTTACTTGCTCAAGAACCAGAAAAGACTCCAACGATTGTACAAGTTACAGCAGTCAGAATTAAGCCAACTCCTACTGGTATTGAAGTAGTATTAGAAACACCTACAGTCACATTGCAAAAGCCCATAACGAAAAGTGAAAACAACACGCTGATTGTAGATATTCCCAATGCTGTATTGGCTCTACCCGATGGTCAAGCGTTTCGATCACAGAATCCTGTACAGGGTATCAAAGTCATTAGTGTGACTCAAACAAATGCAACAAATATTCGAGTTAGTGTGACGGGAGAAGCTACTGTACCGAACGCGCAAGTTATCTCAAGTGCAAATGGTTTGGTATTAAGTTTCACTCCAACTAATAACAACAATGACAACTCTGATATCGAACTCATAGTCACGGGAAGAACAAGTGAGTACATCGTCCCTAACACCGCTACGATAACCAAAAATAATCTTTTCTTACGTAACCTTCCTTTTTCTGTACAGATTGTTCCGCAACAGGTAATTCAAGACCAAAAAGCACTGACTGTGAGTGAAGCGGTGCGGAACGTTAGCGGATTTGCTTTATCTGGAAGAGGAGGAGGACGCAACGAGTTTTCTCTCTTGACGCGAGGATTTACAGCTGACCAGTTTCGAGATGGATTCAGTGAAGGAAATAATGCCAATCGAGTAACCACTGAAATCTCAAATATCGAGCGTATTGAAGTCCTCAAAGGTCCCTCAGCGGTGCTTTATGGGCGATCAGAACCAGGTGGAATCGTGAATTTGGTGACCAAACAACCGCTTTCTGTGCCTTATTATGGGGCTGATTTGATTGTTGGTAGCTATGATTTTTACCGTTCTAATCTTGATTTAACAGGACCAATAGATGCTAAAAATAACCTCGGATACCGTCTAAATCTTGCCTATGAAAATGCAGGTAGCTTTCGAGATGGTGTAGAGTCGGAACGCTTCTTTGTTTCCCCTAAATTATCTTTTAACCTCGGATCAAAGACGACATTGAGTTTCTTTGGGGAATATCAGGAAGATAGCCGTCCAGTGGATTTTGGCTTAGTCGCCGTTGGTAACCGTGTTGCAGATATTCCCATCAGTCGCTTTCTTGGCGATTCCAATCGTAAAAATGATGTTTATCAGCGAAGAGGTTATGTCTTTCTCGACCATCGCTTTAGTGAGAATTGGTCTATTAAAAGTGGTTTTCGGGCGACATCAAGTGACCAGTATTTCTCGGCAATTCAAGCCAGAGGAGGTGTTTTGCAGCCTGATAATCGGACATTAAATCTTCAAGCACAAAACAGCAATCAGTTCTTTAGTACAGATACTTTTCAAACAAACTTAGTTGGAAATTTTTTTACAGGTTCGGTCAAACATACAACTCTCGTAGGATTTGAGTTTGGTCATGAATCCAGAGATGTAGAGACTCAAAATGCTAATGCAGGGTCTATTAATATTTTTAGACCTATGTATCAATTTCCTATTGGTCGGTTTACAAAAACAATAGACAGGAATGAAGAGACTAATCTTTATGGTTTCTATTTACAAGACGAAATTGCCTTTACAGATAATCTGAAATTACTATTAGGAGGACGTTTTGATATTGTCGATTTCGACCTGAAAGATAATCTCACAAGAAAAAAGACACAAACCTATGACTCGGCGTTTAGTCCTCAGGTAGGTATTGTTTATCAACCAAGTCAAACTATCTCCCTCTACGCCAATTACAGTCGCTCTTTTGTCCCACAATCTGGGAGTAGTTTCGAGGGGACACCGTTCAAAGCAGAACGGGGAACTCAGTATGAAGTGGGGGTGAAAGCAGATTGGTTTGGTGGTCGCCTTTCTTCAACCTTAGCACTTTATGAAATCACCAAGACTAATGTTTTAGTTACTGATCCTCAACGTCAAACATACTTTATCCAAACAGGTGAACAACGCAGTCGTGGTGTAGAGTTGGATGTCATTGGTCAGATTTTACCGGGGTGGAATGTGATTGCATCTTATGCTTACACTGATGCAATTATTACTAGTGATACAACGTTTGCAGAAGGAAATCGCCTTGCCAGTGTACCATACAACAGCTTTAGTTTATGGACAACCTATCAAATCCTCAATGGAGGTTTTCAGGGATTGGGTTTTGGTGCTGGGGTTTTTGTGGGGGGCGATCGCTCTGGCGATTTGAACAATAGCTTTACATTACCTGACTATGCTCGCGTTGATGCAGCAGTTTACTACAACCGAGGTAATTTGAGGGCAGCTGTTAATATCAAGAATTTGTTTGACACTCAATACTTTGAGTCAGCTCAAAGTAGAACACAGATTTTCCCTGGTGCGCCGTTGACTGTTCTGGGGACTCTTTCTTTGCAGTTTTAACAATCCGCACGGGGATTTTCTTATCAAACGTTTGATTTGAAGTTGTTTCGAGTTTCGTACTCCTGACTCGTCTAAACACCAGTTCTCAAACTTTCTTAATAATCACGGTATCAGCTATTAGGAACCCCAGTCATTCTATTGCTGGGGTTCCAACTTAGTAGCTAAGAGCTTGACATTGGCACAAAAACAGTCATTTAATCAACAGAAATAATCACATCTGATGCTTTGATAATGGCGTAAGCTTCTTTTCCTTCTTTGAGTCCTAGCTTTTGTGCTGAAGTTTTTGTGATGACTGCAGTGACTTCTATTCCTGGTGCAATTTCTAAACTAACCTCATCATTAACAGATCCGGTGACAATTTTTTTCACAGTACCTTTGAAAGCATTACGAGCACTAATTTCCATATTTTTATGCTCCCTGTTTGTTTTTTAATTCCCTCATACTAGCAACTACCTATTGTGTGTTCATCATCTTTGGGTAGAATGCTATCGAGTATTAAGTTGGAAAAATCTAAATTTAACTGGATTTGTTTAATTTATCAGGAAATCCGCCTTATTCGTTTAACCCACAACACCGCTAGTGACCCTACAAACCCGGCTAATGCACCAAACAACAGATGTGTCAATAGAGGATAGATAGGACCTCTAAAAATGAGAAAATTAAATACCCAAACACCGCTTACACTCAGGATAATCATTGTAATGGGCTTAGTTAGGTGAGCCAATCCTGCTACTATTGCCCAGAACCAAGCTTTTTGCCGCCATCGTCTGCCAAAGTAATAGGCTAAGTCTAGCAGTTCCCCAACCACAAGATAAAAGAACCAATCAAAGGGGTTGTTTCTCACACCAAGTAGGAGCAAAAAGCCTGCAGCACTCAAGCTAGTAACAGAAGCTGCACCAAAGCTAGAAGTCAGCATACGGGTAGCAACAAGAGGTGTTAACCAGAGGATTCCTCGCCAACCTGGTAACCTTAGTGGGAAATGCACATTTGCTTGCACCAACGCTATGACCAACCCCAGCCCTATCAGCCCTAGAATTTCGAGCCAGTTTAGTTGACGCCAATCCTTAATACTGGCGAATGATACTTTTGGGAGCGATTTGGTACTCATAGTCTTTTTCTCCTATTTCGTGAGCTTCATCGTTAGTTTTTTCCACAAGCAAGATAGCTTGTCCATTCAGTAAGACTGGACGGGGCCAAGGACTGGTTTGTATCTTAGTGTTTTCAGGTACTAACCTACCTTCCAAATCCTGAATACGGTCGATGGTGGCTGTTTGATAAAGTTTTTGAGCAGTAAACACGCCTTCTAGGTCACGCAAACCAGGTAGCCATAAAAACCGTCCATCATTCTCTGTTTTCCGCAAACCCACTGAGGCAAGTGCTCCAATAATTCCATCTTTTGTGCCTGTCAGACCCTCTAAGTGCAGTCCAGCTTGCTGGGCGAGCGAGATTGCTTCTTCTTGAGTCAGGACTTTCTCTTTTGCCTGCTTGCCAAAAGTCTGTACTGCTGTACTGACCTGATCCCACTGAGCTAAACATAGTCCCACATCTGACCCAGGCTCACTCTTAGTAAGAAGGAACTCTTGACAATAACTGGCTAGAATCTCAAGCTTGTGTATATCAATCTCTACCATGATGCAGGCTGAACTGTTATGCGAGGTAAAAGGGATTTCGGGACTTAGGAAAAGCTGGTGGCGGGTTATTCCGATAGGCTCTGCTAAGTTCAATTCAGCAAGTTTTGCCCCCAATTGTCGGCACAAGTTGCCTGTACCACCACTTGTTAGATTGTCAGTATCATCTATGCCTATGAGAAATCGCATGTTTATTCTGTCCTGTTTTGGCTTGTTACTGCTTGCTAGTGCCACTCAGTTTTACTGTCGATAGCGCTCTGGTTACTGTATACCGAATTTTTTTTCGTTATATCTGCAATAATTGTCCTTTTGGTTTTATGTCAAACTATATATTGTATATTGTGAGAATTTTACCAGGTACATCAGTTCTTTACCAATAAAATTGGTAAATAGTCTAATAGTATCTAAATTGAAGAAGGCAGGAGGCAGGAGGCAGAGAGCAGAAGGATCGGTTGGATGGGGATTCTGACCCCAACCTTCCCATTGACACCCCCGTAGACGGTGGGGTATTAGACCTTTGAAGGGCAAGGCAAGAGGACCTTTCTTAAGAGTTGGAATTCCCCCTTCTGCCTCCTGCCCTCTGCCCTCTGCCTTGCCCGATAGCGTAGCGTGCCGTTAGGCATAGGGCGATAAGTAAACAGCACAGTAGTCAGCAGTCAAGCAAATTGACAAGCGCTTACAAATCGTCGGCTTCATTTGTAGCGTTTTTCCAATTCTACAATGGCTTTGTACAGCTTTTTCGCTCCACCGAAGATGATATCATTTTCATCCATATCGGTGGTAAAGCGAGTCTTGTAGAGTATAGAACCAGAAGAAAGACTGATGCGATTTACCCAACAGTTGCTGATGCAACCACTTGGTTCGTGGATTAAATGGGCAGCATCGGTAATTGGTACTAGGGTAACCATTGCACCATCAAAAGCACAATCCTCTTGAACGTCTCTGGAGACATATTCTTCATTCTGCATTTTGTGTTCTACGTTCTTATTCAATATATTTTGACGACTCATAAAAGTAGAAAATCCATATAAAGATAGATAGAGAAAAAAGGAATAGGAAATTGCTTTTTTCTCTTCCATAAAATGTAACCAACTAACCAAATAAAAGGAGAAAACCAAAAACGAAACTAGTCGTTTTACCGCACGAATATTGACAAATTTATGCTGACATGGAAAACTTCAAAGTATAGAACCATAAATGAGCTATCTGACCACCTCCAAATCCTTTCAACAATTGAGGAGAAGGCAGGCTTAAAAAGCCTACCTGCTTAGGGAGGACCACAAAAATAAAATACCACTAGATCCTTCAACACCAAGCCGTTACTGTTAAACACGGCTGGTATTTTATTTCCAGGCAAAAATGACTGACCTTGTTTTCACCAGCGTTCGTAGGAACAATAGTCTTACTTCTTGTCACTACTAGCAACGACTTCTACATTTCCTTTTTTCAATGCTTCTAACGCTTCGCCTATCTGGTCTTCTTGCTTTTTCTCAGCTTCTTCTTGAGCTTTGGCTACGCCAACCAGTTTCGCAGCATTTTCTTCGCTTTCGAGGATACCAAATTCAATCAACAACGCTTCTAACTCGTCCATTTCAATGGGTGTAGGAACGGCAAGAAAATTATTGTTGATAATCTTCTCTCCTAATGTACGGTATTCGTTAGCTTGATTACTATCAGGTGCATATTCGTTCACAGTCATCCTGCGTAACTCAGCGTGTTGCACGATGTTGTCACGCGGGACGAAGTGAATCATTTGGGTGCTTAATCGAGATGCTAGTGTGGTAATCAGTTCGTCTTCCCGGTCAGTTTTGCGGCTATTACAAATCAGACCACCCAAACGCACACCACCAGAGTGAGCATACTTGAGAATACCGCGAGCGATGTTGTTAGCAGCATACATCGCCATCATTTCACCAGAGGTGACAATATAAATTTCTTGTGCTTTACCTTCACGGATAGGCATAGCGAAACCACCGCAGACAACGTCACCCAACACGTCGTAGCTAACGAAATCCACGTCTTGGTAAGCACCGTTTTCTTCCAAGAAGTTGATGGCGGTGATAATACCGCGACCGGCACAACCTACACCAGGTTCAGGACCACCAGATTCCACGCAACGTACACCACGGAAGCCTGTAAGCATCACCTCTTCGAGTTCCAAATCTTCTACTGCGCCCCGTTCAGCAGCGAGGTGCAGCACGGTGGTTTGAGCCTTGCTGTGCAGCATTAAACGGGTGGAATCTGCTTTCGGGTCACATCCTACAATCAAAATGCGTTGACCCTTTTCTGCCATAGCAGCGAGGGTGTTTTGAGAAGTGGTGGACTTACCAATACCACCTTTACCGTAGAATGCTATTTGTCTAATTTTTTCATCAACGGACATGATGAGTTTTCTCCTGCAATTGATAAATTTATGAGTGGGTCTGGTAGTTTAATCAAGCGTTCACTTTTGAAGTGACAGCTGTTTTGCGTATGTAGAACGTCGCACTTTGGCGTCGTTGTGCCAACCTGAGGTGATTGACAAACAACAGCGCCTAAGGAGGCGATCGCTCTACCGCATACATAGAAAGAAGAAATATCATGTTCGTCTTTGTTGGTAACTATTTGTCCTACCCTACAAGAAGTTACCTGAAGGGCATTTCTGTTACTTATTTTTGCTAATAACTAATGACTAGTCATTGCTTTTTACGTTGCACAATTCACAATTTAACCCTATCAATAAAGCAATTTGTCTAACTGCTTTACCTTGAATTTGTGTGATACCTGCTTTGTTGCAAAAACTGTTTGTAGACATTAAGAACTGACAACAAGTTTGCTTAATGACTCATAATTCAAAACTTCCCGCGTCCTCATGTAATCGAATTGGCGCGTCAGTATTACAAGTGTTCATCCGAACTTGATATCACCACAAAATTAACCATAATCAATCGTAATCTACTCTAAATGGTTGCCACTAACTCCCCGATTTTGCTGGTATCACAGCCACCAAGAATTTCTAGTTGTGAATGAATAAACCGATGCTCCAAGGTATTGAGTAATTGCTGTACTGGTGCTTCTTCCAAGTATTTCTTGAGAATCACTAAGTCGTAGCGTGAGGAATGCCAAGGGATGAATTCCAATCCAAAAGCTGCAGCTACAGATGCTGTAGAAATTCCTGCATCGGCAAGTCCTGAAACGATAGCAGAAGCAACATCATGATGGCTTCTGGCGATACTATCAAATCCTTTAATAGAATCACACGGCAGTTGCTCTTCTTGCAGTTTTCGTTCCAAAAGCAACCGAGTGCCAGCTCCTTTTTCGCGGTTAATAATCTTTGCTTTTGCTTCTACTAAGTCAGTCACTGTTGTAATTTGCATTGGATTACCAGACTGCACTAATAGCCCCTCTTCCCAGATTCCAAGAGTGATTAAAACAGCTTCTTTTCCTGCTAAGACTTCACGAACAAAGGGAAGATTATGCTCTCCAGTTTGAGGATCGTACAGGTGCATCAGGGCAATATGAGTCTCACCTCGACATAAACTATGCAACGCAGCCATGCTGTTAGCGAACTTATACTGGACTCGCAGTTGAGGATACCAGCGTTCAGTGGCTCTTGCCCATAGTGAAAGTACAGGCGCACAACCGGCAATCACAACTGTATTTTCAAATCTGTCTATATCGTCAAGAAGTCTGACTTGGACTGTATTCGTATCTATCTGACTATCAATCTGGGCATCAGCCCCAATCATCTCCATACGAAAAGCATCGTTCCCAATCAGGGGATATGCAATCCATTGCCCCCCAATCCGCGCCAAACTCACTCGCTGTTGTTGACTGTAAGGGATAGATTTCGCCAGAACTGCTTGGATTTGAGGCAAATCCTGTTCTAGCCAGAATAAATCCTCGACTTTGCAACCAAGCGCCTTGGCTAAACGAAGCGTCATGGCGACTGAAGGAGCGCATTGTCCTGACTCTACACCACTAATTGCTTGACGAGTCACACCTGCTAAGCTAGCCAATTCTTGCTGACTCATGCCCAAGCGGGTTCTAATCGACTTCAAATTGTTACGAAGGTCGCTATCGGTCTTCATTTGGATCTATCTCTTGGTGACAAAAAGCGTAGCAAGTTGATGCGGATTTACCAGAGCAATAGACCAAGGTTGAACTAATCTTTATTTCCCCTTAAGGTTGTTGCCATACGCGCTTTTTTGATTCCTATAAATAAGCCTAGCATAGATATCGCTAATTTATTTGCTTGTGGAAAATTTCTTTGCTCACTGTTCATTCACTTGGTAATAGATAGCATCAATTATTACTTACTATTAGTTCATGAGTTGCTCTCATAAACCAATAGATAAGCAATGCAAGCTTTTTTGTAAGAATTCAGGACTTCTTGAGTCAGAAGCGGAGCAAGGAAAGCTCCGCCTCCGGTCAGAATTTATAAGGAGTCTATGATGATTAGTATTCATTCCATCAAATTTCTTCTTGATTCTTCAGGTATTCTGAATCAAGAATTGCTGGCTCCTGAATTCTTACGCTTTTTTATAGTATGATTTACTCATACAAAAATAATAAATGAATTACTTTATATACGACTCCTATTTGATTTTTGAACATATACGTAGGGTGTGTTATGCCGCAGGAATCGTGCATCATCCTAAGATCTTGGTGCGAGACGACGTTCCTTCTAACACACCCTACAATGACTACTTTGAATTTTGTTAGCGCAGCGGGACGCAGTCCCGGATTGAATTTTGAATTAAAGAATGTGGCGTCATTCTCTGTGTCTTTAGACCAAAGAGGGTTCAACAGCCAACAGTTCTGGGAAATGGTGAGCATTTGGTGAATGCATAGACTGAATTCCCAAATCAGCCCGATTTACTAAATCTGCATAGGTAGGAATAACGTGTCCTGATCCATCCACAACAGAGTGATTGAAGTTGAACCCATTCAAGTTAAATGCCATTGTCCCGACACCAACAGCTGTAAACCAAATGCCTATCGTCGGTAGCAGCACTAACCAAAGATGAACAGAACGTTTGCTGCGAAGCGCTAGGCTGGGAATTATCAAACGTCCGAAAAAGCCAGTATGTCCAGCAAACAGGTTGTAGGTTTCGGTCTCTTGCCCGAATCTATAACCTACGTTAGCAGATTCAATTTCGCTGGTTTCACGTACCAAACTCGATGTCACCAAAGAACCGTGCAAAGCACTGAGTACAGAACCACCAAACACACCTGCAACACCCAGCATGTGAAATGGATGCATCAGGATGTTATGCTCAGCCTGGAAAGCGAACATAAAGTGGAATGTACCACTGATACCTAAAGGCATTCCCTCAGAAAAGCTACCTTGACCTATAGGATATATCAGCAAGACTGCAGTAACAGCTGCCGCCGGACCAGAGAAAGCAACAAAAATCCAGGGACGCATTCCCAGTCGGTAACTCAGTTCCCACATCCGACCTAGATAGCACCAAACGCCAATCAGGAAATGCAGCACAATGAGTTGGTAAGCGCCACCATTGTAAAGCCATTCATCGATATTCCCAGCTTCCCACACTGGATAAAAGTGTAGTCCAACTGCCGCAGAAGTCGGTATTACAGCAGCAGTCACGATATTGTTACCACTCAAGATTGAACCAGCGATTGGTTCTCGAATACCGTCCATATCTACAGGCGGTGCAACGATGAAAGCAAGGGTAAAACAGATGATGGCGACTAGGAAAGTAGGAATCATCAGCACTCCAAACCAACCTACATAGATACGGTTGTCTGTGCTGGTAACCCAGTTGCAAAAGCGTTCCCAGTATTTAAAAATCTCAAGTTTTTGAATCTGTTGAGTGAAGTCGTTCATCAATAAGACTCCTTTGGTTTTCATAATGCTCTCATATTCTTTTCATTTTTATTTCATAGTCTTCTGAGGTTGTTACAAAAATTCATATTGCTCTCATAATCGTTTCAGCACAGATGGCAAAATTAAAATACTAGAGCACCGGTACAGTAATCAAGATGGAGAAAAAAACACGGTTTCTTCGCCTGCAAAGCTTGATATCTCGTTGACTCAACTTATAGAAACCGGGTTTTTGGGACTACTGTACCAGTGCTTTAGCCGTCAAACTTAAATCTCTCGCCGTAGTCGCAACCCATACACACACGGCTGGTATCTTATTTCAGGGCAAGTGTCTAAACAATGCCCAAGCATGAATAGGACTTACGCAAAAACCCTTTTAAACACTCTTACCTATGCGCCAAGGGCGCACGCTGCGCTAACGTGCTCTTTGCGTCCTTTGCGGTTTATTTTCTCATTATTTTGCGTAAGTCCTGATGAAAATAAGTAAATTCAAAAAATGAAAATTCAAATTATACTAAAAACGGCTAAAAACTGTCATTCTTCGCGAAGCGAAGGGTTACGTTCTGCATGACACAAGTTCAAATTTTACCCGCGAGCAGTATGATTATTATTTTTGAATTTTAAATTTTGATAGCGCAGCTGGCACGAATTGCCATATTTTGAATTTGAGCGCAGCTAGGATCATATTTCTAGAGTAGCTGTCAAACAGTTATTCCGAAGTGTTAACACTGTCTTTTGGCGGTAAAAGATAAATGACACCAGAAATAATTGTGAGGACAACAGAAATCCAGAAAGCAATTATGGCAGGTAATTGCCAGACTTGAGGTAGAGGTGCAATCAGAAGTGCGATCGCCACAATTTGACTCACAGTTTTGAGTTTGCCCCAAATATTCGCCCCTGTAATCTTAGTTTGACTAACGCGCCAACCTGCGATCGCTAACTCTCGCCCTAATATAAGAAAGACTCCCCAAGCAGGAACTTGTCCTAGTTCAATTAAAGCTAGTAACGGCGCAAGTACAAGTAGTTTATCAACCAAGGGGTCAAGAAACTTGCCCAAATCGCTGATTTGGTTAAGTTTCCGTGCTAAATAGCCGTCTAACCAGTCAGTCAACGAGGCGACGAGAAAAATTGCCAAACAAATCCATCTGGCTTGGGGTGTCGGGTTGTGTAAACCGTAAAGCAGAAATGGTATCCCTAGAAGGCGAGAGAAGGTAATCCAGTTAGGTAAAGTCATAAACAATTCAAAATTCAAAATTCAAAATTCGGAAACTTAATGCTGATAATCCGTCTAGTTGCTAACTATAGGTGTAACAGCTTGAGGGGGATAAGGGGACAAGGGGATTAGGAGAATATACACTCGGGAAGTGATGATTAATTTCAAAAAATAGTATGACTCAACAAATCAATTCTCAAGTGAGAATAGAACGCGATTCGATGGGCGATCGCCAACTACCAAGTAACACTTACTACGGAATTCAAACACTACGAGCAACAGAAAACTTCCCTATTAGCGGCATAAAACCTTTATCTACTTACGTAGATGCCGGCGTAATTATTAAAAAAGCTACAGCAATAGTCAATGGTAAACTCGGCTGTATTCCCCAAGATGTCAGTCAAGCAATTGTGAAAGCTGCTGATGAAGTGCTTGCTGGTAAGTTTCGCGACCAATTTGTGGTAGATGTCTATCAGGCTGGTGCTGGAACTTCCCATCACATGAATATTAATGAAGTCCTGGCAAATCGGGCTTTAGAAATTCTCGGCGAAGAAAAAGGCAATTACAAGCGCGTGAGTCCCAACGACCACGTAAACTACGGACAGTCTACCAACGATGTCATTCCCACAGCAATTCGTATTGGTGGCTTATTGGCATTATCAAAAACGCTACATCCGGCTTTAGAAAAAGCAATAGCAGCATTGGAAGAAAAAGCCGAAGAATTTCAAAATGTCGTCAAATCTGGCAGAACTCACATGCAAGATGCTGTACCCGTGCGCTTGGGTGAGAATTTTCGCGCTTGGGCATATATCCTAACAGAACATCAAAACCGCATTTACACAGCTTCTTCTGATTTAATGGTGTTAGGTTTGGGAGGAAGTGCAGCAGGAACAGGTTTAAACACTCATCCTCAGTATCGTGTCCGTGTGGTAGATACAATATCAGATTTGATAAATCTCCCACTAGAACCTGCACCCCATCTTATGGCAGCAATGCAGAGTATGGCACCATTTGTTCATGTTTCTGGTGCTTTACGCAATCTAGCTCAAGACTTAGTTAAAATATCTCATGATTTGCGTCTGATGGATTCGGGACCAAAAACTGGCTTAAAAGAAATTCAACTACCGCCCGTGCAACCTGGTTCCTCAATTATGCCAGGAAAGTACAATCCAGTGATGGCAGAGATGACATCGATGGTGTGTTTTCAGGTGATGGGTTACGACAGTGCGATCGCCCTTGCTGCACAAGCAGGACAATTAGAACTGAATGTGATGATGCCCCTGATTGCTTATAATCTAATTCACAGCATCGAAATTCTCGGTAACACCATCGCCGCCCTTACTGAACGCTGCATCAAAGGCATTACCGCCAACCAGGAACGTTGTTTAGCATACGCTGAAGGCAGTTTAGCCTTAGTCACAGCATTAAATCCGCACATTGGTTATTTGAATGCAGCGGCTGTCGCGAAAGAATCTTTAGAAACTGGTAAGTCTTTGCGGCAAATTGTCTTAGAACGTGGTTTCATGAGTGAAACAGAATTAGCCGAAGTCTTAAACCTGGAACAAATGAGTGCGATAGTGCCTCTAAATATACTAGACGGCACATCGGATTAGAGAAGAAAGAAGGAAGATAAAAGAAACAACTCTTCCTTCTTGACTTTTTTCTTCTTCGTTTTTTATTTGACCATGCAAACTCAAAAACCATCTGTCAGTTTAATTCGCGCCACTTCCTATGAACGGGAAGCACTCCGGGAATCTTTAGAAACACTGCTGGAACCTTTGGGAGGAATACCAGCGTTTGTCAAACAGGGAAACCGCGTCTTACTCAAACCCAACCTGCTAACAGGCGCACGTCCTGGTAAAGAGTGTACGACTCGCCCAGAACTGGTTTATGCAGTCGCCCAGATGGTTATAGAAGCAGGTGGTAAACCGTTTTTGGGAGATAGTCCCGCTTTTGGAAGTGCCAAGGGAGTCGCAGTCGCAAATGGTTATCAGCCTGTTTTAGAAGAACTGAATCTCCCGATCATCGATTTTCAAGGCAAGCGTTACCAAACTGTCAGCGAAGACTTTGATCATCTGCTACTGTGTAAAGAGGCAATGGAAGCGGATGTCGTGATTAACCTACCCAAGGTGAAATCTCATACTCAACTGGTGCTGACTTTAGGAGTCAAAAACCTGTTTGGTTGCGTTCCAGGCAAAATGAAAGCTTGGTGGCACATGGAAGCCGGAAAAGACGCAAATCGTTTTGGTGAAATGTTAGTGGAAACTGCCAGGGCAATTCATCCTGACTTAACCATCGTTGATGGTATCATCGGTCATGAAGGCAATGGTCCTAGCGGTGGTGAACCTCGTCCACTAGGGATTTTAGCCGCATCATCAGATATTTTTGCCTTGGATCGTGCAATAGTGGAAATCCTCAATGTTCCACCAGAACAAGTACCCACTCTCGCTGCATCAATGCGACTAGGGTTAGCTGGTGAACTGAACGACATCAACTTTCCTCACCTACATCCCGACTTACTAAAAATCGATGATTGGCGACTACCAGACAAGTTACTTGCCATCGATTTTGGAATGCCCCGCGTTATCAAGTCTACGTTCAAACACCTTTATATAAGATTTATCAAAGAACCCATGAGTGCATATGCCAAACGATAGTTGCATTTGGTCCATTATATCACCAACAAGTGCAAACCCTGTTACAACAATCCTAAAACTGGCAGAGTAAGCTGTAAATACCCTCCGATTGCTTAACCAGACCGCCCTAAATTAAGTGGCGGTTTTTTTATGATGAATGCAACGCCGGTTATACCATTAGAACTTACGTACGCGCTACGAAAAAAAGCAGGTTGCGATTGCTTTTCTATACCTAACGGTACGCGCAAGGGACAGTCGCTGCGGACTATAGTTAGGTTATTCGTGCGTAAGTCTTGTGTTTTTGTCAAAGGTTTAATATATCTTCAGTAATGTTTAGATATGAAATCATTCCTTGGGCTTAAGCTATAAGATGTAGGAGATATTATTAAATTTTCTGTCTACAGACTATTCTATGACCCATAAATATTTGTTTAGTGGTTTTTCTGATGAATGACTCAGTTAATACTCGAAGTTCTTCATATACAGTTGAAAATATTTTTTGAGTGCATTTACTGAAAAGTTGTTCATATGATTGCTCATTCAAAATTGGAAAAGTTAGTATTGTGTTACATTTCTAGCGTATCTCTTGCAAAAGCATGCTATTATCTGAAATCCAAAATTTCCAAGCCCCCTGATTGATCTGTGGGGTCAATTCCATTATCCAAAATCTAAAATCTAACAGGACTTACGCACAGACACGAAAGAAACCGGGTTTCTCAACAGAGACTTACGGCTAAAATGACGATTTTTCGTAAACTTATATCTTGCACCAAGGTCAAAAACCGGGTTTCTTGAAAATGACAACACTTTAAAACCTTAATTTCCCGTTTAGAAACCCGGTTTTTTAGGTCTTGTTGAAAATGGTGCAAGATGTCAGTAAAGAAACCCGGTTTGGTGCGTAAGTCCTATCTAAAATTGTCTAACTCCTAATGGGCGTGAATTCTTACAAGAATAATTTGGTCTGATTCATCGATGAAAATTCTTTCCGACTTCAATGTAAACTTTAATACCTTTCTCTCAGAAGAAGCGTACATTCATGATGACATGACAAAATGAAGGTAGCTTGTAAGATTCATGACAAAATCAAAAAGAAAATATTTCACTCGGAATTTGGTATCAAGTGTTTTATGTACGAAAACAAATTATAGATAACCTCAAAAAAGATTGATATTATTTATTAATAGATAGTATAATTTTAAAAGATGGTTAAAATAGAAGCAAGACTCTCTTAAAAAAGAGTCAAAACAAAAGTCAAAACAAAATAAATCTCAAAAACTTCGATTTTCTATGCATTCAAATACCCAATCTGCTGACCCTGCCAGTACATCTTCCCATAGATTGGCAGAGATTGTAGGAACAGTGATCGGTCTTTTAACTCTGACGCTACCGCTGTTTGTCATTGCCCACTATTCTTCAAGCAGTGTTCAGAATGACCAGAAACTCATTATCTACAATGTAAAAGCAGATGCAGATTAGACAAAACTTAATAAAGACAATGTCTCAACGAGAAAAGTATTGAAAGCAGAAACAGAAAACCGATTTTGAACTGAAGAGGGTGTAGATCAATAATAAAGAACAATCCAATGCAGTCTTTTATTTTGCATCAGAAGTAGCAGTGTAAGTGCATTTCATTTCTTAGCTATGTTTTGCAGGGTTGGTTGAAAAATAGACAAATCTGCCCAGCCCAGCCTATTCATAGTCTGTAAAGGAATTTCATTAGACTTCTTGCAAAAATTCTTGAAATGTCATGTTGAGCGTAAACGCAAAGCGTACGCCAAAGACGAAGCCTACACTGCGTTTCGTATGCGCTAAGGTGTAGGCTACAAAGAACAGTTGCAAGATGTCTATTGCACTTAAAAAAATTGTGGAAATTGACAGGAGGCGATAGCAACGCTAGCCTTACGAGCGCAAAGCGCACGCTACGCGCTTCAGCAGATCGCCTATCGCCTCCACAGTTTTAGTGAAATCTAGCTCTTTTTGACTTCCTGAGCCATTTTCCGGTAGTAGTCCATTTGGGGATTAGGACGACGAGAAGTCGTAGGGGTTTGGGAAGCTTTTGAAGCCTCAGTCGAAACCGATTGTTGTGTTGTTTCTCGTTTGATGCTCTGTTGTTGATCAGCTTCTAGAAAATATCCAGAATTGGAAAATCCAAAAAGCCTACCGAAGAAACCAAACAGATTTCCCAGGAAATTAAACACAGTTCTAAAAACAACAGAGAAAAAACCTTCAAGGCGAATAAAAAGATTCCGAATAATTTGTGTTAAACCAGACATGGTAGCGCCTCCTGCAGCTGCATACTATTATTTTGACTTACGGCATTGGAGGCTGTTAATGTTCAAGGATATTCAAGCCATCTTTTTTTTGGATGATTCACTTACCGACTCACTTACCATAGTAAACCCTGGCATTACCAAATCTTGAATCTTTCCTCAGATAACTATTCCATTCTTCTGCCTGCCAACGCTTGACAAAAGGTCCAACTGCTACATGTGGTCCTCGCGGTTCATCTCTGGGAATAACGTATACATCTCGTCCTGCATAGACATTTCGTCTGACGTAACGCCTGATTTCGTTTCTATAGTAGGGTATCTCTTCCGCTTTGGCAGGAAGAATGACATAATAATAGTTGGACCTTTCTCTACGATCATCGCCTCTACGAGAATCATAGGAAATGTCTTGTTCATCAGGTCTATCATCCCGTCCGTTGTAGACAACCTGATCGCTATAGACGACTCTTGCAGAATATACACCGTTGGATTCTAGTTTTCTGGCTAAGCTTGTTGCTCCTTCTCTTGTCCTAAAGGCTCCTACTTGAATGACAGAACGTCCTTGAAATCGCTGTCTAAAAGCATCTGTTGGAATTAGACGTGTTCCTCGCTGTAGTCCATAATCATTATTATCAACATACACTTTATAAGGAGCGGAACCACGGTTATATCGATACGACGGCTCTGCTTGAAATTCAATAGAACGTTGAGACGGTGTATTCACCTCAGGAGGTGTATAACCTTCTGGATTAGAAGGTAGTGCTGGTAACGGTTCAGAACTTGGAGGTGCAGGTGGTACCCCATCATACACCGAGCGCTGCGCGATGAAAGCTTCTTCGCCACGGTTAATTTGGGCATATGCTAAGTTAGATTGACATAAAAAAGCTAACCATCCTCCTAAAAGCAGATGCAAAGTCAAAGATGGTCGGCTGATTTTGATAAATGCCATAACCTGATTGGGTCTTGCGTTGAGCATATTATTTATGGTTGTCAATTGCGCAAACATGTGAATGACGCATGCAGGACTTCAAAAAATTACCAGGGATTTTATTTAGAATCTAAAATATCTTTGTAGCAAAATCATACAATAGTTAGCGAAAGTTAGCGAAGTTTTCGTAGTCTCGGAAATCTGTTCCTAGTGTGAAAACGCAGAAAGTGGGCGAGAACTGCCAAATTTGGTACCCTGGAAATACCACTCACACCAACGACGTAGAGTTGGTAAAGTCCCTAAAGACCTAACCAGAGTACAAAGTTGTACTCATCGGGAACCATCACAAGCAAGCGCTAAATTTATGCATTATGAACAAAGTCGTAGTTGGTCTTTCTGGTGGCGTTGATAGTTCCACCGCAGCAGCCATTTTGCACCATCAAGGTTATGAAGTTATTGGTTTAACCCTTTGGCTGATGAAAGGGAAAGGTCAATGCTGCTCTGAAGGTATGATAGATGCGGCTTATATTTGTGAACAGCTGGGCATTCCCCATCATATTGTTGATATTCGGGACGTCTTTACCACTAATATTATTGATTACCTGGTGGCTGGTTATAGCGCTGGGATCACTCCTTTGCCTTGCTCACAATGTAACAAAACTGTGAAATTTGGTCCCATGTTGCAGTACGCTCGCGAAAATTTGAAATGCGATCGCATTGCGACTGGTCATTATGCTCGCATTCAGTATGATGAAGTTTCTGGACGTTACCAATTGCTGCGAGCAATTGACCGCAACAAAGACCAGTCCTATTTTCTCTATGATTTGTCGCAAGATTTACTAGCAGGAAGCGTATTTCCACTTGGAGAATTGCACAAAAGCGAAACCCGTCGTCTTGCTGATGAATATAACTTGAAAACAGCAGATAAGCCAGAAAGCCAAGACTTATGCTTGGTAGAAAGTAACGGCTCAATGCGAGCGTTTCTTGATAAATATCTCACACCCAAAAAAGGAGATATCGTTGATACTTCAGGTAAAATACTCGGTCAACATGATGGTGTTCATCATTACACAATTGGACAGCGTAAAGGTATAGGTATCGCCGCAGCTGAACCATTGTATGTGATTGCATTGGATGCAGTTAATAACAGGGTTGTTGTAGGCGATCGCACCAAAGCACGAGCACCAGAATGCACTGTCGCAAGGGTAAATTGGGTATCTATTGCTCAACCAGCAACTCCCATCCGGGCTCAAGTACAAGTTCGCTACCGTTCAACTCCTGTACCCGTCACAGTGATTCCCTTAGAAAACTCTCATGTTCGCATAGTATTTGATGAACCTGAGTTCAGCATTACCCCCGGACAAGCCGCTGTGTGGTACGACGGGGAGAAAGTGTTGGCTGGTGGGATCATTGAACAGTTTAGCGAAATGACGAATCAGGGATGAGGGAAAATGAAAAAGACTGTGAAAGTGTAGGAAAACATCCCTCTCTCTCTCCCTCCCTCCTTCCGATTACTCATAATCTTTGCTCTATGCGTCCTATGGTTTGGTAAGTTAAATACATAGATTAAAAAAAAATGTAGTTATCGTACAAAAAGGACAGCCTTGAGTTATCATCCTAATGGCATAACCCCTCACGGTGGGCAGTTAGTGAATCGCATCGCTACACCTGAGCAAAGACAAGTATTTCTTTCAAAAGCCGACTTTCTACCGCGAGTTCAACTTGATGGACGGGCGGTATCGGATTTGCAAATGATTGCAATTGGTGGTTTTAGTCCACTGACTGGTTTTATGAATCAGGAAGACTATAACCGCGTTGTTGATCAAATGCGGCTGGCTAACGGTACTGTTTGGTCAATTCCTGTTACACTCTCGGTGGATGAGAAAGTTGCCGCCCCCTTAAAAGAAGGTGATTTAATCCGCTTGGATGATTCTGTTGGTCGATATATTGGGGTATTAGAATTAACACAAAAATATCATTACGACAAAACCCGCGAAGCCCTTCATGTTTATCGAACTAATGATTCAAAGCATCCTGGTGTACAGGTAGTTTACAATCAAGGTTCTGTAAATTTAGCAGGTGATGTGTGGTTATTACAACGCGCTCCTCATCCTGTGTTTCCAAAATACCAAATTGATCCCGCCGAGTCTCGGCAGTTGTTTCAAGAAATGGGTTGGAAAACTGTTGTTGGGTTTCAAACTCGTAACCCCATCCACCGTGCTCATGAATATATCCAAAAGTGTGCTTTGGAAATTGTGGATGGTCTATTTTTGCATCCATTGGTAGGAGCGACAAAAGAAGATGACATTCCTGCAGATGTAAGAATGCGTTGCTACGAAATCTTGCTGGAAAAATACTACCCACATAACCGCGTTCTTTTAGCAATTAATCCCTCGGCTATGCGTTATGCTGGTCCTCGAGAGGCAATTTTCCATGCTCTGATTCGCAAGAACTACGGTTGTACTCACTTTATCATTGGTCGGGATCACGCTGGAGTCGGTAACTACTACGGCACTTATGATGCTCAGCACATCTTTGATGAGTTTAAGCCTGAAGAACTGGGTATTGTGCCGATGATGTTTGAACACGCCTTTTATTGCATGCGTACCCAGCAAATGGCGACAAGTAAAACAAGTCCTAGTCTTCCAGAAGAGCGTATTCATCTTTCAGGAACAAAAGTGCGGGAAATGCTGCGTCGAGGCGAGTTACCTCCACCAGAATTTTCTCGTCCAGAAGTCGCTGCAGAATTGGCGCGAGCAATCCAAGTACCAGTTCATACTTATCAAATTTAAAGCACATCAAAGGCAAATAATAAAGTGTAAAAGGTTGCTTTACACTACAGCCTCAGCCCTTTAAGCTATAGCTCATGGACTGAGGGCTGATAGTTAATTTATGAAGCGGCGAACGTTTTTACAAAGTTTTAGCTCTATACTCGCGGTATTGAGTGCAGTTGAGACAGGGTGGTTGACCTTGGGAAGCCGCTATTATCAAGCATTGGCACAATCTGTACCGCGTAAATTGGCTTTATTAGTCGGTATCAATCAGTACCCACAATCTCCAGTTCTTACCGGTTGTCTAACCGATGTAGAACTGCAAAGGGAACTTTTGATTCACCGCTTTGGTTTTCGTGCCTCCGATATTGTCTCGTTAACTGATGCACAAGCGACGAGGGAATCTATCGAGACGGCTTTTTTCGAGCACTTGGTTAAGCAAGCCAAACCTGATGATGTGGTTGTCTTCCACTATAGTGGCTATGGCAGTCGTATCAAATTGGAAACACAAGAAACAGAGCAAAACGCTCTCGTTCCAGTTGATGAAATAAATACACAAGAAACCAAAACTGTCAACTACTTATTGGAAGAAACACTATTGCTGATGTTGCGATCGCTTTCCACAAATCATATAGCAGCAGTATTGGATACGAGCTACTATGCTCCCTCCAACTCTTTGCCAACGAACTTGGGAATTCGCAGCTGTCCAGGACCAGGACAAGCTATCCTGTTAGCAGAAGAACTTGAGTTGCAAAAACAGCTACAAGAAAAAGCCTCTAGTGAGCAGTCAGCCGTTGTGCTTTGCGCAACCTCTCTCCCTGAGCAATTGGCAAGAGAGCAGCAGTTTTCTGGTTTTAGTGCTGGATTATTTACCCATGCCTTAACCCAGTATTTATGGGAAGCCACACCAACAACAACAATTCAAGTGTGTCTTTCTGATATAGCAGGTTCTATTCAACAGTTGGGTAGCACAAAACAGCAACCAGCTTTATTGCTAGATCCAAAAAATCAGCTTTCTCGTACATCGATTACAAATATTTTGCTTGCAAGCAGCACTTATGCAGAAGGAGTCGTTACAGGAGTAGAAGACGACGGGAAAACAATTTTACTATGGCTGGGGGGATTACCTGCACCAGTTTTGGAATACTATGGAGTGAATTCACGACTCACTCTAGTCACAAAAGAAGAGTCAAATAATGTGGAGCTGGTTGTGAAATCGCGTGCTGGGTTGAGTGCAAAAGCGCAAATTTCTATTCCTGAAAGTACAACTTCTCTCCAAGTTGGGCAACTTGTTCAGGAAGCTGTGCGAGTTATACCCCGGAAGATAAGTTTAACAATTGCTCTCAATGAACTCGAAAGAATTGAGCGAGTAGATGCGACAAGTGCTTTTGCAACACCCTATGTATCAAGTGTCATTGCAGGAGAACAACCAGCAGATTATCTTTTTGGCAGACTACCACAAGCGAAGAATAAAGATTTAGCAGCAACAAACTCCACAGTTGTGTCTCCCACTCCTTACGGCTTATTTTCTCTCGGTGGCGAGTTAATTCCAAACACTGCTGGAGATGCGGGAGAAGCAGTGAAAACCGCTGCACAGAGGTTAGGAGCAAAACTGCAAACTTTACTGGCGGCAAAATTATGGCGATTAACGGAGAATGCAGGTTCTTCTCGCTTGGGAATTAAGGCAACATTAGAACTGATTGGCGCTTTAACACCTCGCGCACTCATACAACGAGAAACGCTGCGAACCCAAAGTACTGAAACGTCAAACAACAAAGCATCTGTTCCACAACTCGGAAGTCTTACAACTGTGAGTGTTGGTAGTAAGATACAGTACCGAGTCGAAAATATCAGCGATCGCCCTGTTTATCTGATGCTCTTAGCATTAAATAGTAGTAGGACTGCGATCGCCTTATTTCCTTGGTGCAAGAGTACTGAATCAGAACCATCAAAAGTTCAACCAGTCCTCAAAGATATAGTGATCTCTCCAGGGGAGACTTTGACAATACCACAAACGACTTCAGGTTTTGAATGGGTTGTGCAAGAACCAACTTCTTTAAGTGAAACCCAACTCATCTTTAGTACTGCACCTTTTACCCAATCTCTCTTGGCTTTGGAAGCTGCGAAGCCGCCTAAAACAGAACAACACCGCATTCACCCCTTAATCGCCCCTTTAGAAGTCACACAAGCTCTTCTGCAAGATTTGCATAATGCCAGTGCTGTCAGCGATATAAACAGCACCGTAACTGATTCCTATGTGTTGGATGTCAATCATTGGGCAAGTCTCAGTTTTGTTTATCAGGTGGTGTAAGAAATACACAGCATGAGTTATTTATCATGTTTTTCATTTCCATCAAATACAAACCACCAGGATGACAGGCACCATACTTATTTAAAGAAGAAGTCAGAATGCAGTATTCATTGCTAACTGGAGACAGAGCGTAGGCGTGGCTCCAGACTCGGTGAGTTCTTTCTTGTTTAAAGTTATTTCGTGCAAAATGAAGTGAAATGTAAGTCAGTCAGCAAGAAAAATCAATGTATGTAAACTAATATGAAGTCGAGGTAGGGTGTGTTAGAAGAAAGTACGGCACCTGAAATTGTTGATAGTGTGTTATATTTTCAGCTAACGTACCCTACGTTGAATTTTCTTTGCATAACTTAAAAATTTGCGCCAATTTAACTAAATTGCAGATGAATTCATCATAACAAATTCAAGGCGAGCGGAATAATTTATAATATTATTTCTGTTGATGACTATTGGTGAAATAAATACACCAATCATGCTAAACTCCTTACAAATTCTGGTCGGAGCTTCGGAGTAGGCAGTTCTTGAACGCTTAACAAGTGCAGCAATTCTTATAAAACCGCTGTATACAAACACAAGATAAAGATTTTATTATCTTTATGTAAAATATACAAATATTACATTTGTGTCAAAAAAATAATGATTAAAAATAAAAATATACAACTTGAGATATGATTGAAATAATCTATCAAAATAATATTTATATATCTAAATATAGATAAACTTTCTCCATGAAGATGCTTGCTTTTTAGTGGAAATAAGTATATCCTAAGGTAACTTGACGCTACTATGCACCAGTGTTACATTTGTCAGAAAGTTAAGAGTAAGTCAGCCTAATCCAACAAATTGCATTGCATGAGTTGGAGCGGAGGAACCAACATATGGGGCGTATCTTATAGAAAACAGAAAAACAAAGTTAAAGAATAACCAAAATATAGATATATCTTTAACTGACTTTTTGTTTTTTCCTAATTCTATAAGAAGGGTATCTCTCAACCCTAGCCCGTCAGCTAACTTCGTAGGCAATGAGAGGAGACTGAAGGGACGGCATTATTGTAATGGTTGATCTCATCAGTGTCCTGGGCTGGTGCTGCTCGGATTAATTGTACCTGCACTTAAGTCTGTTGAGGTCAACTTAATGATATTTCAACTGAATGTAGCTGCTATTTTGGCGGTTGCTAGTCGAACAGTTTGGAAACAAACTAAGCCCATTATTATAAGGGATGCCTTCTTGCTGCCTTTGCTTGGTTTTTTGGGCGTGATTGTCATATGGTGGATTATTGCCCTTGCCAATCATGAGTTAATGCCCACTCCACCCGAGGCATTAGTGGCAAATTTAGATTACATCCTGAACCCATTTTTCCAAAGAGGACCAGGTAACCTAGGTATAGGCTGGTTATTAATCGCAAGTATTAGACGTGTCTTACTAGGTTTTGCGATCGGTGCTTTAGTCGCAATTCCAGTAGGTTTTCTCATCGGGATGTCAAGAACGGCAATGATGGTTCTTAATCCCATTATCCAAATTTTCAAACCAGTATCACCTCTAGCATGGCTTCCGATTGCTCTAGCAATCTTTAATTTGGCAGATCCATCAGCAATATTTGTCATTTTCATCACCTCTTTGTGGCCGACAATTATTAACACTGCCTTGGGAGTTTCCAGTGTTAATAAGGATTATATAGATGTCGCACGAGTCCTCGAAATGCCTTATTGGCGAAGAATTACAAAAATTATTTGGCCTGCAAGTTTACCCTATATTTTTACAGGTTTGCGAATTAGTATAGGAATTGCTTGGCTAGTGATCGTAGCTGTAGAAATGCTCACAGGTGGTATCGGGATCGGCTTTTTTGTCTGGGATGAATGGAGTCGCTTGAACCTCAATTCTGTTTTTCTTGCTGTGCTTGTCATTGGCTTAACAGGGTTGTTCCTTGATTACGCCATAGGTAGAATACAAGCTTTTGTGACTCATCGCCCGATAACTTCAAATTAGTCATTTGCATGAATTGTACCATTGCATGACAACCTCTGATAAGAGTGTGTTACAGCGGTAGAAATGTGAGCTTTTGAAATCGAATGATGAATTGTACAGAGTAGGGCAGTTCAGCAACTCTAAATTCAGATATCAAAATTCACAGAAAAACTCACTGCTTAACAAGCAGCCTACCTGCTAGAACTGTCACAAATAAAAGATGTGACAGATGAAACAGGAACTTTTGTGTCTTCGTGGCTAATATTCTGAGTCATTTCGCCGCAGGAGGTTTTTCATGAGTCACAATAACACAAACAACTGGACGCGACGAAACTTCATCACAGGGCTAGGAGCAACAGCATTCGCAACTGGAATGTCTTCTTGTGCCATTAATGCTAACCGTGCTCCTAAAGGCTTGTCAAAAGCGGCGTCGGCGGTAGAACCAGTCGTCGATCCCAAGACACTAGAAAAACCTAACATTACAGTGGGGTATGTGCCAGTGAATGACTGCGCTCCCTTTGCTGTAGCCTGGGAAAAAGGACTTTTCCGTAAATATGGTTTAAATGTCACCCTCAGCCGTGAAGCAAGCTGGGCGACATCTCGTGATGGTATTATTTTTGGACGCCTTGATGCTTCCCCGGTGGTGAGTGGTGCAGTCACAAACGCGAGAACAGGTGCAGAAGGCGCACGTCATGCTCCTTTGTGTGCAGCGATGACAATTCACCGTCATGGTAATGCGATGACGATGAATAAAGCAATGTGGGAGTCTGGATTGCGTCCTTGGCGAGACTATAACGGTAATTTAGAAGAGTTTGGACGAGATTTTCGTAATTACTTTGCAAAATTACCATCTGAGAAAAAAGTTTGGGCAGTAGTACTGAGTTCAGCAATTTATGAATACTTTGTCCGCTATTTAGCTGCTGCTGCTGGAGTTGCTCCTGATCAAGAATTTCGCATTATTATTGTCCCGCCTCCGCAGATGGTCGTGAATATGAGAATTGGAGCAATGCAAGGATATATGGTGGCAGAACCTTGGAATTCACGAGCAATTACTGGTAATGACGGGATTGGCTTCACCTTTGCTCAAGGGAGAGAAATTTGGCAAGGACATCCAGACAGACTTTTAGGTGTGATGGAATCTTTCATCCAAGAAAATCCGAAAACCTATCGCTCTTTGGTTAAGGCAATGATAGAAGCTTGTCGCTATTGTAGTGATCCAAAAAACCGGGAGGAAGTCGCTAAAATTCTCACGAGCAAATCGTTTACAGGAGCAAAACTTAAACTCACAAAACCAGCCATTGTTGGTGAATACAATTACGGCGGTTTTGATAGTCAAAAACGGATTTGGAAAGCACCTGAAACAACAATTTTCTTTGACACACCGGCTAATCTTGTGAAAGCACCAAATGACCATTCTACATTTCTCTGGCAATCTCAGAGTCTTTGGCTAATGACTCAGTCGGCTCGTTGGGGACAAATTAAAGAAATTCCCAAAAATGCTGAAGAATTAGCTCGTAAAGCTTGGCGAACTGACTTGTATCGAGAAATTGCTGCTGACATGGGAATTGAATGTCCAAAAGAAGATTACAAGATAGAACAGGCGGAACTATTTATCGACAAAAAAGCTTTTGATCCCAGTGATCCAGAAGGATATCTTAAGAGTTTTGAAATTAGAGCTAACGCTCCTAAATCTTTCTTTATGTCTTAAGAGACTAACCAAAGTCAACTTGGTGTTGACTGTTCTTGGCAATTCGTCCTTAGTGATTTACGAATAACTCATGTTGTCATTTTTGAACGATTCATAAATAGAGTTTTGCAGGAGTGTTAAATGAAATCTACCTCTTTCTCAAAAGATACCTATGATCAGGCTTCACCGCGCACTGGATTTTTAGAAATTGAAAATTTGCAGAAATCATATCGAACACCTGATGGCAATCAATTTGTTGTTTTAGATAACGTTAATTTGACAGTGGGTGAAGATGAATATATTTCTGTGATTGGGCACTCTGGTTGCGGTAAATCCACACTTTTGAAGATTGTGGCAGGATTAGAAAAAGCAACTTCTGGCTCAGTGCGGTTAGATGGCAAAGAAATTCGTAAACCAGGAGCTGAGCGTATGATGGTGTTTCAACACTACTCATTATTGCCTTGGTTAACTGTCCGGGAAAACATCCGGCTTGCTGTAGACGAAGTGCTAAAAGATGCTAATCGTTCTGAAAAAATTAGCATTGTGAACGAACACCTGGCAATGGTAAATTTGACAGCAGCAGCTGATAAGTATCCTGATGAAATTTCTGGTGGCATGAAGCAACGGGTGGGTATTGCCAGAGCATTGGCGATTCGCCCAAAAATGTTGCTCATGGACGAACCTTTTGGAGCGTTAGATGCGCTGACTCGGGGTAAATTGCAGCGGCAAGTGTTAGATATCTGGGAAAGTCACCGGCAAGCAGTCATGATGGTTACCCATGATGTGGATGAAGCGATTTATATGTCGGATCGCATTATTCTCATGACGAATGGACCAGCTGCGAACATTGGGGAGATCATAGAAGTACCGTTTCCTCATCCACGCGATCGCACTGCTATGAGGAACTCAAAAGAATACTACGAACTGCGCAACTACGCGCTCAATTTCCTGGATCGGTATTTCACCCAAGACGAGTAATCAAAAAGTTTCTCATTCATAATCCGTAATTCGCAACTATCAGCTTAATTACGGGTTAGAAACAGCAAATCAATTATTGTCTTTGTAAATTTTTCTCTAGCGATACTATAAAGTTATGAATCTTAAACCAATCTTGGTGCGTCTGCAAAACGCAATCGGAAGAGACGATTTGATTGAGCAAATGGTATTAATTCCCGTACCAGAGACACCTGTTTCTGCACAGGCTCAATCTGCAAAATCAATCAATTTAATCGTTGGTTATAATAGCTCTCCCAACAGTCATACTGCGTTAGATATTGCCTTGTTAATGGCTCATCAAACACGTTTGGCAACAAAGGCGCAAGTAACAGTTCAAGTTGTCTATGTGATAGAGGGAAAGCAGAATCGTTATCGCGCAGATATTTTGCAAAGAGAAAAATTTGTCACTCAGGGTGTTACGGAACAAAATTCACCATACAGTTCCACTAGTTTCTCCTTAAGAGAGTTTGACACAGGTGTGACAACTCAACCCAAACCACAAGATAATGCAGCCCATTCCCAAGAAATATTGGTAGATAAATTTGCACAAGCAGAATGTATTCTTCGGCAAGCAAGTTGTCTAGCTGCAGAATGGAAAAGTTCTTTTAAAGCCCATCTTCGCTTTGGTTGTATTGCCAAGGAACTAAGAAAAGTCGTGACATCAGAAGCTGCCAATTTACTCTTACTTGGCTGTAACTCTGTTAATCATCCGATAGTCCAACAGCTTGGTGATAACTTTCCCTGTTCAGTACTGGGGATACCTAATTTTGTCAATGAAAAACACATTTAGCCCAGATAGTTGGGAATGTTGTGGAGAGACTCCTGAGTATAGAAACTTTGTTTCTTAAACCTTTGACTAACAGGATGATTGTTCCTATTTTTTGATGTGCAAAACCACATAAATATGTGGTTTTTTTTTCAATTAAACAGGACTTACGCAAAAATAACGCAATTGGAGTCATTGCGACCGGAGGGAAGCAATCGCAAAGCCTTATTTTTCGTCGCGAGTGCGTAAGTCCTATTAAATAAAAAATATAAGAGAGGATTTTTGAGTGGAAAACTGGCACACAGTTGTTAGCGCTGTCACATTTCTAAGTGTCATTATACTAATAATGACAGAGTGGGTTCACCTCACAATTGCTGCCTTATTGGGAGCATTGTTACTGGTTTTTACTAACGTCATGACTTTAGAAGAAGCTGTTGGATATATCGGCAACAGTCATGGAACACTAGGTTTATTCTTTGGAGTCATGGTGCTTATCAGGGCATTTGAACCAACCAAAATTTTTGAATACCTAGCGACACAAATAGTACTCCTTGCTCAAGGAAAAGGCAATCGTCTCTTACTTGGTATTGTAGGGATTACGACTCCGATTTGTGCTGTTTTACCAAATGCTACCACAGTCATGCTTTTAGCGCCTTTAATTCCACCTATGGCACAAGAAGTAGGGGTAAATTTTGTACCATTACTTATTCTTTTAGTCTTTGTTGCTAATAGTGCAGGACTGTTAACCTTAGTTGGTGATCCAGCAACATTTATCGTGGGTGATGCTATTAATATCAGCTTTATAGATTATCTATGGCGTTTAAGTTTGGGAGGGGCGATCGCCGTTGCTACTGTGGTTGCTATCTTACCAATTTTATTTCGCAAAATTTGGAACACACAACTAGAAAATCTTGAACAACTACCACATCCTCAAATCAATCATCCACGGGTTTTGATGCTCGGTGGGTTAATAATGGCTTTTGTACTAATATTTTTTGTTGTTGGAGAATATCTGCCAGTTCCTATTTCACCCGCTGGTGTTGCGTTGCTAGGAGCAGCTTTAGCACTGCTTTTATCACATCAAAGCAAAATAGACTCAGTCAACAATATATTACGGGATATAGACTGGAGTACATTGATATTTTTTATGAGTATCTTTGTCTTAATTGGAGGATTAGAAAAAACAGGTATCATCAATAGTTTATCTAAGATATTAGCAATTATTTTAGGAAAAAATATTTTCTTTGGTTCTTTATCTCTACTATTTTTTGTAGGGATGTTATCCAGTGTTGTTCCTAATATTCCCTTAGTAGTAGGAATGGTACCGTTATTGAAACAGTACGTTGTTAACGTTGGGTTAGCACCTACAGAAGTGCTTGCACCAGATTTTCACGGGCAATTTCCACCCGAAGTCCTGCCAATGTTCTACGCTATGATGTTCGGTGCTACTTTGGGAGGCAATGGTACATTGGTAGGAGCATCTTCTAATATCGTCGCTGCAGGAATTTCTGAACAGCACGGTCGTCGTATATCATTTAAAACTTTTTTGCACTATGGTATACCAGTCATGTTGCTACAACTTTTGACTTCAGGATGTTATGTATTAGTTCGTTTTCTACTATAAAAACACTATTGAAGTTGTAAAGTAACTTGTAATAATACTTGGTTGAGTACATCCTGAAATAAACTCAGAAAAAACTAGAAAAAATAAGTTTTCATTCATATTTAGTGTAGAGACGTAGCGTACTACGTCTCTACTAAATTTCTGACTATTATCCGATGAAGTGCAGAACATCACGCAGGACACTGTAGCCAGCCAAATCCCAAAGTAGGTAGGCAAGAAAACCAATCATTGCCAAACGACCATTCCACAGTTCTGCTTGGGGATTTAAACCAAATAGAAAGGCGTTACGATCTACACCATTGTAAGCAGTCGCAACAGTTGGTAAATCTGTAGAGGGGCGATTTTCAGGAGTTTGCATTGTTTGTTTCTCCAAAATTAAGCTGATATTTGATTAACTTGATTAACAGACGTAGCACGCTACATCTCTACAAAATTTAGATTAGTATCCGATGAAGTGCAGAACATCACGCAGGACACTGTAGCCAGCCAAATCCCAAAGTAGATAGGCAAGAAAACCAATCATTGCCAATCGACCATTCCACAGTTCTGCTTGGGGATTTAAACCAAATAGAAAGGCATTGCGGTCTTTGCCGTTGTATTCTGTAGCAACTGGTGGCAAATTTGTACTAGGACGAGTTTCCATTTTTTTTCCTTGTTCAAGTTCAGTTTGTGTCTTGACTTCAATGTAGCTATTTACAACTCTGCTGCTTTCTGTCATTGGGTACAAACCATCTGCACCTCTTGTGGACGATTATGACAACGATGTTTTCTTAAATAAATCCACCTAGAGATGGTGCAAAAAAAGTTTTTGTAAAAAAATGTTACAAAAGTAACGAATAAGCTGGTTTTGACGCATTAGGCGAAGAGAAAAACAGCAAAGCTGAGGTGTTGATCGTCAAGCCCCCTCGTTTACGCGTGGTAAATAAGGCTGGCTGTTTTTCTAAGCCGGAACCTCGTGACCTGTGGGACTTTGTAAAAACTGAGCAAAATAGCAAAATATATGAGTGCCAGTTTTGAATCGGTGTGGTTAAAAGTGCTTGGTAGAAAGAGATAGCATGGGCAGAGCAAATATTGCTTGCTCATGATCATCAAAGAGAGATTAGCTCGGAATTTGACTTTTCACGGCATCTTTTTAACTTTTGCGATACGCACATGCGATTAGCCTCCGGCTGATCGCATTCAAAACGACCTTCCCAAACCATGATTTTTTCGTCCGAGATTCCATTAATTCAATACCAATGATCATTGGATTGGTCTTGACCGTTACAAAAGAGTCTAATCACATTTTTACTCAATGGGCTGGACAAGAACGAGTTGAAATGTTTCCAGAGTCCTCAACAAAGTTTTTTTTGAAGGTGATAAACGCTCAACGCACATTCGTAGTAGATGAGACAGGCAGGGCATCACGTGTCATCCTACATCAAGGTGGACTAGATCGGGGTGGAGGAGAGTGTATGGCAACTAGAGTGAATTAGAGGTATGTTTTGCTTGAACTCTCCACGCTTTGAAAAACGTAGATTCTGAACTGTTGTTGCTACGCCGATTAGAAATCGGACTACGCAACGTTGTTCTGCCCCAAAGGGGCTTTGACTGGTTCAAACAGTCCTACCCGCCTCGACCTATTTCTAGGCTGTGCGGCTACTTTGGTATCTTCCAACCGTGAAGCGTAGCGGTTCCTCTTAGGAACTAGATTTTACGTGTTGACGGCTCAAAAAAGACTTTTCAACACAACCCCATATCTATGCGCCAAGGGCGCACGCTACGCTAACAATTGTCGTGGTTCAGACGTTTAGCACACACGTTTTTATTATTTGGAGTTTTTCATCCAGTGGTGTTAAACTAATCCTATATTAACACTTATATGGGATTATGCAGCGTTACAATCTTCGATTATCCGATAAAGAGTATGAAGATTTGAAGAAAAAGTCTGCTTCTACAGAAAGGTCAATCAATGACCTTATTCGCGAAGCTATCCGCCAATACCTAGAAACAGAAACGCCGGGTTAAAACCCGTCGAGTCGGATTTCATCCCCCCGAGGGTCTTACACGTAAAAAATTAGCCAGCCTTCCTGGTTGATCTGTCGGCGAAGTCGGGTACTCGTGATGTAAATAAGGCTGGCTAATTTTTCGGGGACAATGCGTCTCCCGCGCATGGTAGGGGTTCTCATCCTCCCGCTTGCAGCCCGATAGAATATCATATGAGTAATAAGCCTATCAATCCTCACAAAATTTTTGTAAAAATTGAAGGAATCAGAATAGGAAATAAGACAAAAAAGTCAAGAGTGAAAATTCGGAATTTTTCTTTGACACTAGAAGATTCACGCAATTGAATAGGTAGAAAAACTTCTATCTCACGCTGTAGCAAGCTTTCAAACCTTGGAGGGATGCTGAAAGTACTATAATTCCAGCATTCTATGCTCATGAGTTGGGTATTTATGATAGATACAAAATTTACTGTATTATGACAAATACAAAATTTACTCTCATGTAACTTTCATCGCCACCAACTTGAGCTACAGAGGAAGAAATTAGGATGTTTCAGAGTACGCACATCACACTGGCATTATACAGGTCACTTTTTTGGGTGGCACAAATTGATAACCAGCCAACAAATGCTAACCAGTCATATTTACCTGGATTAGGGCCACACTTTTTCTTCGCTTTAATCTCTGGTGTGATCCTGGCTTTTGCCATACAATTAGTTCTCACAAATCTCTCCGTTGCTGCAGGTATTTCCTACTTGGGTCGTCCATCAGATTCAAATGGAGGTCATGGAGAGGTTGAAAGTTTCGGCGGTACCATTCGCAAAATAGGTACAGCAGTAGGACTATGGACATTAATAACTGTAACGATCGCACTTGCTATTGCTTGTTTTTTAGCGGTAAGACTTAGTATTTTTGGAAATTGGTCTCCTGTACAAGGAGCAATTCTTGGGTTGGTGATTTGGGGAGCGTACTTCTTGCTGCTGGTGTGGGTGAGTTCAACCACGGTGGGTTCTTTAATTGGCTCGTTAGTCAACACAGCAACTTCTGGCTTACAAGCGATTATGGGAACTGCGACGGCTGCGTTGGGGGCAAAAGCTGTCAATCAGCAAGTTGTCGCAACAGCTGAGGCTGCTGCTGCTGCTGTACGTCGGGAATTAGGCAGTGCTATAGACCCCGGCACGCTTCGAGATAAAGTCGAAGATTACTTGGAAATGGTGCGTCCACCAGAACTCGATATATCTAAGATTCGGGGCGAATTTGAAAGCTTACTAAACGATCCGCAACTGAAGGCGATCGCCGGTAGTCCAGATCTAAGCAATATAGATCGCCAGAAGTTTGTGGAATTAATCAGCAGTCGCACTGACCTTTCCAAGCGAGAAATCAACCGTATTGCTGACACACTGTATAGCGTTTGGCAACAGGTGGTCGGTCAACAACAACCAATGCCAGACCGTTTGGGAGAATTGGTTAATTATCTCAAGTCATTGCCACCCGGACAAACCAGAACTGATGAACTCAACGCCAAACTGGATCAACTGATGGTCCAAATGCGGTCTGCAAAAGAAGCTGACCAAAGGGCAGCTCAAGAAACCGCCCCAGGTCCAATTCAACGGACAATTCAGCAGGCAATCACAACCTTAACCGGTGTGGCGTTGGGGCGAACCGATTTATCAGACTTGGATGTCGAAAAAATTCTCGCTGCCTTGACAAATGCTAAAGATAAACTTACCCAACAAGCAGATAAGCTGGGTCTTCCTACACCAAAACAGCCTTACACTCCCATTCGTGCTGATGTAGAAAATTACTTACTTAACACATACGCTTGGCAACTCGGTTCAGAAAAAGTTACCCAAGAATTTCGTGAGGTTATTTACGATCCAGCCGCAGATCCAGGAACAGTACGACGAGAGTTAGAGCGACTTTCTCGGAGTGATTTTGTTAAAATCCTGAAAACTAGAGGTCTACTGACTCAAACAGAAATTCAGCGCATTGCAAATCAGTTGGAATTGATCCGCCAAGACGTGTTGATTGCGGTCACTGCAGAAGAAGAAAGAGAGATAGTACAAGACTTGCAACGCCGAGTCGAAAGCTATCTACTTGTGACCCCCAAGTCAGACTTAAGTGTAGAAGGCATTCATCGGGATTTCAAGCCTCTGTTGGAAGATTCAGATGCAGATTATGAAACTCTTTCTCGCCGACTTGCTCAGTTTGACCGTCAGGAAATGCGGGAAATCCTGCTAGAACGCAATGATATTTATCCAGAAGAAGCAGACACAATCCTTGACCAGTTAGAAAAACAGCGTGATCAAGTCTTAGTCGAATCCAAAGGAATTGCAGAGCAGGCAAAATATCAAGCTGAATCGTTGTGGTTGAATTTACAATCTTACCTGCGGAACACAGGCAAAGAAGAACTTAACCCTGACGGTATCCGCGCTGACCTCACAAGACTTTTAGATGACCCACAAGCAGGATTTGCAGCAATGAGAGCGCGGTTGTCTCGTTTTGATCGTGATACATTAGTGAAATTACTGAGTCAGCGGCAAGACTTGAGCGAAGACCAAGCGAATCAAATCTTGGACAATGTTGAGGAAAACTGGAGTAACATTCGCTATGCACCAAGAACTGTCGTAGATAAAGCTAAAGAACAGTACGACTCCGTAACGACCACAATTGCAGATTATCTGCGGAACACGGGTAAACAAGAACTCAACCCTGAAGGAATTCAGCGGGATTTGAATACACTGTTCCAAAATCCAAAAGAAGGCGTCGTCTCACTGCGTCGTCGGTTGTCACAGGTTGATAGAGATACCTTAGTCAAGTTGCTCAGTCAACGTCAGGACTTGAGTGAAGAGCAAGTCAATCAAGTTATTGATTCTGTGCAAACTTCGATTCGCAACATCATACATACACCTCGTCGCCTAGCCACCCGAACTCAGCAAAGAGTACAAACTTTCCAAGCATATTTGGAAGAGTACCTACGCAGGAGTGGCAAAGATGAACTCAATCCAGAAGGTATTAAGCGCGACCTCAATCTGTTGCTGCATGATCCACAAGTGGGAATAGAAAGTATAGGCGATCGCCTTTCCCAATTTGACCGTTCCACCATCATCACCCTGCTGAAGCTGCGGGAAGACTTGAGTGATGAGGAAGCCGCAAGAATTGCAGATACAATGATATCAGTGCGTGAGCAGGTTGTGGAACAAGTGCGGGGTATCCAGCGGCGCATTCAAGATGTGGTTGATGGAGTTTTTGGTCGCATTCGCAACTACCTCAACTCTTTAGAGCGTCCGGAACTCAACTACGATAGCATTAAGCGTGATGTTCGCACATTGTTTGATGACCCACAAGCAGGGTTTGATGCGTTGCGCGATCGCCTATCTTCTTTCAATCGCGATACCCTAGTCGCAGTTTTGAGTTCCCGTGAGGATATCTCCCAAGAAGACGCTAACCGTATTATCGACCAAGTTGAACGAGCACGAAACAACGTACTGCAACGGGCAGAACGCATCCAGCAGGAAGCACAGCGACGTTTAGAAGAAGTGAAACTTCAAGCACAACGCCAAGCCGAAGAAACACGCAAAGCTGCTGCATCTGCGGCCTGGTGGCTCTTTACCACAGCAGTCGTTTCAGGAATTTTTTCCGCTGTTGGAGGAGCCGTTGCTATACTTTTGCTAGTATAATTTGATATCTTATCTTCCTGTCCTATTCCAGCCTCTCATGATGTGAGAGGCTTTTTTGTTGAGGAGAAGTAGTTGCCCGTTGTTTATATGTGATTCATTTTTTTGACGAATTATTTAGGATTGCGATATTAAATCTTTATATCCTTAGACTTACGCAGGAATACAGTTAACTGGTATTGTTTTGCCTAAAAAAGTTGTAACTATATAGTATAAATCAACTATGTAGCATAAATAAAGTTCATCACCATGAGTTTTCATGTAGAAGTTGCTATTGTGGGTGCAGGTATTTCTGGTTTGAGTGCAGCTTGGCAATTGTATAAATTAGGAGTTGAATCTCTAGTTGTACTAGAAGCCAATTCACGAGTAGGCGGACGGACTCTCAATTATCCTCTTGTGTCAGGGGGTTATGTTGAACAAGGTGGTACATGGGCAGGTCCTACCCAAACTGCTTTGCTGAATCTAGCAAAAGAAATGGAGGTTTCTATCAAAAAAGGAAAGCTTGAAGGTCAGACACTTTATGGTTTCCGCCAGAAATGGACTATGCTAGAAGTCTCTCCAACATTAGAATCAGACATTGCTCAAAAAGATTTCGCTCAAGCGATGACAACGTTTGAGGCTTTATGCCGTACTGTTCCAGTAGAAGCTCCTTGGCAAGCTCCGAATGGAAAGGGTTTAGACTCTATGACAATGGGAACTTGGATTGAGCAGAATACAAGCACTGATGAAGCACGGGCTTGGTTTGAGGGGTGTGTACGGCAAATTCTCAGTGGTGATCCAAACAAAGTTTCGCTTTTATGGATGCTTCATTTTGTTCATACCGCAGGATTCAATGATTTGTTAGAGACTGCTGAAGATTTTTGTTTTGTTGGTGGAGCACAACAGATTTCCTTAAATATTGCAGAACGCTTAGGGAAACGGGTTTTACTAAATGCGCCTGTTACTAAAATATCAGGTTATGATGGCTCCTGTGTTGAGCTGGTTTATGAACATGGAATTGTGTTTGCTCAACAAGTTATTGTGGCGATGATGCCCAAAGCTGTTGCTCGTATCCAATTTGACCCTCCTCTTCCTCCGATTCACCATCAACTGATTGCAGAGTGGGAGACGATGAGTTGGATTAAATTTCATGCCATCTATGAAAAACCTTGGTGGCAAAGTGAAATCATCAGTGGTCACTTTCTCAGTATCGATACCAAAATTGAGGTGTTGGATATCTCGCCGGAAGATGGAAGTAAAGGTGTTATTGTTGGATTGTTAGCTCCCGATTACACAACCTTACTGAAGTCGGAACGCCAAGAGTTGTGCCTTGCATTTTTGAGAGAAACTTTTGGTGAAACAACACAACAACCATTGGAGTGGGTAGAATTCGATTGGAATCATCAACCTTGGACAGGTGGATGCATTTCTGTCTTACCACCTGGTTTACTCACGACTGCTGGTTCTGCTCTCCGTAGTCCAGTCGGTCGAATTCATTGGGCTGGTACGGAACGCTCTAGTATTTGGGTCAATTACATAGAAGGTGCTATTCGCGCTGGGCAAAAGGCTGCTGATGATGTTATTGCTAAGCTAAACTCAGTTTCAACCTAGTTTTGAATTGCTTAAGCCTCCTCACATTAGGGACTTCCAAATAAAAAAAGATTCAATTGCTCACAAGGTAAGGAGAACAAGGGGCAAGAAGTCGTGGTGAATGCAGTAGCAGTGATCATTTATTTTTTGGAATTTCCTTAAAATACGTTTCTATGGAAAAAAAAGAATGTGAATAAATCCCTAAATTTTCAGGTACGGTAGGGTTGTAAATGTCACAAATTATAACTATCATTTCAGTATTTGGTAGTTAATTAATGGAGTTGAGTTATGGTGTTTTGGAAAAACAATACAGATTTGCCCAAGTCCTATAGAGGCTGGAATATACTTATGGATCATGAGCAAAACTGTACAGAAGCTGAGCGTACCGACTCTGCGAAAAAAGTACTGAAGTGGGTGCAAGATTACATGTCCGTAGACACTGTTACCCTCCTTGTGCCCATAGACCAACAGAATTTGGCTGTATACGCTACCATTGGGCTTGAAGAGGAAATTGAACAACAGATCCGGATTCCAATAGGACAGGGCATTGCTGGTCAGATCGCCGCGAAGATGGAACCAATGATAGTTAATGATTTATCGCAAGTCGAGATTTTCAGCCATATTTTGCGTCAGAAGAATCTGCGATCGCTCTTAGGCATCCCCTTACCTCTTGAACAGGGCATAGTAGGAGTTCTACATGTTGGTAAATTTCAGTCTCACCAATTTGGCGAGCAAGATGTGCAGCAACTGCAAATCATTGCTCATCAACTTGGGATGATGATAACAAATCCAGAACTTTTGAATTTTGGGTGGGGCTATAACAACCAGGAACGTTCTTTAGAGGTTTTTGGCTTCAGGACACATGCTTCTTACCTTAAGACCATACATCGAATTTTTACGTTTCATCTGTGTAGCTTTGGGGCAAAACTTCTTACAAAAGCAGGATTTGCAGAAATTCGAGAGTATTCAGGTAGGCAAAAACACAATATTAAGACTGTGTTTAGCTCTGAGTGTGTTTAGCCCTATGAGGAGTACACGAAACGGAGTAATCCGTAATAAGTCGTAGTAATTCGGCTTACT
>NZ_QMEA01000180.1 GCF_012912105.1 Brasilonema sp. UFV-L1
TGAGAGAAGTTGGAGCGGAGGTTTCCTCCGATCCAATCTTCGGTGATTTTGAATTGATTTGTCCTCTTGTCCCCTTTTTTGTAACTGTATTGCTACAGCAGGATTATCAATCGCTGGGGATGTATCGGGTAAGATACTAATTCGCGTAAAGCCGCCAGCCGCAGCAGCATGTAAGAGAGACAGGAGAGTTTCGCGTTCTTCAAATCCTGGTTCTCCAGAGTGACTATATAAATCTATCAACCCTGGTCCTAAAACCAATCCATGACAATTCCTGACATGAGTGTCATCTGACACATCACAAATGTGATCATTTACAGACGTGATGTAGCCATCCTCAATCAGGATATCTGTAATTCGGTCGGTTCCAGAAACAGGGTCGATAACCCTTACTTGTTGTAGCAGTTCACTTGTCATTTTAGCTATTAACTATCAGCTATCAGCTTTTTAACTTTTATATGTTTTTAACTGTGCGTTTGTGTTAAGTACATGGGTGTAAATAAATATAAGATGAACTGTCATTGCGAAGAGGAACGACGAAGCAATCGCAATCAATGGGATTGCTTCGTTCCTCGCAATGACATATTACATTTAATTATGTCTGCCTACTTATGCTTACAAAAAATTAACCAGCAGTTAAAGGCTGACAGTTAATTGCCAAATGCTACAATGCCCCTGCTGCTGTTTTATCGAGTACGCCGCCACCCAAGTGAGTCGTAATATTCATTGCTTGCAGTATTGGAAAAGCACTTGGTTGTGAGGGGTAGTCGATAACAGTGACTGCACCATTACCCTGACGGAAATTCCAAAAATGTTCTGACGATAAACCCAGAACATGACAAAGTAGGGTTTTATTCGTCGCATCATGAGCAACGACTAATCCGGTTTTGAGTTGATTTGCCAATGCAGTTTGGACAATTGACTTCCATGCTGTCACACTACGTTCCCACACTTGCTGCAAATTTTCTCCTTCTGGCATTTGGACTTGTGCTGGGGCTATTCGCCAACGATGCAACTCTTCTGGGAATTCTTGCTCGATTTGTTTTTCTAATTTTCCTTCCCAAAGTCCGTGACTAATTTCTCTTAAACCGTCTTGCAATTCCAAATTGATATCTGTATGATACTGCAAAATAATTTCTGCTGTTTCTTTCGGACGCAGCATTGTGCTACTAACAGCAAAATCAATTGCTATATCTTTGAGAAATTGAGCCGCTTTTTGTGCTTGCTGTCTACCATTGTCGTTGAGGGGTACATCGATTTGTCCCTGAAATCTGGTTTGGCGATTCCACTCGGTTTCTCCGTGACGCACTAACAACAACCTGACACCTTCGTGATTTGGGCGCAAGGAGGGTAGAATGTCTCCGAGATGTTGCGTCTGATTGAGAGATTCTAGTTGGACTGGTTCTGTTAATCCTCCAGAAAAATTGAGGACACTGATACAACAGTTAGATTGTTGGATGGAATGGTAGCGTTGTGGAGAAATTCCTAGCGCCGTGCTCAAAAGAGCACGATTAATCCCATTGTGTCCGACAATAAGTATTGTTTCGCCTTGATGGCTAGGTAGAATTTCTTGCCAAAATTGCCGCGCCTGTTCGTATAAAGCCAGAACAGGATAATGTTCTTTTGTTTGCTCACCGTCTTTGACAGACATCAGCAGTAAATGGGGACTTTCCTGCCAAATGCGGTAGTCTTCGCGAAACTTCTCCTTAACTTCAGCAGAGAGTATTCCTTCCCATAAAGGAAGGTCAATCTCCATTAGCTTATCAGAAATTTGAGGAACAGCTGATTGCTCAGCATGAATTGCCATTTCATGATGGATAATCTCTGCTGTATGTTTTGCACGTTGCAAAGGACTGCAGTATATTGCGTTAAATGGGATATGACTGAGGGCTTTGCCTACTTTAGTAGAATCAATACGACCTTTGTCTGTTAATTTGGAAGCATCCGAGCGTCCTTGTATGCGTTTTTCGGTATTGTAGGTACTTTGACCGTGGCGCACAATAATTACACGAGTCACGTTTTGCCCTCCTGTATCTAAAGGACTCATTCTACTTTGACACTCTCCTTTGGGAGATGACAAGTTACATAGGTAGATTTTCGAGGCGCGGCGGTTTTGCGCTCGTATGACAAAACTTTACCAAAAATAAGCGTCAAATTATGATGTATCTCTGAAAAAAAAAGAGCCCTCCAGGCTTCTAGGCAATTTAACCGCATCAGCTGAAGGGATTTTTAATTTTTGGCATTTTTCTGTAGAATTTAGCAAAAGCTTGCCGTGATAACTGGGTGAAAGTCAATTGTTGCTATCTACTTTGTATTTCCATTCAGGTCAAACTGCACTTGCAATCCATCATTACCATAAAATGACTCATCTCCTTGAGGAAAAAACACATCATTTGGAGTTTTTACTGGTTCTCTACGGCGTAATTCAATTTGCTCTCCAAGTTGCAAAACTTCACCCTGAGTTATGCTTTCTCCAAAATTTTTTCGTGAAGCATTATTCTGCGAATTTTGTTCTGTAAAAAATCTTGCGAAATCACCCTCGGCTGTTCTATTATTTATTCCAGTTAAAGAATTCCCTTGGATTGTGTAATTCCCAGTTTTTGAGTTTTGTGTCACAGAAGACTGCGCGTAAACTTTACTTCCTAGTGCAGCAATAGCAGTAACTACAGCCAAGGCAGCGAACATCTTGAAATTCATAGTTTTTCCTTAAACTCTACTTTATTTTTGCTTAAGATTATATAACTAAGCCTTTTTTATCCCAAGTATGTGGGAGGTTTCACAAAAAAAACATGATGACTGCTGTCTGGTGATTGTAAATGAATAACTATATTTTTAATTTATTAAAGATTTGTGAATTTTTCCTCTCATTTGAGAGATATATCTACAAGCGTAGATAACAACTGTAAGACAACTGAAGCAAAAGGGATATGCCTGGAAAATAACGAGTAAGCCGATCCAGCAAAAAGGGATAATGTTGCAGGTGGTTTTGGATTCTACGAAATGATTGATAATCTTAAAAGTGAACTAGGTGTTCCTGATTTGGTAATTAATATCAAATCGGCTGATATTGAGGCTCTAACTATGCCTGAGACAAAGTTGAGTTTCTTGGAGGCACTCAGGAGTGCTATCGAGAACTTTATCTCAGACGGCAGTAAGAGTGAGAGTCCTCTTTGGATAGTGCAAGAATTACCAAAGGAATATGGTTTACCCGATAATGTAGATGCTCCAACGGCTAGTGAAAAAGTGCGGGAATTGCTCAAGAGCGTGCGAACTCACCTTGAAGACTGAACCAGAAGATTCGTCTGATGAATGGGCAGGCCAAGTGATGTATGACGAAACGGGTGAAAAGTTTGGTACAAGCAATTATTGGATTTTTGAGTTATCCAATTCTCCGTTTACCGATATCAACGTAGCCGTAGTTGACAAAGCAGGAATCAAGCCAACCCTTAACTGGGGCTTCAGTTAAGGGCATACCTTGAAAAAGCCGTCACTCGCTAGCCCGAACAGGGGGTTTCTTTTGATGTATGTGGAGACAAAGTTTGTGGTTACAGAGAATATTTTGGCAGTGATGGTAAATCGAATTGAAGTCGGACAATGGGAACGCTGACCGGAATGCACCATTCTCAACAAGACCTAAAAAACCGGGTAACTGAGGCGAAAATTAAGGTAAGGCTTGTGTCGTTATTCTCAACAAACCCGCGCTTTTTGACAAGAGTGCAAGATATAAGTTAGTTTTGTTTTGCGTTTTTGTCATTTGATTTCTGTACACATCTGTACATTTCTGGTCATTTTGTACAGGTCTCGTCAAACGAGACCTGCTTATATGGCATATTCTGCCAACCTGATTTCTCAGTTAAGTTAGCCTCGACAATGATTTAAGAGCTTGTTAGGAAAGCGGCACTACAGCTATAAACCTGTTTGCTGATTTCTTAACCGCCTTCGACAGTGCTACAAACTGGCGTTCATTTGTAGGTGTCATGACTCAAAAATCGTAGACCGCGCTATCGCGCCGCTGCGAAGCGCGAAGGTCTTAGTCTGCACGCTCCGACTTTGTACAGATATGTCTAGCTTTTGCTAGTTTTGTATAGGTTTTTCGGAGCGGTGTTGACTAAGTTCTCTGCACTTAGCCTCAGCTGCCTGATAAGCCTCTAAGTAATCTTGACCACCTAACATGATATTTCCATAATACTGGTAAGGTGGTTCACCATAGACTGGCAATGGATCATCTTCTGGATAATCTTCTTTAGATTCTTCTATGATTGCTTTGAGTTGCTTTACAGTTAGGCGTTGTGCCGTAAAGTACCAAATTTCTTGAGCGTTCTGATTAAGATACGGTAATGTTGGATCGACAATGCAATCTTCCAGTTCCATCCAACCGTGTTCGATGGGTTTGTATGGCTTACCAGCAAAAGCTAAAAAGCCTTGTGCGTAGATTGCTCCCTGAGTCGCTAATGTTCCCCTATAAGCATTCTCAAAAGGAGTTTTAGCTTTGCTCTTTACACGTTGGGCAGTCTCAATAGAAAGCGCTTCATTCAATGGTTTGTTCATCGACAGCAAGCATTAAGCAGCGACTTTAACATAGTATCACTTGCAATACGGTTCGGTTAACGGTAGTCCGCTACGATAGTCAATTGCACTTAACTTTGGGAGTCCTGCCTATGCCTACAAGATGCCAAGGGGAAATAAGCGACTGATACCAAGTTGCAGTCTAACATGGTATTCCGTCCGCAGCGACTGGAACGGAGTGGAAGGAAGCAATCTCATCAACCCTGAACTACTACAACAAAACGCAAATTGGTATGAATGATAGCATAGTGAGCAATGTCAACTCTACTGAGAATTTTACACTGACAAAGGAGTCAACTCGGTAATGACAAAAAGTTATGCTATCGGAATTGATTTAGGGACATCGACATCTGAAATTTGTGTCTACCGAAATGATGAATCATTTCCGATTCCTGATCCTGTTACAAAGCTAGCAATTATTCCATCAATTGTTGCTATTAGTAAAAAGGGTGAGATTTTAGTCGGAGAAAATGCCCGGAGTTGGGTTGATGTTTCAGGGCGCGGAGTCCGTGAAGTCAAGCGCAAAATGGGAACACCCGAAACAATAAAACTGCTAGATAAAGAATATCGACCTGAAGAAATTTCCGCTTTGATTCTTCGTCAACTAAAGGAAACTGCTGAAGAGGCTTTAGGAATAACCATTCAAGAAGTTGTTCTTTCTGTTCCAGCTAACTTTCCAGATGCAGCTCGACAAGCAACACTGAATGCAGGTGAATTGGCTGGATTAAAAATCATTCGCTTAATCAATGAACCAACAGCAGCCGCTTTAGCTTTTGGAGTCAAAAATCTTGATGTTGAAGAACACCTTGTTGTCTTTGATTTTGGTGGTGGTACTTTAGATATCACTATATTAGAAATGGTTGCAGGTGTTCTGGATGTGAAATGTAGTTTCGGTAATCCTCAATTAGGAGGTAAAGATTTTGATGAGGCAATGATGACATTGCTCAAAAGAAAATTTCAAGCCGAAAATCCAGGGGCAGAAATTTCTCAAAATGCTCATGGTACACTAAAAGAAGCTGCAGAAAAAGCTAAAAAAGTTCTTTCTAGACAAAAATCGCATCATGTACGAATTCCGTATTTTGCAGCAAGTCATGATGAATTTATTGACTTAGAGGTGGAAGTGACGCAGCAAGAATTTGAGCAGGCGATCGCACCTCTATTAGAAAAGACGCGAGACTGCATACGTCAAGCACTAAATGCCAAAAATATCCACCCCAGTACAATCAACCGAGTGTTACTTGTGGGTGGAACAACTTACATTCCTGCTGTTCGCCAATTAGTCGTAGAGATGTTTGGTAAAGAAGGCAAAGTTCTTGATGTTGGTGCTGATTTAGCTGTGGGTGTTGGTGCATCTATTCATGCTGCTCTTGCTCAAGGTTTATTCTGTGAAGATTCAAGTGTTATTCTCACCGATGTCGCTCCATTTGGATTAGGTATTGAAGTGGTAAGTTACGTTGGTGGACAATATATGCTGACTTATGAACCTTTGATTCAACCAAATACAACAATTCCTTATTCGACTCAAAAAACTTACACTCTTTTGCGAGCAGATCAAAAGCGGTTGGAGGTTCGTCTTTATCAAGATAACACAGGTCGAGCCAGGCTACCTAATGAAGTGATTGACACAGGAATACAAGCAGAAATGACAGATATTCCTCCTGCTCCTGATGGTATTCCTTATCCTGTGCAAGTAGAGTTTTCTTATGACATTAATGGAATAGTTAAACTAAAAGCAACGATTCCTAATCTTAATAAAAGTGTAGAGCTATCATACAGTTATTCAGCTAAACGTATGGCTAACAAAGACATCGCTGATGCTGCTTCTCGCCTCAAAGAACTGTGGAAGCAGAACGCTAAAGCCAGACAATACGAAGGACTCATTAGTAAGGCAGAACGGTATATGGCTGGAATTCCTCCTCAAGAAAGATCTCCGCTGTCTGATATTGTGATGGAACTTAAAAAAGCTTTGATGAATGACGAAATTCAAGAAATTCAAAAAGCAGGCGATCGCCTTGTAGACTTCTTATTTGATTCAGAAAACAACGTGGAAGAGTGACAGATGGCATATGAACTTTATCATATCCTAGAAATTTCCTCTGGGGCATCTGCTGACGAAATCAAACACGCTTACTTTCAGTTAGTTCGCAAGTATTCTCCTGAAAAATATCCAGAACAGTTTCAACAGATTCGGATAGCTTATAACACGCTTTGTGATCCAATAGCACGAGAAAATTATGACGTCATGCAAAAGTATGGCGACCAAATTGAACAGCTCATTGACCAAGCTGAAAAAAAAATGCAAGTACAAGAATGGGAAAATGCCATTCCTTTACTCAAGCAAGTTCTTGTCCTAGCACCAAGAATTGACGTTGCTCGTGATTTGCTCGGTCTTTGTTATATTCATACTGAAAATTGGGATTTTGCAGTTAAAATCTACAAAACATTAACAAAAACTAACCCAGATGTAGCACTCTACTGGAATAACTTAGGTTGTGCCTATAAACTGCAAGCTCAGTGTTTGAATAATGGAGATGTTAACCAGACTCAATTTTATCACAATGCTCGTAAATGTTTGGAGCAAGCAGTCAAATTAGAATCATTTAATTCTGCACCTTATCTAGATATAGCAGAAACTTACCTTGACCAAAGAAATTACTCTCAAGCCTTGACTTGGGCAGAACGTGCTATTGGTGCTGATGGAAAAGCTGATTATCATGACTTTGAAGCACTTTTCTTTATCTGCCGTGTTTACTTTTATAGTGATGAATTAGAAAAAATAGAAGTTATAGAAAAAAGAATTTTATCTTTACTACCTAAAAACTCAGATATTCGACAATATGCTGCTAGTCGATTTGCTAATATGGGGATTGAAATTGCCAAACTTGCGGCGAATGGCACGAACTTTCATTTGTGGAGAGCAGCTTTTCAATTTATCAAGTCAGCGATCAACATAGAACCAAATAATGTAGGCATTCAAGAAATTTTTCTCAAAACTGAGGAAATAGTAACAGCTATTGACCAGTATGAAAGTTTAAATCATGATTACCTCATCAATCAAGGTTTTCACAGACTCGCTGCATTCTGTTTAGCTGATTATTTTAATTTTTACGATTCACCGCAAGAAAGAAAACGTTTTTTAAATGATATACTCACTGAAATTTTAGCTTCTCCCACCAGCACCATTTTTGCCTCACTTGAAAGAATGAAGTTTTATTATCCTGCGGTGTATAGACTCAATACAGAACTCTTCCATAGAATTGAGCAAGTCGCTTGTGTACCTTGACTCCTAATACTAATTATACTAATTCCAATAACGCAAACTCAGCTCCCACCGGACCGCAAACCCGGTTTCTAAGCACCAAACTACCCTTAACCGAACCGTATTGACTCACATCTTGCACCTAGAAAAATTGATGTTATTTAAACACTCAATCTGAAAACTAAAGCCCTTATTTGACAGAGAAAAGCCCAGAAAAGTGATGTAACTTTATTGCTCTGCTTTTTCCTCGTGCCCAGGCTTATACGGATAGGTGCAAGATCTGAGTTGACTCAGATCCATCAATGAAGGTCAATTCTAACTGCTGCTGTTGCTGAATTGAAGCGATTATCGATTTGCTCAGCGCCTTGATGAGCGATAAACTTTCAAAAAGCATCCGAAGGGGGGGTTCCTAAAAAAGGATCGTCAGACTACAATAATTAGATGAGCAATTTCTGTTTGTGTTATTCGGCTTTTCCTCAAGGCTTGAAAACTCCAGACACAGATGACAAGCGTGAGGCAGAAAACCCGTGTCGTTCAGTCAATCAACACTCCTTTGTCACTTTAGTTTTTTTGCCGATGAAGGTCTGTGGTTGATTTGTTTGAATCATTTGCGGAAATTTTCTCTTGAGCAAAACCTTTTAGAATGTTTATGTGACAAGGTTTTTGGCTCGGTAGGAATTAAAGTGCTTCGGAAATTGTGTTGCTTGCAGCAAGAGAAGCGGCGAGGAGCCAAGTTCATATTGGCAACATAATCTTGTGAATTTATGCTATCCTATTCTAGAGGATTTATATTCGGTTGTGCAGTTTGTTTTTATCTATTTACAAGCGTCTCTCCGAATCTAACTCTCTACACTACCTGATTCTGGAGATGTTTCATGTCGATTTACGTTGGTAATCTATCCTATCAAGTTGAGCAAGATGACCTCAGACAGGTCTTTGCTGAATATGGGACTGTTAAGAGCGTTCAATTGCCTATAGACCGGGAAACTGGTCGTGTGCGAGGGTTCGCCTTTGTAGAAATGGGAACAGAAAAAGAAGAAGAAGCGGCGATAGAAGCTCTTGATGGTGCCGAATGGATGGGTCGTAACCTGAAGGTTAACAAAGCTAAGCCCAAAACAGAGAGAGGCTCATCTGGTGGTAAATCATGGGGAAACAACGATAGAGGAGATAAAGGTGGATACTCTCGACGTTATTAATTCAGCTTCGAGACAAAGAATTTAACTCTAAGGTCTCAAGGGCAGACAAAGAGTCTGCCCTTTTTTGCACTTCAGCTTACTAAATTGCTCATCAATATCTAGCCATTCATTCAATCAATTTAAGGAGGAGATAACATGACCCAAGTGATTCTTGGCGAAAATGAAGGAATTGAGTCAGCCCTCCGCAGATTTAAGCGAGAAGTTTCCAAGGCAGGAATTTTTCCTGATGTCAAAAAGCACCGTCACTTTGAAACACCCCTTCAAAAACGTAAGCGCAAAGCAGTTGCTAAACAAAAACAACGTAAGAGCCGTTTTCGCTACTAAGGGTTAATTAACAGCAACTAACTGTTTCAAATCAAGTTGTGCTGATGAAGCTGACGTTGTTACAAGAGGGCGGCGGGAAAGCCAATTCCTTTTCGGATGGTGTTTACGTCGCCCCTGTCGTCATGAGCTATTGCTCTACAAAACAAGTCTAGACAAACTCATGAGAAATAAAACTTACCTGCAATCTTAAATGCTGCCCAGTGATAAGGGTGATTATATAGCTTTGTTTCTCTAGATAGATGACGAGTTCTATATAATTCTGTTGCTAAACTTGCTCGAATTTTTTGATCTTCTTGAGGCATTTTGTTGAGTAACTCTTCATACCATTGTTGTAGTTCACCTGCAGTCAATTCTTTAAGCCATGCAGTTGCTTGCGCTAACGCTTTGGCTGCTGGTTTATTTTCCTGGAGTTGTCGATAAAACTCTATCATTATCAAAGCAATAGCTGCTGATTCTACAGTCCACAAAGGACTCAAGACATGAGTGACTCCTTGATTCAAAAAAGCACTCACCATGCCAACATATTCAGTCGTGATATTCTGGTTGCTAGTCATGAGTGTTTCGCAAGTTGAAAGAGTTACAAGGTTGTAATTTAGAATTGGCTTTTTGCAGATTTCCTCTACAGTTAATTTATCTTCACCTGCTAACACCAATTCTGATTTGTGTGGCTGACTTAAATTGTCAATCACATAGCCTGTAAAGTGAAATATATTGTCATCACCAGATAAAGCATTTTCTATCTGTCTTTTTGTCGCTTGTAAACCAAGTATCCGTTTGCAATCACGAAACATCTGGCTAATCGCTTCAGATTCAAGTTCGGCAAATTGTGGTGTAGGATAATTTATACTTTCTGGACGTTCTACTATAAGTAATGATTGATTTTGCACCTGTGTGAGTTGTTGGGATTTTAAAGACAACCCAATTTGAATGCTAGGTAAATAGGTAAATATATAATCATCTTGCTTGGATAACTCTGCTTCCACAGAAGACGAAAGATTGAAAAGGATGTGGAGAGGAAGTCTGTGTAAGTCGCGATGGGGAATTAAAATTAAATGGGTGATGTCCTCAAGTTCATTTACAATTGCAGAAATGTTGAGGATACGTTTCAAATTCAGCAACCTTTGCTCCATTTCTGATTCCCATGAATGGATGCTTTTTTCTAATGCGTCGTTAGTTTGGAGTTGCTGATATTCCGTGTATTTTTGATTCCAATCTTCTAACCAATCTTCAAATTCAACCAAGCATTTTACCGATTCCGGTAAAGGCATTTCATCAATTTCCCCAACATTTAGCATGGGTGTAAAAACGAGAATCGGTTCTGGGGAACTATCTTTAATGATGAAGGTGCGTAAGGCGCATGGGCTAATATGCCAGTAGATAATTGCAGTTGTGGGGTTGATAAGTTGATGAATTGATGAGTAGCTAGTTGAGATCATGTCATTTGTCCAACCAAACAGAAGCCAGGTTAAACAAGCATTTTTGCCGTGTTCAGCGATTTCTATCGCTTGCGCTATTTCACCAGACTGCACCGCTAGATCAACTGCTAACTGTTCAAAACCTGCACACTTGAGTACGAACTGTCTTTTTTCTTCATCCGAGTGAGTTGTTTCGTTGAGTAAGTACTGTACTAAATCTGTTGCATATTGATGTAATTCTTGGGCTTGAGAAGTTTGCCCCAAACTGATAAGTGTTTTAATAAGGTTTTGTAAAACCTGCAAATATAATTGAGGAAAGACTTCTGGAGTGAGTGTCCCCAACGCCTGATCGTACTGCGCTACAGCTTGTTGCCAATAATAACGGGGTGTAGCATGTCTGTTGCCTTGCTTGTAATGTGCATTGCCAAGCGCTAGATGCAATCGACAACAACCTTCTGGCTGTGTATCTTGGGAAACATATTTCAGCCCTTGCTCATAGGTTGCTAATTTCGCTTGGTAACCGCGTTCATACAGGGCTAAATTTGCTGAATCTGTGGTATCGAAGAAACTCAAAAGGTGTGAGTCGTTACCATAAATTGCACGTTCTGCTGCATTCCCTCGTGCAATCCACGCTTCCCAGTAGTCAGGTTTGATTTGCAAAGCGCTATCGTATGAGGCGATCGCCTCTTCAAATCTCTCTAAATAAAACAGGACAACAGCTCGGTTGTACCAAGCTAATTCAAACTCACGATTATATTCTATCGCTTTCTCATACGAGGCAATTGCCTCTTCTGGCTGTCCTAAGTTGTCTAACGCAACAGCACGGTTGAACCAAGCTAAGTGATAGTCAGGTTTGATTTCTAAAGCTGCTTCCCAGGATGAAATTGCATCATCCCAGCGTCCTAAGCTGAACTGTAGCACACCGATGTCAATCCAGACTTCATAAGAGTTTGGATTGATTTGAACTGCTTGCTGGTAAGATACTAGAGCATTTTCGTATTGCCCGACTTTATTGTGCGCTGCTGCTAAGGCGTACCAAGCTTCGTAGAAGTCGCTTTGAATTTCTAAAGCTTTCTCAAAAGAGGCGATCGCATCTTCAAATTCTTCTAAACCAGAAAGTTCCACACCTCGTCTATACCAAGCTAAGTAAAAGTCGCTTTCGATTTCTAAAGCTTTCTCAAAAGAGGCGATCGCATCTTCAAATTGTTCACCCTGTGCCAACGCTAGACCTCGATAATACCAGTACTCGTGGTCTTGTGGTTGCTGCATAATTGCTTGTTCGTAACTCTCAACTGCGTCCAATGGACGCCCTAACCTCTGCAGCGCTATACCCTTACTACACCAAGCTTCTGGGTAATCGAATTTTATTTCTATCGCTTTATCAAAGCAGAAAATGGCATCTTCAAAGTATTCTAGTTCACCCAGTGCTCCGCCTCGGTAATACCAACATTTGTAGAAGTCTGGTTTGAGTGCGATCGCTTTGTCGTAAGATGCTACAGCTTCTGAAAAATCACTTAAATAAAATAGTGTTAAGCCTCGATTAAACCAATACTCGTGCGAGTTGGGGTGAATTTCTATCGCTTTGTTGTAAGATGCAATTGCTCCTGCTAAATCACCTGTTTTCGCTTGCTTAAGACCTTCGTAAAACCAAGCTTCTGCTTGTTCTATATCAGCCTGTGGTTGCTCTTGTGTCAAGATATTTGTTGTATTTGCTGATGCTTCGCTTTCAACTCCTAAACCAGAAGCCAGCTGCTGAACTAAACTGGTACTCTCTTCCAATCTGACTAACAATTCATCAAGCTTAACAGCCACTGGTGACTGAAAATCTGACAACTCATACCATTGAGGAGTTTGAGATGCTGCTTCTTGCAGGCTTTGTTCTACCCAGTCAGATTCTTCAGAGGCTGTCTCTAATGTTATTGCGTCAACATCATCTAATTCAGAATATTCCCATATAAATTCGTCTGGGTTTTCGATATACTCTTCCCGTGCAGGGTTTGAAACAGATAGAGGCATTGTTGCAGCACTTTCGTGAGGAATATTCTCTGAATGCTGTTTGCTTTCTTCTGGTGTCAACTCTTGTGCTAATTGGGTTGTGAATGTTGTATAAGTTATTATTTCCGTATGTTGTGCATCATTCTGTTCATACGGGTTACCCAAGTTTCGCGTCAACAATCTTATACCAATGTCGTAAGATAAATCTCCAATTACCCCAATATCTAATTCGCCTAATTGCACCATCTGTTCTGCCAATTGGTTATTTGGTGCAGGTGATGTTAATAATTTCTCGCCAAAACTTAGTAACCAATTTATCCAGCGCTCATTGGAAATACGGTTTTCCATTCTCTGGAGATACTTAAGCGCCCATGCTTGCCCTCTTGCCTGATGCACACCTTCTAGCAGTTGGGTAAACAAAAATTCTAAATCAGCATTTGTCAGTTCAGGTGGAGGTACTATCTTCTGTCCCTCTGTAGGATATCTAGAACGAGTCTGCTTTTTCCTAAAGAGGTATCGGAAAAATTTCTTAATCCACTTTACTAGCCACTTGAACATTTCGGGAATAATTGGAGATTGGTCATCATCATCAGAATTTTAGCGAGCACAGTGTTAGAAAAGTCATGATTTACGTAAAAACCTATCACACTCACATCGGCAATTCTACGGTAAGTTGGCAAAATCAACAGTATCCTAACAGTTCAATCATCAAGGTGTTTATGATTTACAGTATTTTTACATCAGAAAACAACTCACAGCACTCAAAGTGACCTACACTTCCAGATGTTCGTATGTTATGACATAATATCAATTCGAGTGATTGAATTATGATTCTGCTGGATTCGCATTGGATTCGCTTGCTGCTTGGTACTGCTCAAGCAAAGCTTGGATAATTATTTCCGGGTCGTCTGTCTGGAGTCCTAATTGTTGAGCAACTTGGTTGCGTAAATTCTCATCTTGTTGTAATAGCACAAATAACTGATCTAAGGTAACAGTTTCGTATTCTCCTTCTGGAAGATTTTCTTGTTCCATAACTTTGTGTTGCTCACTTTGAGTTTGTCTTGGTGCAGGGGTTTGTTTGACTGCATCTGGTCCATCATACTCCCATATTGGCTCACCACCTGCACGCGTTAACAACTGCATGCCAATTTCATAGGCAACGTCTCCGACTTCTCCAATGTCCAACTCACCTAGTTGTACCATTCGCGAGGCTAATTCGTTGTTGGGTGTGGGTGATGCTAACAATCTTGCGCCAAAACGCTGCAACCACTCCACCCACCGTTCTTTTGAGACGCGATGTTCAATATTATTGAGCCACTTACACGCCCATGCTTGTCCTCGTGCTTGATACGCACCTTCTAAAAGTTCTGTAAACAGAAATTCTAAATCCGTATCACTTAAGGGTGGAGGCGGTTCTTTGTGAACATTTCCCCCTGTTTTAGCTGGAACTTGATTTGAGCCAAACAAGCGCTGCAAAAACTTTTTGAGCCATCGAATTAACCGCTTGAGCATCTCCCGCACCAGTAAGTATTGGTGGTCATCATAAGATTGTAGCGGTGTCTAGGGACAAGCTGCTACGCGTTGATGAATTACACTCTGCAACGTCACTGAATATCAAGTAAAATGTACTGGCACATCAGTTTTTTGTGGTATATTTGTACTATCTTAAAAAGAATCATTAATATCTGAAGTGGCGTCATACGTTTAAAATTATCCAACCCCAAATCATGGGTGCTAGTTATTAACCCTCAAAGGCATTGACATTACAATCTATGTCTTACGAACCCCTGCACCACAAGTATCGCCCAAAGAGTTTTGCTGAACTGGTGGGGCAAGAGGCGATCGCGACCACCCTAACAAACGCCATCCACGCTGCTAAAATAGCTCCTGCTTACCTGTTCACTGGTCCTAGAGGTACAGGGAAAACTTCCAGTGCTCGGATTTTGGCAAAATCGCTTAATTGTCTCAAAAGTGACAAACCTACGCCTCAACCTTGCGGCGTGTGTGATGTTTGTCAAGGAATTACTAAAGGCTATTCTTTAGATGTGATCGAAATTGATGCTGCCAGCAACACTGGTGTCGATAATATTCGCGAGATTATAGAAAGGGCGCAATTTGCCCCAGTACAGTGTCGGTATAAAGTTTATGTTATTGATGAGTGTCATATGCTCAGTACACAAGCATTCAATGCGCTACTGAAGACACTAGAAGAACCACCGAAACATGTTGTCTTTGTACTAGCAACAACTGACCCGCAAAGAGTCTTACCTACGATTATTTCTCGGTGTCAACGCTTCGACTTTCGCAGAATAGATTTAGAAGCGATGGTGAAGCATTTGAGTCACATTGCTGACAAAGAAAACATTGATATTACTCTCGACGCGATAACGCTGGTAGCCCAAATTGCTCAAGGGGGATTACGAGATGCAGAAAGTCTGCTTGATCAGTTAAGTTTATTATCGGGTGAGGTGATACCTGAGCGAGTTTGGGATTTAGTTGGTAGTGTTAGCGAACGCGATTTACTTTTGTTGTTGAATGCGATCGCCTCTGACAATCCAGAAGCTGTTTTAGATGATATTCGTAAAATTTTAGATCGCGGTCGAGAACCTTTAATTATTCTCCAAAATCTTGCTGGATTGTACCGCGATTTGCTGATTGCGAAAACTGCCCCTAGTCGCAACGATTTAGTTGCTTGTACTTCCCAAACTTGGCAAGCACTGATTGATTTTGCCCAAGAGTTTGACATCAGCACAATTTTGGCAGGACAGCAACATTTGCGAACAGCGGAAGTGCAATTGAAGAATACCACACAACCGCGTTTGTGGTTAGAACTCACGTTGCTGGGCTTGTTACCCTCCGCTTATAACTCTGTTCAGCAAAACGGTAGAGATACAGTTTCCGCACCAAGGATTTCACCGCCTACAGTTTCACCATCTTTAGGAAAAAGTGAACAAACCTCAATCACAAGCCCTAAACCACCTTCAGTCTCACCATCACAAAATAATTCAAAAACTGTAGAACAAGTCAAAATTCACGAAACAAATACCAGTACAAAAACTCCCATCACTCCCCCATCTCCCCATC
>NZ_QMEA01000181.1 GCF_012912105.1 Brasilonema sp. UFV-L1
TTTTTTATCTTGCTACATGATAAATAGCGATCGCCTACTTTAGTCTAAACTCCAGGAAATAAAGGACTTTTGGTTTCATACTGAGTGATGAATGAATCTCAAATTTTCTTGGTGCAAGATGTGAACAACGCAGTAGTAACTGCATAAGCAACTACTAGTAGCACCTATATATACAAAGTAGTTCGCATTTTCTGCTTTCCTCCTTTGCTATTGCGCTATTAATACAGAATTAACTGCAATTTCTAGTGAGTCAGAAATATGAATAAACGTCAAAGTATAGTACAAAAGTTTTCCACATTTCTTAGCTTTTTAAGTCCAAGAAAAAGTCTCATACATCAATGGATAACAGAATCGGAATTGGAACGTAATATCAAACAACAAGTGCAAACACATCCAGAAAAGACAGCAGAATTATGGGCACTTTACTTTTTAAGTATTTTACAAAGTAAATCCCAGGAAGAGGAGAAAAGTGGAGATATCGGGGAACAGAAAAACAACAGACAATTTGTTGATATATTATCCTCTATACATTATCCAGTCACTACTCAATATTCATTTCCCAGCCAGCATTTAAAAGCAGAAAAGCATCTGTCAGCCTACTTACAAGAAGCATGTTATCAGGCAGCAAAAAAGATACAAAAGCAATTTCAATCAATTCAATATAAATATTCATTAGAAGATTTGTTCCAAATCGGTAATTTATTTGTTAGTCAACCAGCAAAACTCTTCCGTAGTTTTAAATTAGAATATCAAGACAGTAGCTTGGAAAGCTATGCAAAAACTGCTATTTACCGCTTCATTGGCAATACAATTTATACTCAAGATGTAGAAGCGAAGCGAGAAAAGTTTTCTGATTATGGCTTGTTGAAGGATTTAAATAACAAAGAATTAAAAGAAGCCTTAGCATCAAAAGGAATAAACACTAGCCAACTTGATTCATACTGCTTAGCTAGACAATGTTTTCATGCAGTTTATCAACCTCAAAAAAGACAAAGTAGCCGTAGTTTAGAATCTCCTAGTCAGGAAGATTTAACTCAAATTGCCTCCTGCTACAATCAGCGACACAATCAGTTAAACTTGCCAACCGTACTAGCTGACTCTAAGAAAATTCAAGAAATGCTATCAACCTGTATTCAGGCTGCGCGCGACTATCGTACTAAACGTGTTCTGACTTTAGAAAATGATGACATTATTTCTGACCCCATGCCTACTCCTTGGGATATTGTCACCCAAACAGAAGAAACAGAGCAAATAGAATCCTTAGTCTCTAAGATATTTACAACCATACCAGAGATTGGTCAAACAATGCTAAAACTTTGGCTGGGATTAAACTTAACTCAAGCTGAGATAGCAACAGTGTTAAAGCACAAATATCCAGAATTAAAAAAACAGTATCAAGTAGCTCGTCAGTTGGGAAAATATAGTAGAAATTTCTTAAAAGAATTTCTTCAGCAGTGTCATCAACTAAATCCCGAAATGTCTTTGCAGAATGACAAAGATATAGAACTAATTCAAGAGTCGTTAGATGAATGTTTACAGTCATACTGTCAACGTTTATTATACGCCTATTTAGAGCAATTAACTCAGCAATACTACAGTGAAGACGAATTTTTAATATTGACTGATTTAATACACAATGAACAACCAGGATACGAGCAAACAAGTAAGTTGATAGAAAAAAAGCAAGGTTTTATACAAGCTTTTGAAAAGCAACTAGAAAAAAATATGAATTTATCTCCTGAGTCTTTGAAATTTGTCAACAGGAAAATAGCTGGTATTGTGAGCGAATGGTTACAATCGTCAGTTAACTAAATTCTGACTTTTCCCGTTAAGTCCGTTTAGCAAGCTGCCAACCCTCACGGGGCTTTCAAGGGTAGGTGTTTAAAATTTAGGCGGTGGAGAAGGTAATTTGGGAAACATTTGGTTCTGAAGTAAAGGGAGGTCAAGACTCAGGGAAAAAATCTTCCTCGGGTAAGGGAAGATGATTGAGAAATGCGGCTTTAATCACTAAAAAACCACGACGGAAACAACGCTCGCCAACGGTGGGAAGACCTGTTTTTAAAATTGCGTCGTGCGACATGAGTAGGTGGTAACTCATCCAAACTACTGATGGGCATCTTGGAATCAGCTGCACCACCAACGCGTTCCTTGCCAGAGAGTGGCGATCGCGATTGCCTTCGGCAGAGCTTCGCTTAACGCTAGCCAATGTCTTTCAGCGCGTTTTGGGTCAGTAATCTTCGTTTGATGCCATGCCAAACCACCACGTTTACCGTCTTTAAACATACACTCAATCCAACAGCGCATAGAATACCAGCAAGCATCCGCAAGTTCGGGTTGTAAATCCGTAAGAATGAGCCAAGGGTCGGTATAACCCTCATCCCAACGACCTAAAAGCGTACAATCAATCGAGTTAGTTTTAAAACAAGTCACTAGTCCTTTCCAAGACTGACCAACTTGTGGAATCAAAGCACTGATTGGTTGCCACTGCTGTTGACCAAGATATCTAAATTGTCCCTGTTGGTTAATACGCATGAACGGATGCCACCCCATAGACTTAATTTGGTTGTAAAGCCAATCTGAGAAATGTTCTTGAGTTGATCGTTAATTGTCTCAATAATTGAACGTTTACGCGACAAAAGCTTATCATGGAGAAGCATGAGCTTATTTTTCATGTTGCGACGGGGTTTGGCAAAAAATTGGATTCTAAACTCTTGCAACAGTTGAGAAGCAAGTTTTTCAGAAACATAGCCGCGATTGCCCAAAGGGCAGACGCCAAAGGCGTATCGCCAAAGATTTTTCCAAAAAGACCACACAGTAAATCGGGAACGGGTTTACGGTCATCAATATTACCAGGAGTCAAAGTGACATTTAAAAGTTGACCAAGCTCATTGACTACTTTTGTGTTGTTTAAAACCAAAGAACCAATCGACAGAAGTTTTTCCACGAGCGGCTAAACCTTTAAAAACTTGATGCCGAGATATTCGACGATTATGACAGACTTTCAGACATGTTGAATCGATAAAACTGATACCCGTACATTGTCCAAAACAATGCTTCAGATAGATGCACAAAGGTATCAAGGTTGATGGTATCCATTCTATGAATCGTTGATAACTCGGCAGCGCCGGAAAAGCACAACTCCATTGCTGTTTAACTCTTAAGAAACACATTTTAAAACCCTTATATAGCAAGAATTTCGAGAGATTGTGTTTCTTTTATATGTAACGGGAGCGATCGCCGCGCCCGTAAGAGGCTCACATCTTGCACCTGACCGAACAAACCCGTAAAAGGCAAATAAAGAGTATTAAAATGTGACGGTACAGGAAGAGAGCGAAATCAGTATATTTGGGTTATAAATTAAACTAATTTATAACGTGATATTACACATGCAGTCACAAAAGGAATTAAGATGCAGGGATGATGCTTTGCGTCATCCCATAGTGCGATCGCTCACTAATTTCAATTCTGGAGTTTGAATTTGCTTTGATAGCAGAAAATATGAGAAAAAGGGCGTGAAATATCTAATCAAATAAAGCAAGAACAATGCTTGGATACGCCCAAGAACTAGTCTATACCCTCAAAGAATTGATGCCCACGCAGTACCAGAAAGATAATCTTGAAGCAATGCTGGGATTATTCTTGGAAGCGCAAGGAAATCCATTACCAGAAAACTCTAAAACCAAGTCAGCAAGTGCCTTAAGTCGGTTTTTGAATATCAACCCCTGGTCAACACGGTCAATTATCCGTACAGTTCGTAACCAAATACTGGAAATGATTTTAAAGACTTTATCTAAATCGGGTAAAGGACGTAGACCATTTTTACAGGTAATTGTTGACCTCACAACTTTGGAAAAACGGGGAAAATTCAAAGAATTTGAGGACTTAATCTCAGTTTACAATGGTAAGCGAGGATTACATATGGTGGTACTCTATTTGGTAGTTGGAAAGTGGCGTATACCTTGGAGTTTTAGAGTATGGAGAGGTAAGGGTACACCTTCGCAAGCGCAACTAGGACTGAAATTGGTCAAACTTTTACCACCATTACTGACTAAACATTTTCAGGTAATGATTTTGGCGCTCTACAGCGTTTAGTAGTGTAGAATTCATCCACGGCATACGCAAACTGAAATATCATGCAATTACAGGTGTAGCAATTAGCCGTAAATTGAGTGACGGAAGAGTTTTAAGACATTTACGTAAAGCTCGCCGGGGGAAGCTTCCCCCGGCAGACTTTACACAAACAGGGGCAACAAGTTCGTTTGGTTGGCTTAAAATTTCCTGTTACCGTTTCTTGGTACTACCTGAAACGTGATAATGGCAGGCTAGAAAAGAGATTTGTGTTATCAACTAGACCAATGAGCGCTAGAGAGCCGGTCAAGTAATAATGGTTGACAAAAAAGATGTAATATGGGTGAGTATTTACCGACATCAGTTGGGTATGAGCACAGGTGTAATTTATGCGTCCTCCCTATTGGAATCCTCCAATTGAATTGTCACAAGCAGAACAAAGTATCATCTCTAGGATTAAGAAAGCGAAACTATTCATCTTCTTACGCCACAACCGTTATCACTTGTTTGATGAGGAGTTTCAAGCAGAACTGACCATCATGTTCAAGGACAGTACGGTGGGTTACTGTCCAGTGCCCCCAGCACAATTAGCATTGGCATTAATTTTACAAGCATATACTGGAGTCTCGGATGATGAAGTGATTGAAGCATTGGTAATGGACAGACGTTGGCAGTTGGTGCTCGACTGTCATGATTGCCAAAAACCGCCATTCAGTAAAGGGACTTTGGTAAATTTTAGACAAGCGATAATAGAGTTTGGAGTTGACCAAAGACTAATTGAACGCACAGTAGAAATCGCTAAAGAGCGAGGTGGGTTTGGTTCGTCAAACCTAAGGGCAGCATTGGACTCCTCTCCGTTGTGGGGAGCCGCAAGAGTAGAAGATACCTACAATCTACTGGATCACGCTTTACGTAAAGCGGTGAGGTTAATGGCACAGGCTTCAGAACAAACAATTGCAGAAGTTGCTCAAGAAACACAAATAGATAATGTAGTTACAGAAACTTCGCTCAAAGCAGCTTTAGATCTGAACTGGGATGACCCAACTGAGCGCTCATATGCTTTAGAAGTAGTTCTGAGTGCCCTAGATAATATAGAATCTCATGTAGAAAAAAAAACTACTAATCAACAGCTTTCACCTGTTTTAGAAACTCTACAGGTGGCACGACAAATTCAATCCCAAGATGTAACTATTGATTCTCAAGGTCAACTAATACTGAATAAGAGTGTAGCTAAACATCGACGGATTTCTATTGAAGACCCAAATATGCGTCATGGACGCAAAAGCCGCTCACAACGTTTTAATGGTTATAAACGTCACGTGTTAAGGGATTTGGATATTGGGGTAGTGCGGCAGTAGGTATTACCGGAGCTAACATTCCAGAAGCTCAAGTTACAGAGGCGATAGATGCAGATTTGAAAGCTCAGAATGTGAAGATGGTAGAGTTGCACATTGACCGCGCTTACCTACCTAGTCATTGGGTTAAACAACGTTCCCAAGGCTTAACTATTTTCTGTAAAGCTTGGCCTGTACGTAATGGAAACCACTTCACCAAGGCAGACTTTGTACTAGACTGGGAGCGAGGTCTGATTCGCTGTCCTAATAATGTAAGTATCCCGTTTGAGCAAGGAAAAACTGTTCACTTTCCTACATCTAAGTGTAGTGTTTGTCCTGTACATGAACATTGTACCAATTCTGTTAGAGCTCGCAGTGTTTCCATTCATCCAGATGAAGCTTTCATGCAGGAGTTACGTCAGCGTCAGAATACTGAATCTGGAAGAGCTAAACTCCGAGAACGTTCTCAAATAGAGCATACCTTGGCTCATCTGGGTCAATGGCAAGGTGACCGTGCCCGTTATATTGGCGCTCGCAAGAACTTATTTGACTTGCGCCGTGTCGCAGTTATACATAATCTCCATGTAATTGCACGTATGTCTGTTCCAGCTTTTTCCCAACTAGTTTCTTAAACCCTCCTCGTTAACGATCGCTTTGTCTAGTTCTTTGTTATCCCTTGTTTTTTACTATCCATATTATCTCTTATTTGTCAACCATTATTACTTGACCGGCTCTCTAGCACTATTAAGTGCTGGGGAAAGCGAAGGTGGCAGATAGAGGGCTGGTTCAAAACCATAAAGCATCGTTTTGGTTTACATCGCTTTGGTCAACGTACTCTACTTGGAATGTATCGCTGGCTCATCCTTTCTTTGACTGCTTACCTTCTAGCCCACTGGACTTATCTAGAGACTCAGTTACCATTACCGCCTGATTGGGGAGAGGCAGCCCAAACAGCAAGAGAAACATTTTTTCCTCAAATAGTTGTGTCTTTTCTTTTACTTGATATTGAGCGATTAATTCCTCTCGCACGTAGTTGTGGTTTTGACATCTATTTTTCCAGGTGCAAGATGTGAGCCTCTTACGGGCGCGGCGATCGCTCCCGTTACATATAAAAGAAACACAATCTCTCGAAATTCTTGCTACTGGTGTTTAGACTAAAAACAGGCGAGCGCTAAAAAATAGTTATTTTGTACTAAAACTCAGGAGCAATGTACTGGTATAAAAAAATAGAGAGCTATCTGCGGTTGAGGCAGACACCCTCCAACGGAAGATGAGAGAAGAACGACCAACTCTCACGCCCCCAATATGAAACGTGCCAAATTAGAAGAATTTCGTCAAGCAGCGTACAAGTATTTAGGTAGAGCGCATGACGCAACTTTTGAACTAACGGATGCAATATTGCTGACTCGTAACGCCTATAGTTTGGCGGGGGTCTAACACGTAAAAAAATCAGGCAGCACGCCACATGCTTCAAGCCGGGGGACCCGTCCAACGCAGTGGCTCCTTTGTTTGGTTGATTAGTGTTCCAAGACGAGTACTCGTAGTAGTAAGGCTGCCTGATTTTTTAGGGGACAATGCGTCGGCTGATTTATCACTATCACCAGTATTTAGACGCAAGTGGGCAAGTATTTATGAAGCGTTACAAGATAGCAGACCACAGCGACAAAAATTGATGCAGTTATACATCAAACAGATGCCAGCACAGGGTCGTCCGTTATTGGCAGGCGACCACACAGCTTGGTCGCGCCCAGATGCGGTGACTCTACAGGAAAGGACGATTGAACACAGCAGTGTCACAGTAGCAGGGAACAAACCAATTACCGTTGGTCAGGGCTATAGTACTATTGCCTGGATACCAGAGGATTCGGGCAGTTGGGCGTTACCCCTCAGACATGAGCGAATTACCAGTTGGGAAAACCCAATTGAGAAAGCAACATGGCAGCTACAACAAGTGTGTGAACATTTGCCCACCAGACCAATTTCGGTTTGGGATAGTGAGTATGGCTGCGCCCCTTTTGTTTTAAAAACTACCAACATCAAAGCAGATATTCTAGTACGTTTGCGTTCTAACCTATGTTTATGGGGCGCACCACCAACATATTCTGGTAGAGGGCGACCCAGGAAACATGGTGACAAATTCAAACTAAATGAACCCTCTACATGGAGTGAAGTCACTCAAAGTATAGAAGTAAACCATCCCAAGCTGGGACGACTCAAGGTGAGCTTGTGGTCAAATTTACACTTTCGCAAAACCGCTACACGCCCGATGTCCCTCATTCGGGTTGAGCGTCTTGATGATCTTGGCAACTTGAGAGTATTAAAACCTTTGTGGTTGGCGCAGGCTGGGAGAACAAATGCCGATTTTAGAAGAAGTTTGGCAACTCTACCTGCGTCGTTTTACTGTTGACCACTGGTATCGTTTTTTGAAGCAACGTCTACACTGGACACTACCTAAGCTCAGTACCCCTAAGCAATGTGAGCGTTGGAGTGATTTAATGCCAATGATGACTTGGGAATTGTGGTTGGCACATGATATCGTTGCGGATAACCCTTTACCTTGGCAAAAGTCATTAGACAATTTGACCCCTGGAAGGGTTGCCCAGGCGATGGGGAGCATTTTAGCGGTGAGCAGCGCGTTGCGGGGGTTCCCCCCGTTGTAGCGACTGCGAACCCGAAGGGTAATTGGTACTCCTGCCCGTTTGCCCAAACCTCGCGGAAAGTCCCCAGGCTGGAAGAGCGGACAACCACGACAACGTAGAATTCGCTATCCTATAGTTATAAAAACTACTACTCGCCCCCGCAAAGAACAACCAGAATCTGCTTAAGATTGTCGATTTTTATCCCTGAAGCTTGTTTCTTTTCAACGAGCGCATTGCTGGGTCGTTTCTTGTTGCTTAGTCTAAATACCAGGATTTGATAATCAGTGAAATTAGTATCCCAGAACTTGATGGTTACGGTGTGCTAACTACGCTGCGCCAAAACCCGGCTACAGCAATGATCCCCTTGATTTTTGTCACTACCAAAACCAGTAGGGCTGACTTCCGCAAAGGCATGGAGCTAGGAGCGGATGATTATCTCTCCAAGCCTTGTACGTTAAAGGAATTACTGAAAGCGATCGCTACCAGACTGGAAAAACGAGCCTTGCTCACGCAGACGTTGGTAGCTCAAGCTCAACGGCGAGTTTCAGAGCCACCACCTACTAATACTGCTAGCATTGCAGTCCAGCAGTTTATCTTTCCGTCCGTCCCCCAGCTCAGTGAAGTCTTCGACTTCATCGAAGCCAATTATCACTTACCGATTACCATCGGTGACGTGGCAAAGGCAGTTGATTACTCTCCAGCTTACCTCACTAACCTAGTGCGACAGCAAACTGGACAAAGTCTTTATCGCTGGATTACCCATCGCCGGATGGCACAAGCATACTTTTTGCTTTTGGAATCTAAGCAAAAAATAAATCAGATTGCTGCTAATTTGGGCTATCAAAATGTCGTTAGTTTCTGCCGTCAATTTCGCCAATACAATGGGAAAAGTCCTCAAGCGTGGAGAACTGAGTGCCACTGTTCTTTAGCTCAACGCAAACAAGTGCAAAACAATTGATAACACATCAAAAGAATTGTTCTTGAAATCCCATCTGAATACCTTATAAACTTGTTTTGTCAAAAGTAAAGCCAGGGCAAATGCCTGCACAAGAAGCTGCAAATCTCATGCTTTCTCTTCTGAAGCAATCTGAGTTATTATCTCAATCAGTTTATCCTTGGGGAGAGCCAGCAGCACGGTGTCTTGATTTAGCTGCCCATCCAGAGATAGCCGAACCATTGCTGTTTCTGGAACAAGAGAATGCACCATGAGCATTACCGGAAGAATTGTTTGACTTCAAAAAAAGACACTGACAACTGCATAGTAAACGAGTTCAATTGCAAGATAGAGTTCAAGTTTATTCAATTTTGTTCAGCCCAAGTAGGAGATAATGATGGTTTTGAAAATTTTGAATGTGAAATTGGAGTCTTCCAACCCATCAGAAAATATTGCACCTCCAAGTCCACCTGGATTACCCATTTTGGGGCATATACCTTTTATGGGTAAATACCAATATCTTACATTTAATAACCTAGCGAAAAAGTACGGTGATGTCTTCCAATTTCGCTTAGGTGCAATCCCTTTAGTTGTGCTTAACGGCGTTGATACCATTAAACAAGCTTTAATCAAGCAGCACGATGATTTTTCAGGCAGAGGAAAGTTTTACCTCCTACAGAATGCAGCTGGAGGTCTAACGATGGGGGCTGCGGAATACGGTTTGCTCTGGAAAAGGCATCGCGAGATTGCTTACAACTCTATGCATATGTTCATTGGGAATAAACAAGCTTCCATTGAACAGATGGTTCTTGAGGAAGCAACTGAACTGGTAAATATCTTGCTCAGCTATGCAGGTCAACCTGTTGACCCGGGAGTGGACATAGGTGTCGCGGTTGAAAATGTCATCTTTAGAATCCTGTTTGGAGAAAGAAATAGCCGTGACGATCAGGATTATGAAATTCTTGTCAAAACAGTTGGGGAATTTGTTAGCAATTTTCCAGGTGCCCTGACAATTGATGTAATACCACAATTTCGCTTTATTTCTCGCATATTTGATCGGCAAAGATTAGAGAAGTTGCATCTCTTTCTTGAAGCGATGCACAGATTGCTTCTCAAGAGAATCGAGCAGCATGAAGCTTCATACAATCCTGAGAATATACGGGATATGACAGATGCATTGCTGAAGGCGGTTAGCGAGTTAGATGAGACAGAAAAACAAACCATAGGTCTCACAAAAAAGCGTGTTGTGCGAGCAACAGTACAAGAAATGATGGGGACAGCATTAGAACCCAACTTTTCAGTAGTACGCTGGGCACTGCTTTATATGATTGCTTATCCCCAAGTGCAGGCTGAAATCGGGTAGACGCCGAGAGGTAGAGTCGAGGGGAGTGTTGCCACTCCACCCCTCTCTTCCGAAACCGTGCTTGCGATTGTTCACCGCACACGGCTACTCAATGTGCTTCCTTTTTGTCATGAGCGGACTTCTGACACTACCATCCAGGGCAGTCTTTTCATCGTGGCAATGTCGATGTAATAGCTGAAGATTTACCCACTCGTCTTTTCCTCCAAGAGAAAGTGGGGTTTTATGGTCAACTTCCATTACATTTCCTGAGAGAAAATGTAATCCGCACCAAGCGCACTTACCCTGTTGTTGTTTTAGCAGTATCGCTTGTCTGTTAGGTAGTTCAGGATGTCTGCCTAACCTAGTACTCCAATACACCAAATCGCCATCATAGGGACTTCTATCACCTTTTACCAACACATAATTATTGCTACAGAAGCGCAAAATCTGTGTGTAAAACTAGCTTTTTAGGATCATCCCCATTTGTGGCAAATGTCCAGTTTCTGTCGCCGATTGGTCGCCAATATAGGCGATGAGCTTTCTTGACATTAAGAGTGCGGCGTTTTGCCCATCTCCGAAGTTTGAGGTATGTCAGATTATCTTGTTTGGAAGATTCTCCTACAGTGCCAATATCTGACACTTTATAATAAGAACTCCATCCTCTAATTACAGGATTAAGGTCTTTAATAAGTGCCGATTGTGGTGATAATCTGTGCATTTTAATGATGCCAGCAATTTCTCGCTGGTGCGTCAAAATTGCTTTCTTTGATGGGGTGATGAGTGTATCAAAACCTAACTTTCTACCGTGGTTATCTTCATCACTACGATATTTGCCCCGTGGGAATTGTTGAATATGATGACTAAGAAAGTCAAATCCAGCAATACCATCTTCACTTAAATTGGGGTCGAGTGTATGAGCTAATCGGGTTTTTGAAGGTTTTAATTGTAAGCCAATGCCAGCTAACCACTCAGAAATTACAGCAATGCACCCAGAAATTACGGACTTGTTTTCGTGCAAAAGTACGAAATCATCGGCGTAGCGGATGACACCAATAGAACGGCGTTTTTCCATCTTGCTTAACTTTTTGAAAGTTAAGTTTTCAACGTAATCCTTAACCACCGTTTCTAATCCGTGTAAGGCGATATTCGCGCTCAAGTGGCGACAATAGAGTAGGGACGGAGCGCACCTTCAAACCTCACGACTTGCGTGTTTCTCTAT
>NZ_QMEA01000182.1 GCF_012912105.1 Brasilonema sp. UFV-L1
CTTGGCAACGCACTGCCTCGTCTATGTCCTGCGGACACGCTGCGCTAAGGCGGTTCGTTCTTCATAAGTTCGTGGCGCATTTTCATACAGAATTGGTATCACAATTTCTGTACATTCCGACCTCAAACCCCACCCGCATGTAGGAAAGCAGGGTGGGGACATTCATGACATATCCTTGATAAATGGCACTATTGCCTCAACAAACTCAGCTGTTGACTCATATGGTAAAACATTGCGACCAGGAATTTTGATTCCACGACCATTTTGCAAACAAGCGAGGTAATCAGCCAAACGTTCATCTGGTTTTTCCTGTTTACCTTCTTGGCTAATACTTGATGCTGTTTCCCCGACAACAACCAGCGTTGGTTGCTTAATAGAGGCGATTGCTTGAGTGTAATCTTTGCGCCAAAAACCTGCCAAGAAAGAAAACACTGCATGACGACTAGCAATTTTTTCTGCACCTTGTTGCAAAGTCTTTATCCATTCACCATCAACTCCATCCGCTGAGTCAAACAGTTGGCGAGTCGAAAAATCACGCAAAAACTTTTCACCTCGCGCATAGCGATAAAAAGCATTACCCAAAGGCGAATCTAAGAGATTCCAAATGAGTTTGTCTTGCGATTGAGGAGTTTTCTTTGTAATAATTGCCCAAGCTGGAGGCCCAGCTAATGCAAGTCCAGCTATTAAATTTGGTTCCTGTTGAACTAACTCGATTGCAACTGGAAACAAAGCACCCTGTACAACCAAAACAACAGGTTTTTGCACCACTGTTTTTAAAAAGTGTTGCAACTGTTCTGCCCAATCACTTGGAGTATAAGCGACATGAGGCATATCACTTTCACCACATCCCAATAAATCGGGATTATAAATAGGATTGCGGTAACCTTGTAGAAACCATTCACGACAAAACCGCTGCCAAAATTGCCGCGACAATCCAACGCCAATCGGGTGTATTAACAAGAGGGGAATACCTTCAGGAGTTGAATTGCTTGGATTATCAATTTCATAGGCGCAGCGATAATTTTTCCAATTGTAGAACTGGGTAGGAGAGACTGTTTTGTCTTGAGTTATCATTGGACTGCACCTAATAACAACTAGAAAATGATCTGTGGATGAATCAATTCGTATCCTGCGTCTTTTATCTTTTGATTAGACACCTTGGCATTATATGGACGCTTACTCTCTTGCGAGGAATCCCATGTCACCTTAGCTAGATTGTGTGCTTCAAATACACCTTCAAGTAATTCTCCAGTTGTGAGCTGAGCATCATCAACTAAGTTATAAATACCTTCTAATTGATAGTTACGAGCAAACTCTATAGCACCAATAATATCATCAAGATGAATCCAATTTGTTGTATCCTTACCACTCCCAGGTCGAGTTGCACCAGCATATCGACCAAAGATTTTTACCAATTCTCGACCTGGACCATAAATTCCTCCTAATCGCAAAATACAAACACGCAAGTTTTCACTGGATGCTGATAGTAAAACTTGCTCGGTATCACTGATAATTTGGCCATTTTGATTGACAGGTGCAGCGGGTGATTCTTCATCCACCCATGCCCCGTTTCTATCACCATAAACAGCATAGCTTCCTGTGTATATTAATTGCCTCACGCTGGGAATCTCTTTCAGGACAGAGACTAAAGTTTTTGCTGTGTGTAGATAAGTTTCTTCGTAAACATCAGCACCTTTTGCACCGACACTCAAAAGGACAACATCTTGATTTTGCAAGACTGATTTTAAACCTTCTGAATCATTCCCTTTGACAACTTCAACTCGTTGGGCTACTGCTTGCAGCGCAGAAACACGTTCAGGAGTGGTTGTGGTAGCAGTAACAACAAAAGTCATTTTTTGTTGCCAATATCGAGCAATTGCACAACCAACATATCCGCAACCAATAATCGCAACGTTCATCATCTGTTAACTTATTCGTAAATTTTGCCATCAGGCATGATTGCCCCAGCTAAGTTAGCTCCAACCAGTTTAACAAGAAGTCTGTCACCAGATTTCATCCGCGCTCCCATAAAGTTCGCTCCCCGTAAGTCTGCTCCGCTCAAATCTGCTCCAATTAAATTAGCACACCGTAAATTGGCTTCCCTTAGATCAGCTAAAAGCAGGTTAGCTCTAAATAAATTAGCCTCAGACAAATTTGCACCTTTAAGATTCACTTTGTGCATAAAAGCATCACTGAGATTTGCACCACTCAAGTTCGCATGACTCAGGTTTCTACCAGATAAATCTTTGCCTTGTAAGTTTGCCCGACTAAAGTCTTTTCCACTCAAGTCTGGGTTTGGGTGTGGTGGTTGATAGCTTTTTTGGGTTGGCTTTTTCTGTGTAGATGCGGCTGAATACTGTAACGTTTGATACCTCATTTTTAATAGGCGCAATTTTTCACGAGCCTCATTGATTTCTTGTAGCTTTTTTTGCGCTTTCTCTTGTAACCGGGTATTGTCTTTTGGGAGGCGATCAGGATGCCATACAAAAGCCAAATCTTTATAAGCTTGGGTCACTTCCTCAAATGTTGCCCCAGGCTCTAAGTCCAATATTCTATAATACTGCTCCAACTCGCTCATAAGACGTTTCGGTGGAAATTATCTTAATTATGAGTGATGCCGCCGTTTTGCGGCAGAATTATTTGTCAAACTTTTTTGCTGTTGAATGATTTTGGCTAAAAACCGAGATTCCTTAGTATTATTTGCCTAGCTGGAGATAATACTTGAGCTACAGTTACTTTCTGTCTTACTACAGCATACCTGTATGCTAACAGACGCAGTTTGCAGTTTTTTTCAGGGAATACAGCAAATATGCTACAGAAAGTATGAAACCCTATGTTTGACGTCATTGAAATTTTAATTACTTCTTTATTTTCTAACTAATGACATATTACTTAATTTTTCTTAACTTGAATTTTTCTTTTGTAACTTTTACAATTTTGCTACAAATTTTCCAATGATTGGATAACTCCTATACCTAAAAATCAAGCTTCGTTGAACTTTTACAACACATAAACTCTAAGCTATTCAAATCATTATTTTATTTGGCTTAACAGTAGATATTTTTAATCATCAGTGACCGACGAAACGCTCTTTTATAGCTCGCCAATACGCTCCGACTGGAATTTGATAAACTTCAATCAAAAGCCAAATAATAATTGAAAAATGTAACAAAAAGGTTAAGACTGTCCAAACATATGGTACCCAAGACAGAGGACTTTCTGTCTTGGGTGGAAAATTATAAGCGACCATCCCAATTAAAGTCGTTGGCAGGAGTACAAAAACAATTGCTGCAATCACATAAGCCCATCCAAGTTCTACACCTTCTATTTGGGCTTCTGTCCAATGAAAGCCATTCCAATACCAAATCAGGGGTGGTTGTCTGGATGGCATTTTAATTTGCTGTTGTTCTACGTCGATAGTAAAAATTTGTTGGCAAAAGTCACAAGCCATAGCTTCCATTAATGGCATATGACTAATCTTACCCACACGACAGACTGGGCAGGGATAAACTCCTTGATCATGAAAAGATGTGGTTAAGATTTTGGGACTAGGCATAATAAGACTCGCTCATCTTTAGGTGTGAATTAAGTCAATGGTGAGGTCAAAATGATGAATTATGAATTATGAATTATGAAATCACTAGTACAGCGCGGCAGAAATAACAAGACAGTTAGGAATGGCTTAGAACTCTGATTCTGTAAGTATTTTTCTCTCCTGACTTCTGACGACTGACGTCACGACTCCTTGCACTAGTACCGCTACCTTGGAATTCACGCATTCGCAATCCGGAGAAATTCGCTCATTCAAAAAGCTTACATCATAAGCTTTTCGTTGATTTGGAATGGTGAACCAGCACCAAATAGATAAAAAGCTTGCAGCATCTTGATTCTTTCTTTTGACTTTTGCCTTGTTGTACTAGCCTATCCTGATTCCTCATTGAGGATGCATACATTCATTGCACCTTTTTCTACGCTTTTCAGGAAATAGGAAGAGCAAGAGATAGACTGTAAATTCTAGCAAAAGTGCAATAGCACTAGGATATTCCAGTCGTCACTGAGGTGATATCTATTTTTCAAATAGAAGCAATCTGTTAATATGCTTCTGGTGGGTAGCTGCAACATGCAAAACTTTGACTGATGAAGCATTAAAACAAGCTGGTCAGGCGATACTCCAAAAAACGCAGCTTAGCGGTGACAATTGAAGAACTCGTGATCGCAGCTAAATATATCATAAGCCATAGAAATCCTGATGTTGTATTATGCGAATGAGGTATCCACAGCTTCGATAACTACACGCGCAACGTACTAAACTTAGGAGCAGTGGCAGTTCTTAAGCAGATAACTCACTTATCTGTGATTGTAGATCCATCCTATGCTATCGGTAAACGTAAAATTGTGGTACCTTTGAGAGGATGTTTAAAAAGTCCTAAATATTACACAAATGTCATAAAGAAGCGAAGCGGAGCGCTATAGTAATGTAGGTTGCAATTCTTGCAACAAGAGCGATCGCTCAATGCTTCCTTACAACTGTTGCCAAATAAACACGCACTTTTCTGATTACAAGCACTTTATAGGTTCGCTACTTGACAAAAAAAGCGGGATAGGTAAATTGCCTATCCCATTTAAGTCATACTAAAAGAGCGATCGCCCTTTATAAATCTCTAAAATTCTAAGCTGTGCTTAAGTTCCAGAAGTCCAAGAGTTTGTGTACTCAATTTGATCTTCTGTCAGCGTATCAATCTGAATTCCCAACGCTTGCAACTTCAGCCGTGCAATGTCTTGATCGACTTCTGTTGGAATTGAATGGATACCGGGTTCCAGCTTACCTTTATTCTTGACAAGGTATTCGCAACCCAAAGCTTGGTTGGCGAAACTCATATCCATCACCGCGCTAGGATGTCCTTCTGCTGCAGCGAGGTTAATCAAGCGTCCTTCACCCAGAACTACAACTGATTTGCCACTTTGTAGGCGATACTCTTGGGTAAACGGACGTACTGTCTTGATTTCTTTGGCTTTATTGCCTAAAGCAACCAGGTCAATTTCAATATCAAAGTGACCGGAGTTACAGACAATCGCGCCGTCTTTCATCACGTCAAAATGTTCACCACGAATGACGTGCTTGTTACCAGTCACAGTGATAAACAAATCTGCTTGGGGTGCAGCTTCTGCCATTGGCAGGACGCGGAAACCATCCATGACTGCTTCGATTGCTTTGATGGGGTCAATTTCGGTGACAATCACGTTAGCACCGAGTCCTCGCGCCCGTAATGCTGTCCCTTTACCGCACCAGCCGTAACCAACAACAACAACGGTTTTACCAGCAAGCAGAACGTTTGTAGCGCGGATAATACCATCTAGGGTTGATTGTCCGGTACCGTAGCGGTTGTCAAAAAAGTGTTTCGTGTCAGCGTCGTTGACGTTGACTGCGGGGAAGGTGAGAACGCCATCTCTGAACATGGCGCGGAGTCGTACAATTCCTGTTGTGGTTTCTTCTGTGGTCCCAATGATGTCAGCAAGTTGGTGCTGGCGTTGTTGTACCAGGGTGGCGACGACATCACAACCGTCATCAATGATGATGTTGGGACGATGGTCTAAAGCAATTTGTACGTGACGGCTGTATGTTTCGTTATCTTCACCTTTGATGGCAAAGACAGGAATGTCATGATCAGCGACGAGGCTAGCAGCTACGTCGTCTTGAGTTGATAGAGGATTGCTTGCAATCAATAGGGCGTCTGCACCACCAGCTTTGAGTGCAATTGCTAGGTGTGCTGTTTCTGTTGTGACATGGCAGCAAGCCACAAGGCGAATACCCGCAAAGGGTTTTTCTTGGGCAAAGCGATCGCGAATCTGCCGTAAAACTGGCATCTCGCGTCCAGCCCATTCAATGCGCTGTCTTCCCAAGGCAGCTAGGGCGAGGTCTTTAACCTCGTGCTTTAATCGGGGAGAAGTTGCGGTCATCAAATAGTTCCTCAATTAGAAAGAAATTGGCGTAAATTCTTACGCACTCTACTAGATTATTCCACATTTGACAAAATGGGAAAGTCTTAGCCCTGTCGGGAATTCAAAATGAACTGCGTCCCGCACAGCGATCAAAATTCAAAATTATGAATTCCCAAAAATCGCAATTTTCCTTTTGTCATCTACCTAAAGGTAGGTACAAATGAAATCACTCAAGATTGCAATACTTAAAAGATTTGTTAAAAATTGACATAGAAAGAAAAGTACAATAACTCAAATTAATTTTGGAGCAACGCTCTAAGAGTACTCAACTGTACATTTTGCTCAAGGAGGTATAAAAGTGCGCTTTCAATATTTGGCAGTCGCTCTTTCTTCAACGGTGATCACAGTAGGGGCAATGCCTCCAGTTACAGCGCAGATTACCTTTTTGCCTACGGTGCAACTTAACACCAATCGCAGTAGTGAATCAGACACTAGAGTGGATTATCGCTGGGTTCATTTGGATGGTCGCCGTTTGTTTCAGATTGCTGCTCGAAGGGCAAACATTTCAGAGCGTTTACAACTAATTGAAGGAAAACTCCATGAAATTAGCCAAGATTACTTGCAAGACCGTAATACTAAGCTTGACATAAAGGTTAATAAGTCTAATAATTCAAGTTCTTCACCAGTCATTTACATCAACGGTTCATATCTAATGACTGTGACGTCAGAGGATGCAAACCTGCGACAGGCTCCTCCTTTAGAAGCAGCAAATCTCATCGCCCAAACTTTGGGAGACGAATTGAAGAAGGCAAGAAAGGAGCGACAACCCCGATATTTGATTCGCCAGGGTGCAATTGCTGGCGCAACTGGTTTAGGAATGATTGTCTTGAGTTGGGGAATATGTAACTGGCAGCGCCGCTCAAAAAGGTACCCACTACAGTCGCCACTTTCTAGCTCAGCAGAAACTAAACCTATTACGACACAATTAACTCAACAACAACATCAACATTTTCAAGAAGTCAAGCGACGACTTTTTCAGCTTGGGCACATAACGGTTTGGGGAAGTGGCACTTACTGGATATTAGGTTTATTTCCATACACGCGACCGTTTCAGCTCGTCATTCTCTCAGCGGCGCAAATTCCTTTGATACTAGGTGGAATAGCACTGGGAACTTATGTGGCAGTACGTCTGAGTTATGCTCTTATTGACCGCTTTACCACTGCTTTTATAAACAGCAGTACTTTGCTAACTCCTGAAACTTCTGAACGCCTACAACTACGAGTTTCTACTATATCCGGTGTTTCAAAAAGTATTGTCACAATTGTCTGGATGGTAGTTGGTATCGTGCTATCTCTTGCGACACTGAGTATAGAACTTGCTCCTGTGCTCGCTGGTGCCGGTTTGGTTGGTGTTGCCTTGTCCCTTGCTTCTCAAAACCTCATAAAAGATGCAATTAACGGTTTTCTGATTATCCTGGAAGACCAGTACGCTTTGGGTGATGTTATTGCCGTGGGAGACGTGGGAGGATTGGTAGAAAATCTGAATCTACGGATGACTCAACTGCGGGATTCAGAAGGACGCCTGATCACAATTCCCAATAGCGAAATCAAAATTGTTGCCAATCTTTCAAGTCGTTGGTCACGCGCTGATTTAACTATCCCAGTCGCTTATCAAACCGATATTGACCAAGCGATGAAATTGATTGAAACTGTCGCTATACAGATGGACGAAGACCCAAAATGGCAATATGCAATTGTGGAAACTCCTCAAGTTTTGGGAATCGATACCTTTGGCGATCGCGGTTTGATTATTCGTGTCTGGATTAAGACACAGCCCCTTAAACAATGGGAAGTCGCACGAGAGTATCGCCGCCGCCTAAAAGTTGCTTTTGACCAAGCCGGTATTTACATTCCTGTGCCTCAACAATCGATTTGGGTGAACGATTTTCAATTCCAGAAATCTCCGCTTGATGGCAATGGCACTCAACTATAGAGTATAGCTTACAGGGTACAGATGGCAGGTTTTTCTGGTGACCCCATCTTCTGTTCCCTGTTTCTCTTTCCTTTCTATCTATTACAGTACAAAAGTACTATAATAGAAGAGTAGCGTCCACAAAGCCTGGTGAAGTGTACTCTCTCGGTGTGTGGCAGCCTTGGTAGAGATGGGTTCAACGGTTTGTCCTATGATAAAGCACTACATTCTTAGCCTCAATCCGATTGCTAAGCACGAATGGGATCGGTGTATTTTACGTGACCCATTGACTGCTAAACGCCCAGATATTGCCAAATTAATCGCTGAAGCAGTTGGTGCTGATACAGGCAGTTATTTAGTCAGTGTAAAAATTGAAGTTCAAGTATTAGAGGAAGCTACGGTACCTCAAGCTGAACAGCTTTCTTTAAATGTTGGGGAAGTGATTACCCAAGCACCTCAACTGAGGGAAGTGGCTTAAAAAGAGGTTGGGAGAGAAAATACTCCCTTATCTTTACCGTATACTCCATCTACCCTATGTCTTATTTTCCCTATCGTGTATGTAAAGATTATTACAATATAGATTACCTATGTTAACAAACCAGCTGAATCATTATCCAGCGGCGATCGCTCAAGCTGCCCAAAGACTCAATGAAATAGATTCTCAATTAATGGCAGTTCAGCAGCAAATTAATCGATTTGAAGGGAATGCGGATCGTAGCGCAGCCTTTGATATAGATTTGAAAAATGATGCTCAACGCAAAGCTCGTCGTTTTGAAGTGTTACTTGTCAATCAAGAATACCAAAAAGCGATGGACACCCTCATACAATTAACTACCGAAAAGGCAAATGCTGTTGCTCATTTAGAATATCTGCGTAACCAGTTTAGTGTAGCAAAATTGCAAGCAAGACTAACAATAGCTCAACAACTCACAGATTTTGAATCGCATGAATTAGTGGGTTTGTAGTCAATACTGCAAGGGTATAGCGAAAATTAAAAACCCGGTTTCTTAAATAAACCGGGTTTTTAAAACCTCAATTATCGTTAACCGACAAGTATTGAGTTAAGTCGTTGCCTAACCAATCAAGAGGTTTCCTCTATTGGGAAAACATCGCCCTTCAAGTAAGATTCAAAGTGTTTCTTAAAATACTGAATGCTCGTCATATTCTGTTCATCACTTTCTGTAGGTGTGAATTCATAAATTGGTACTTTTTCCCTCACCAACTTGACCAATTTAGGATTAAGTTCTTCAAAAGAATTGACTCTAGATATTGTTGTTTCAAACCTTAATTTAGCTGGATGACCATATCCTAACTTCATCCAAGGCATCCAAGGACAGTCTCTCGCCCACTGAGCAGGAGGAACATTACAAGCATCAGGTCGGCAAATATTTGATGTAAAATATTCAACTCCCTTAAACTTTTCTCCAGGGCAATAGTCTAGGTATTTACTATCTCCTGCTAACGGATGCGGATATTCCAAAGGAACTTCTATGACAGAGGTGATAAATCCGGTACCTTTGGGTATGACATATTTTCTTGGTTTGACTGAGCCTTGTACAATTCGGTTAGCAATATGTACGACTGGTACTGCTTGATTTGCCTTTGGTGAGTTCCAAAAGTGCAAAATCTCTTGCGTCACGGGATCACAAAATAAACCTAACTCTCTATTGATACGATACCCGGCTTCTCCATACTCAGGATGACTCTTGATAAAGACTTTTGTCGCATTCATGCCAATAATAGAGAACAATTTCTCCTTTGGTAAGTCTAGTTTTTCTTGCCACCAAATTTCCCCACACCAGTTGTAATAAAGCTGTAAACCATGATTTTTTCTGTAAAAATCGAGGTTATTAAGTTCGTAGTCATCCAAGTAATCACTCATGTCACATCCATTCATCTTCAAATGCTTTTGCTTGCAACTATCATCTAAAGTTTGATGAGTGATTTTCTTGTATCTTTGGGTGCAATTTCATCTAACTAGGAACTTGTTTTCAGTAATAACTTATTCAACAGCACGGCAATTTGCTGATTAATCGCTGTAACATCAAAACGCTGGCTAGCAGTCATTTGTGCATGATGAGCCATCGTCGCTGTCTTCTGTTGTTCTTTAAAACAGGTCGTTATGACTTGCGCTAATTCATCAGGCTTTTCTGGTGTCACTAAAAAACCATTGATTCCGTTTTCTACTAACTCCATTGCACCGCCAGCTTTCGCAGCTACCACAGGTCTTTTACAGAGCATAGCTTCTACAATCACTCTACCAAATGGCTCTGCAGCAGTCGAGGTATGTGCAACTAAATCACAAGCTGACATCAATAGAGGAATATCTGAACGAAATCCTAAAAATTTGACTCTATTTTCTAGTCCCAGTGTTTTTACTTGTTGGTGTAAATGTTGCACATATTCTTGTTCTCCAAAGAGTGCATCACCAACTAAGATTGCTGTGACATCAACAGGAGATTGTGCCAATGCTTCTATTAATACATGCTGACCTTTCCAAGGTGCAAGACGGCTAAAGTGTCCGACAACAAATTGTCCTTCTAGCCCCAATTCTTGTCTGATTTTATTGACATCAAACTCGTGGCTTTGATAATTTTTAAGGTCAAAGCCGTTGTAAACCACTTCAGTGAGATCTGAACGTCCTCCAGCTGCGACAAAAGCTGCTTGACTTGCTTGAGAATTGGCAATGACGAGTGATGCAAAACGATTGGCGCAAGTTACAGCAATGCGACGGTTAGTTTGACTAAAGTGTTCTGGGGAAAGAATATCATGTAAATGATAAACCAAAGGACGACGACTGAAAAAACTAGCTAATGCACCAACAACCAATGCTTTTTGTGTATTAGCATAAATTAAATCAAATTCTTTAGCTTTTTGCACGACTTTAGAAATCAGAGGGATGAGTTGACCCAGACTGCCTAATCCTTGTGCTAAGCTGCTTTCTTTACGAACTTGTATTGCTTGAGTTGTGAGAACTTGAACCCGAATATGATTTTGTTCTAGTAAATTTCTAAAAGAACCATCAGCAAATAATCCCACTAAACAGCTATCTTTATACGGTTTGGCGATATCTATTAAACATAGTTCAGCTCCACCTGGTTTACCACTTTGGTCTAGGAAGAGAATTTTCATAAAATACCTTGCTTGGAAAGTCAATACGATTCAGATAAGGTTAAAAATTAATACTAACTTACGTTGGGGAGCGTAAGCTCCATTGAAGTTTGACCAAGAAGTAGTCAGGAGTCAGGAGCCAGAAGTCAGAATGACGAGTACGAGTGGTGGAGACTTACGGGGTATCAAGCCCCCACTAAATTTTCAATTTGGTGGTCAACAATAGCGTGGCGGGTCACAAGCCCCCACTAATTGCATTCTG
>NZ_QMEA01000183.1 GCF_012912105.1 Brasilonema sp. UFV-L1
CTGGGAAACGCTATATCTAGCAGGTTTAGTAGGATTTGGCAAAGTTCTACTTATGACTTTTTGACCTACTTAGTACAAACTCTCTTCAGATTGACAACAATCCAGCCTTTGCCCATCTTTAGGGCATGAACTCTGGCTTACCTTCCTCCTATCCCCAGTTTCTTAGTGATCTAAAAAGACGTATTCAAGAAGCTAGATATTTATCTTTGAAGGCAATAAACAAAGAGTCTATTGCTTTGTACTGGGATACTGGGAAGATGCTCTCTCAAAAGGTAGAGAAAGAGAAGTGGGGCAGCAATGTAGTAGATAGGGTTTCTCAAGATATTAAATTAGAATTTCCAGGAATCAAGGGTTACTCCAAAGACAATTTATGGAGAATGAAGAAGTTTTACGAAACGTACAAAGAGTCAAAACTTGCACCAGTGGCGCAAGAAATTCCTTGGTCACAAAATGTGATCATCATGGAGAAGGCGAAAGAAGAAGTCGAGAAAGAATTCTACATCAACCTCTGTTTGGAGAAGGGGCTTAGTAAGCGCGCTATTGAAGAGAAAATCTTGATGAAAGAGTTTGCAAATCACCAAAGACTACAAACGAATTTCTCCCACAGGCTTGTAAACCAAATGAGCGTAGAAGAGATAAATAAGCTGAGATGGCAATTCAAAGATGATTACAACCTGAGCCTGATTGGGATTAGGGAAGAAGTGATTGAAAAACAGCTAGAAGACGGACTGGTACGCAATATAGTTAAACTCTTAAGGGAGCTTGGACCAGACTTCTGCTTCTGTGGTCGTCAATTCCCTCTAGAAGTTGACGGGGAAGACTACCCTGTAGATCTGCTGTTCTACCACAGAAAGTACAGAGGCTTTATACTATTTGAACTCAAAGCTAAAGCTTTCTCTATGAAAGATATGGGCCAAATCCAGGGCTATTTAGAGATTTTAGATACCGATTACAAATACAAAGAGGAAAACCCAGCCATTGGCATCTTGATGTGTCGGGATAAAAACAGAAGCCTTGTAGAGTACGCTCTCAGATCTACTAACAAGCCGGTGAGTGTAGTTACCTACAACTTTCAAAGCCTGCCAGAAAAGATTGCCAAGTTCTTGCCCAGTGAAGAGCAGCTACTAGATTCTCTAGATTTGGAGGAATAGAAAACAAATTTCAACTCAGCTCACAAAATTTTAAACGGTTCAGACTTTGAAGACACCTGCCAAGTAGCCACGGCTTTGGAGCATAACTGCGATATCTTGACCTTTGATAAAGGTTCACACGATTTGTACTCCTCTCTTGTCAGAATCATCTTTGTGCCAAAAAAGTAAGTCTGCCGAAACTTGCGATTGCTGACGGTTGGGAATGGCACGTTGTTAACTGGTGCAGCACTTGCTTTCTCCTATCAACAGCAGTAATATACCAACACCTTCCAATAAGAGAGTTGTTCTATGACAGAGCAAGAGATATTTGAACATCTATTTACCATTGCCGCGAAATCCGACGACACTGGTGGAGTGGTGAGTTCGTGCTTGGTACGACAAGGAAACATTGTGGCTTCTGGGGTTAGTTGTAATGACGGCAGACATGCCGAATATGTACTTCTGCGTCAAATCGAACTCTCTGCTCTCCAAATTCTTCCAGACGACATTGTATATACAACAGTAGAGCCATGTGGAAAGCGTACCCCTGGAGGAGTAGGCGAATATATGGGGGATTGTACAACTAACTTGATTCGGGCAGGAGTACGACATGTGGTTTATGCAGCTCCTGATCCAGACGCATCGGCTCAAACTCGATACAAGTTCGAGCAAGCCGATTGCTCGCTGTGTCAAGTAAACGACCCCTACATCATCCGTCGAGCAGCCTCGCTCTTCAACTCAACAATAACTTCCGCAAGAGACGCCTTACCCCAGTAACGCCCAATGCAAGAGTTGCTGGCACGCGGTGTCACCTTGGAACAAGAGTTCCATTTGGCAATAAGAGTCGCTAAACTAAGACGCGGGTGCAATTAGGATGAATCGCTATACTACTCATCCTCAATCAATGCTTTCAATTGAGCCAACAGCTTCTCTAACTTAGCTTTTTTCTTTGGATCGTCCCACACCTTAGATTGTTTGAGGCAGCGTAAAGTATCATCAACCTGGTCTTTGATTGATGGGATTTCTGGCTTAACTTGCTGCGAAATTTCCTTTATTTTGCGCTTGATTTCATTTAACGACAGATTGTAGGCTATGGCATCTTCTAGGAATTCTTTTCTAGTTTCCAAGTCCGCAATCCGTGCGAGCGCTCGCGCTTTAGTGTATTCGATTCTTCCAGAGCGCAGTGCCGACAAAACATCAGCAGGAAGATTGAGCAGTGGCAGGCGATTTTTGACAAATGACTCCCAACTCATTCGCCCAAGTGTTGTAAATAACCCTTCAACTATCAGGGTTTGCGCCTGAGACATAACGTTATGTCTCAGTTGTGAATCTTCCTCTTTATGGCGATCACAGACGTTGCGCATTTTGGTGAGATGACTAGTTACTTCGTCTGGTGTCATCTCTGTTCGCAAAGCCAATAATTCAAGGATACCTTCAGTTTCTTCTATGGGATTAAGGTCTTCGCGTTGCAAATTCTCAACCAGGCGCACTTGGTATGTAATGGCATCGTCCATTTCCCTAACAACAACAGGAACCTCAGTTAAGCCTGCCATCGATGCGGCTCGGTAGCGTCGCTCCCCTGCTACCAATTCATAATCGCCCCCAGAAAGTGGACGTACAAGCAGAGGTTCCAGAACACCCAATTCTTTAATCGAGCGTGATAGTTCTTCTAGTTTTTGAGGGTCAAAGTAGCGGCGGGGTTGCTTCTGGGGCAATTTAATTTGGGTAAGAAGGATAGTGTTGGCAGCGCCAGTTTGCTCATCAGGCTGCACTGCACTACTGCCAAATAACAAATCAACCGGCTTTTTAATAGCGGTGTAGGGTTCGTTACGTTTGCTGTTCATGGTTCGAGTTTTTCTAAACTACTCGCTATTTTTTTGAGGACGCCAACAGCAGGATGATTTTTCTCAAATAATACTAAGGGTACTCTGCGCTCACTAGCATCGGCAAAGGCAATAGTTTTGGGGATGGGTGGATAAACAGTACCAATATCTGACAGTTGTTCTTGCACAGCTTTTACTGTCCGTGATTCCTGAGCAGTGCGTCCATCAAACATTGTCGGAACAAACCCAGCAAATTGTAAAGCGGGATTGGTGTGTGAGCGCACGCTTGCAATTGTGTTAAGTAAAAGTTCTGTTCCCTTAAATGATTTGAATTGACACTGAACGGGAACGAGAATATGAGTAGCTGCTGTTAGACTAATAATGCTGAGTAACCCTAAAGAAGGGGGACAGTCGATTAGAATGAAGTCGTATTTATCTTGCACTGTGGCAAGAGCATTTTTCAGACGATATTCTCTGGCTATAGCACCAGACAATTGCATCTCGCTGGCCGCCAGATTAATGTCGGCTGGGACAAGGGCCATACCGTGAATTAATTCAGGATGAATAGGTAGTGGCTTATTATCTACAATTGCTTGCTGGACGGTTTGGTTTAATTCGTCGGGTTCGAGTCCCATAAATGTAGTCAAGCTAGCTTGCGGGTCCATATCCACTAGCAGGACGCGACGTTTTTTGAGTGCCAGGTGGTAGCCAAAATTCTGGGTAAGCGTCGTCTTGGCAACGCCTCCACTTTGATTAAATAAGGCAATGATGCGGGTTTTGCTCACAAGTGATAAATTGCAGTCGTACAAAATTAATTGCCCCTAATACCGCAGATTGTAGCGCCAGATTAAGAGACAATACAACTATGTTGATATTATCGAAAGACTACTAAGTCAAAGTCAAAATAAGCCCCTGGTCCCGATTGCCGATAAGATATTGCTCAAACTTTCAGAAGCCCAAGCCCTCACAGGACTGTCAAAGGGGATTTTGCGCACTGCTATTAAAGAAGGAAAGCTAAAGGCCGAAAAGATTGGTAGCACCTGGCGGATTAAGCGCTCTGATTTAGATGAGTTTGTGGCAGAGTTGTTTTGAAGTTTTAATTTAAAAATCAAACTTCTGGAGTTTTAACTTATCTATTCTTTCACAGTCAGAACGCAATACCAAGTTATGACCCAATCTTGGTAAAACACCCAAGGTTGGTTACGCCACTTGTAGGACTTACGCATTGACACAAAACTGATTATGTGCATTCAAGTCTACTTTCTGTTTGAGGTGTTCCAAAATGAAATCACGAGCCACTTGAAGTGACAAATTTCTTTGGATCTCGTACCAGTTTTCAATTAGCTCCTCAGATCGCATTAACTCCAACTTTGTGAAAGCACGGATTGAACTAAAAAAGTGAGTATGAATAGCTTCTGTTGTTCTCACCATAAATTGTTCAATCCCACAAACTTGTTTGATGGCTCTGTGGTAGCACTCTATGCCCCAATGGATTGAATGTAATGCTTTAAATTCCGCTCTAGTAATTAGCAGACATTCATCTTTGTCAGGAAGATACATGATATAGTATCGATTATCTTTGTTTTTGAAGGTTCTCCGAAATACTTTCACTCTGACAAAACTTTTTAAATGCACTACTAAACCTTCATCTGGAATTTCCAAATGTTGCACTTGGATGTAATCTTGACCATTGATAGAAACTTTTCGATTTTTAGCAACGCCCATAAGACAGCCTAAATCCTTGTTTTTAAGGAAATTTAAGTTCTCCCGGCTGGAATACCAAGCATCTGTAGTCACTATCTTTGGCTGTAATCCCCAACCCAAAACTTCGACAATCATTTCTCGCAAATAATCATTTTTTGTCTGACCGTCCTGTTTGTTATAAAGCCGATAATTGACAGGTACAGACCTGCCTGAACCGTCGGTATAATACAAAGTAATTAACTGAATTCCTTTGACGGCACGATGATGTTTACCTGACCAAAAGTAACCTATTAATTCTGTTAATTGTGGGTCACTATAAGGTTTATCAATAACTGTATCGTCTCCACTTAATGTACCATTGTCCAAATTTATGTCAAGTTTTACTTCCTCAAATAAATCTTTGGGTTCATAACGTTCCCGTACTAAAAATCTGTTGACACTATCGTGAGACATTCCTCCTAAAATTTCTGCCAAGCGCGTACAACCCGGATATTTTGATTCTGCCAATAAGAACAAAGTGTAAGTGTCCAGGTCGCATTTGGCAGGGGACAGGCTTAGTAGTCGCTCTGATAGCCCTAACCCTAGATTATCGAGACAATATAGGTATTATCCGTCTTTCAATGCCTTCGTCAATTAGCGAGCGCCTGAAAATTCTTCTGTTTTCACTAACTGCATTTTTTGCCACTTTTGTCAATGCGTAAGTCCTAACTTGTATCACCACCACAATGAATTAATACTTTAAGCCATCAGGTCAACGTTTTAGGTCTTTCGTAGAATTGCTGCACAAGTGAGCGATGAAGGGCTTGGCAGACTACTACATTTCACCTTAGCTGCCACATTCTGATCGCCCCATCTGCATGACCACTGACTAAAATTTGTTGATCACGACTAGGATGAAATGTTAATGATTTAACTTCTGCACGAGAATCACTTGCAAAAGAACAAACTTTCTTGGCTGCAAGAGAATTGGAGCTATTACCTAGTTGCCAAAGCGTGATATTTCCTATTCCGTGACCACAAGCTAAGGTTTTACCATCTGGACTAAAGGCAAGACAGTGAATAAATGAGTCATAAAACTTGTTACCAACTCTGATCCGAGAAAGTTCTTTAGCTGTAGCCACATCTACCAGGCAGACGACCCACGTCTTACCCAGAGAATATTTTGTGGAGGCTAAAAATTGTCGTCTATCATATGATGCAGTTGGATCAATATATTTAGCTCCAAAAACTGTCGAAAGTGCATCCAAAACTTTAATCCCCGAAACCTTTGGGATGTAACTAATGTCACAATATCTTGCTTCATACAGAGAACCAAATCCTTCGACTTGTTCCAATGCAACAGCGACCATTCGACCATCTGGGCTAAATGCAAGGTTACCAATACAACCACCTATTCTTTGGAAGTCCAGAGAGACTCGCCGTTTTGTAGTAATGTCATATAATAAAAGTGTGCAATAGCCACCAATTACTTTAGCGAGGATTCGACCATCTGGGCTAAATTGAGTAAGGTGATAATGATGCATTGGCTCAAACGGATCTGACAAGGACGGAATGTCAACTTGAATGTAGTTCTTTCTATTCCATATTCTTGTCGGCACATCAGACTCCCCTTGCTGATAACTTATGAGTGTCTGAAAATCAGGACTCAGTGCAATACTCCGGTGAGCATCAATATTTTCAGCAATCTTTTGTGTACTTTGCTTTGTTTCTATATCCCAGAGCGAGTACAATCCTGCCAATGTTTTTCCATTTTCACTGAAGCCGAAAAAAAATTTATCATTAAAGGTATGTAGTTCTTCCCCTGTGGGAATGCTCCACAATTTGACGACCCAATTTTTGGCGAAGTTATTGCCTTTAAGGGTGGATAAGGTGCTGGCTAACAATTTCCCGTTGGAGCTAAAAGCAACTTTTTCAACACAATTGACGAAAGGGAAAACGGGATATCCACCGTCCCAAGCTCGTGCAGTACCCGTACCAGCATAGATCAATGCTCCAAGTAAATCAAGGTTAAGAGTCTTAAAAAAGTTAGAATAGCCTTCAGACTTTCGCGGTACTAGACCACCGTAGTCCAATATTAAATTTAGATAAGAATTAAAGTTATAATTATCCTCTAAATTTCGTAAGAAGTATTCAGATGAAAGAGAGTAGTCTGCAATAACTTGCACGCACTGCCAACCTTGATGACGACTCTTTCTGGTATGGGAAAACTCTGACTTTCCAACCATGCATAAAACTCCTCTTCACTATTGGTAGATACTTATATCTATGTTATTTAAGTTTCCTAAGTGGGGTTTAGAGATTTGAAAACGCTACTCACAAATAGCTTTTCGACTATCCTCCGACCGACAAACTAAGCGGTACAACTATGCGGACAAATATTCAGCTTATAGAAAGAATAATCCATGAGTCATGTAGTAGTCAACGAAAGGGCATTAAGGTCGAACACACGTCTAGAGTGGGACAGATCCTTTGTAATACCAACTAATAACCGAAAGCTGGTGAAACTGCACAAATCTGCATACTAACGGAAACGCTAACCCTTGTTCCGTCGAGTTTCGCCTTATGTCTGCCCTGAATACTTTGTCAAATGCCCAATCATCGAAAGTTGGTAAAACGAAAGAAAGTGGTTCTGCTGTCTCCAGACGCAAGTCGCCAAATCAAGGCAGATACGAGGATGCATGATACGCTCTGCGTTAACCCTCTAGTTTATTGCAGGAACATCAAAGTTAAAATAAATGCTCATTAATCACGCACACTTGTTTTAGTGATACGCCTCTGGCGTCTGCACTCCGCGCAATCGCCGACTTTTAGTTTAAACTTCAAATAGACACCAAGCTTGAGAAAACAAAAAACCAGTAAAAATACTTATTCTTAACAAGAATTCAACCTTGAAAGCTTTGCTGAACAAGCTTTTTAGCCAACCAAAAATGCTGCTAACCAAAAAATGGGTACATTTGGGTACAAAAGTGTAAGATTTCTCTCTTGAAAATCAGAATCTTTGTAGTGTAAGGGTTTGGGTTATTTCTCCCAAATTCTGTTGGGTACAAACGCACCCAAATGTACCCAAATTTTACTGAGTGTTTAAAGCGGCAAAATCTGCACTGAGCCAGTGTTCAAGATTGTATTCATGGTACAGCATTACTGGGCAAGCATCAATCAAAAAGTGATTGCCATTGAATTGAAAGGGCGATCGCTTTTAAGGGTGTTGCACAGACGGATGTCACCTTTTAGTTCTAATGCTGGGGAAATTGTAGGTAGTCTGGAAGCCCTTAGAACAGTTTTAGGTTTTGGTTTAAGCTTAGTTGACCTTACCTGAATAAGGTCGTTTTGCTTGGTCTCCACTGCCTGTATTACAAGCATGTTTTAACTGTCATACAAGTGGTATTCCTGTCAAAGTCTTGAAATTGAGGTTGCTCATGTTGTTGCAACAACAAATCAATCTTCAAACTAGGATTATCGCAGCTCCAATGGTTAAAGCTACAGAAGAAAAGATTATTAAAGCCCCGTCCTTCACTTGACGGCTTTTTCAAGACATGCCCTTAACTGAAGCCCCAGTTAATAGTTGGCTTGATTCCTGCTTTGTCAACTACGGCTACGTTGATATCGGTAAACGGAGAATTGGATAACTCAAAAATCCAATAATTGCTTGTACCAAACTTTTCACCCGTTTCGTCATACATCACTTGGCCTGCCCATTCATCAGACGAATCTTCTGGTTCAGTCTTCAAGGTGAGTTCGCACGCTCTTGAGCAATTCCCGCACTTTTTCACTAGCCGTTGGAGCATCTACATTATCGGGTAAACCATATTCCTTTGGTAATTCTTGCATTATCCAAAGAGGACTCTCACTCTTACTACCGTCTGAGATAAAGCTCTCGATAGCACTCCTGAGTGCCTCTAAGAAACTCAACTTTGTCTGTTGCTTCGTTAGAGCCTCAATATCAGCCAATTTGATATTAATTACCAAACCAGGAACACCTAGTTCTCTTTTAAGATTATCAATCATCTCGTAGAATCCAAAACCACCTGCAACATTATCCCTTTTGCTTCAGTTGTCTTACAGTTATCTTTCAAATTAATTTCGGCGATCGCAACTGATTGGAACCCAGGAGGCGATCGCGAGCTTACTCATCAATAAGAACAAGCATGAATAGTTTAACATTCCCAACTGAAATCATGCAGATGCTAAAAAATGCTGATATTCATCTGATCCTAGCCAAGGCAGAAAAGTTGTGGGCAGCGCATTCAGCAGAATTTGTCGAAGCGATTTCCTATGTTGACGATCCTATGACCGCAAGCTTCCCTATTCATAGGGTAGTCAAGGTCATTTAACAGACAACTCAGAGGCCAACCAAGAAGATTGAAGTTGTCACCTAAAGGTGAGGGAGTTTGACCCAACGATGGAAATTAAAATAAGTTTTTTAATTCGGAAGAATATTTAATATCCTACTTTTTAAAAAAGTAAAGTTGTGTCATGTATAATTTAATTTAATTTAAAATTTTGTAAAAATTCACCAGTAAATTACAAGAAATCTATTTTCTACTCATTGCGTACATAACATTGTCAAAAACTGGGTGCTTGATTACGGCTCGAAGTCCGACATTTAAAGTATTTGCTGTTTGGTTGATACTCTCAAAAGTGTCTTTCATGTGCATCCAGATGTTTATTTTGTCATACTTGTAAAGCTTTACAGTATGGTTGAATTTCTTAAAAGACAAATCAATATCTTTTTGTAAAACCAGGTTGTACTCTCTGAAACGAGTTTTTTCATTGAAAATGAGTTCGTTATCAGTTAGATCTTCGCTTAGATTCAATAGTCTGGCAACTTTAGTGTCTAGCTCATAAATCTCAGGAATTGTAAAAGTTGAAAAATTCACTGGAGCGCTTGGATTATCAAGTGCATTCGTAACAATAAATAAATCTTCGGGGCAAAGTCCCTCAACCACATGTTTAAATGTTTGTGCAACATCGTTACTGTTGAAAAGGATACCTCCTAAAGCTAAAACTATAGTTGGTTTTCTAGCCCCACCCATATATTTGGTTTTAAACAAAATATTTTGTAGGGACTGAATCTCAAAATCACAAACGTGAAAATCGGTTGGAACACGAATTCCGCTCCTAATCAAATGTTTCTTGGTGTACTCCAGCATTTCTGAACTTATATCAATTGCAGTATATGAATTTAGAAGGTTGTCTTGCTGTAGTTGGCGTAGCAGAGGCATAGCTGGCTCTCCATTTCCTCCACCAATATCTACCACATTTATTTTGCTTTCTGTATTGATAGTATCTTTTATTAATCTATACTGATTTTCAAAGAAATACAGATCACTGGAAGTTGTTTGATAAGTTGTATCTTGTAAAGTTCGCTCGTAAAACTTTTCCCATAAATCAGCTCCTTTATTAAGATAAACTAGTTTATGAGGAATTTTTTTACTCACTTCTAGTGAGTTTATTAACCCAATCAGTTGATTATCATCCAAAATTTTGTACAGCTCATCACTGACTGTAACTACCTGTCTTGACTCCAGATGCTTATGCTTCCTACCTTTTTCAGCTTGCTCAGTCATTATTAGCCAATTATGTTCGTTTTTTAAAATATGCTGTACTCCATCCACTTCAGTGAGTTGTAAATAAATTTCTTTGTTCAAAGTCTTTTTTATCCAGTTGCGAACAGCCCCTTCAGATACTCCGAAGATTTTGGCTATCTCGTAACGAGAACTATAATAGTCGAGCATAATTTTGATTTTCTTAGCTTAAAAAAATAATTTCAAATAGCTTTGATTTACTTGTTACTGTACAAACACAAGGCAGATTAACATACGACGTATTGACTACTTACGTATGATTGCGTATATGACATGTGAAAATGCTTGCAAGTCTTTTCGGTTCTGTTTGTTATTAAAATTCCCCTAATTGTCAAAATGAAGGCGTTAACGGGTTATTTAGCAAAATTTAATTCTTGATTTTATGCAACTAGTTCACTTTTATTTTCTAATTCAAACTCAAATTAATGGACATACAGCCTACCTTGTAAATACTCAACGCAACTATATCATTAACGTTCTTACACACGTTGTAACTGAAGAAATCAGTGAGAAAGCTATCCACTTTGTTAACAAAATAATCCAACTACATGGAGAGCAATTAGAACATATTTCTATACCCTCTCAATTACAGCACGAGGTGATTCTAATTCGTGTCAACTTGAAATCCGTACAAGTTTCTAAAATCAAAGATTGTAATTGGGTAGGTAAAGATTTTTTAAAAAACCTGATTCTAAACTGTAAAGGGCAGGAAAGAGAAATTATGTTATCGCAAATTGGTATTAATCGCAATGAAAATAATTCTAGTCCAAGTTGCTAAGAAAAACATTATTTGGTTCGCATGTTATGTCTGACTGCGTAAGTTGACGTGAATTTTTATTTAAAGTTTTATTTATTCAAGCATTAGAGTGTATCTTTCATGGAGGTTTATAATGGAATGGCACTAAGAAAAGCTCTAAGCT
>NZ_QMEA01000184.1 GCF_012912105.1 Brasilonema sp. UFV-L1
GTAAGGCTGGTTCAATTTCTGCGTGTCAGACCTCGACCCCTAAAATTTTGGCAGCCTTTGTAAGATTTATCTGTGTTCCTGAGCACTTGGGACAAGAAAAAGGGTCAAGCCTTTGTTTGGTTGATTTGTCGGTGCTCACGGGTACTCGTTGTAATAAGGCTTGACCCTTTTTCCCAGTCGTAACCCCGTAAAGACGAGTACTCGTAGTAAGGCGGCTGCCAAAATTTTTACGTGGCGCGACCCCGTGACTGTCGCAGTCAAAAATACAAGGGTTGTCCATTTTTGTCGGAGCGCGTAGCGAGCCGTAGGCTGGGGAAAGCCCAACCCCGACGCTGGCAAGTGCAGATTGATACCGTTTTAACTAGAGATGCTGTGTTTGAAGGTGCAAGAATTCTTGCTAGAATTTCTGGGTGTGGCATAAGTGCGGCAACAAAATTAATGAATAATTTGCCTGGAGTCCTACTGACTCCTCTTTACAAATTTCAGGCACAACGTTTAGTCAGAGAACTCAATAAAGTCCAGATAAAAGCTCATTTGATATCTTTTCCTCAGACTGGAGGTTCTGACGGTAGAAATCCATAAACCTTATGTATTAATTGTAGCAGACTTGCTAATTGTTCACTATTAATGGTTAATTGCAATTAACCATCTTTTCATTCAACAAACAAAATGCGATTACTACGGAAACTATTAATATCTCTAATTGATAATGGTCAGAATGAGAGTTTTCTGGGCTTTTTAGATATCGTAGAAGATTTTTTTGCCAAAATCCTCTCTTTAGCGATGATAGGAGTCATTTTGTTCGCTATCTTAGACCTTGGTATTGTTTTAGTACGAGAGATGTTTCGACCAACTCTTGGTAACTTTTCTGGTACATTATTGAAAGTCTTCGGGCTATTTTTAAATATTTTGATTGCACTAGAAATTACACAAAATATCGCATCATATCTCAGTAATCATATTATTCAGATTGAGATGGTGATTATTACTTCCTTAATTGCCGTAGCCCGTAAAATCATCATTCTTGACTTTGGCAAAATTTCTGAGTCACAATTATTTGCTCTTGCTGCGACTATTTTTGCCCTTGCTATCTGTTATTGGCTCGTGCGACGGACAAATGCTAAATACCCACGCCACTAACGAAATTCAAAATTCAAAATGGACCGGAGGCGGAGCGGCTCCGGCTCCGCTGCGTCCCGCTGCGCTAACAAAATTCAAAATTCAAAAAGAAGAAAAAGAGTAATCAAACAAATCTCCTACAGGCTGATAACCGATCGCCTCGTAAATGTGATTAGAAGTTGGGTTTGCCAAATCAGTGAATAAAAAGCAGTATCGATTCCCCTGATTCAGCAGGGTTTGGCTCAAAGCCGCCACGCAAGCACTGGCGTAACCTTTTCTGCGGTGTTCTGGTGGTGTGTAAACCACACTCACCCCCGCACCGTTGGGCGTTACACGAACATGGCACGCCATTGAAACAGGGATTTTATCTTCCCAAATGTAAGCAATACCCAGCTGCAAAAGGCGTTCTACTATGGGTTCAACTTTTGACTCAACAGTGCCCAAGGCTTCGAGTGCAAAGGCTTCATACCAACGAATGAGGAGTTCGCGATCGCTCTTGCGTGTCGCCAAACGTAACTCACCTGTTGCTTTGAAAATCGGCTGCACTTGCTCTAGTTGAAAAGCACGTAACGCCATTTTTAGGTGGTAGGATTGACCTGTTAGGGAATGCCAAGCTTGCGCGAAAGCTTCTGCCTCAGCAGTGGGAGCATTGACACCTGACAATGATTTTTCACTCAGGTATATATCTTGGGCGATAGCTAGCCCCTCAGGGGGCGCTGCGCAAACGCTGCTGCGCTGGGCGCAGCGCGCCTTGATACTTTCAAAATTCTCTATCTTTGACAACAGCAAGTTTCGCCGCTGCACTTTATCGAGTTGATGAATTCTCAATTGCTTACCCAGTGTGTAAGACTGATTTGTGATAGTTTGCCAAGTTTGAGCAAAGGCAAAAGCTTCTGCAGCCAAACCACTGACGCCTGGTAACTGCTTGTGATCGGAGTACAAATCTTGGGCTATCGCCTCTATTGCTGCAAACTTTTCTACCTTTGATAAGAGCAACCTACGAGGTGGTGTTCTGATTGCCACTGCAACAATATTTCCATCTATTTCTACAGTCGCCAAGTAGGGTTGGCAATCATAGCGTTGTGGATGATGAATCAAGGTGTTGCAAATTCTGAGTAACAGGATATGCAATGCTTCCTGACTCAACAAGTAGTCTTTCACCCGCTCGTAAAATTGACTTGCATCTTCAAACCGATTAACCTTCATTTTAATATTGCTGTGATGTCATCATACATGAGAATTAACTTCCCCAGTTACACTGCTCATTTGTTGTCGCAAAACAGCAACTAGTGAAATGATGTTTTTATCCATCCCACCTGTTTCCATTCCTCTCATCCAAAGCATCATAGATGAGACAAATAGTTCTTTGAGGTAGGCGAATGAGAAGCCATTTGTCATCTCGGCAATCTGAGATATTGTCGCTTCAGACAAGCGCATTGTCGGTTGAAATTTGTCGTTCCACAAGTTGATATAGGCTAAGCGTTCTGCCAAAGTCGGCAACTCAAAATAATATTTGCGATCAAAGCGACTGGGACGTTCTAAAATGGCTGAATCTATCCGCTCTGGATGGTTAGTTGTGGCTAATATGACTATTCCAAGATTTGTGGCAAAACCATCAAGTTCATTCAAAAAGAACGAACGATTTTCTTGTTCTACCAAAGAATCAAGGTCTTCCAATACTAAAATACAAGGTGCAGACTGTCGTGCTTGCCGAAAGACTTCACGAATATTGTGGTGAGGATTACTATACTCCGATTTAAAGCTTTTGACATATAAGCAAGGCTGCTGAATTTTGTTAATTAAAGCTTTGACTGCGTGAGTTTTACCATTCCCAGGAGAGCCAATAAATAAAATTCCCCGCTTCCAAGGTAAACCGTAAGCTTCGTAAGTCTCCCGCAAAGCAAAAAAGTTTGTTAAGTCGTCTTGAATCTCTTGTTTGAGAGTTTCAGGCAAAATCAGATTATCAAAAGTCGCGTTCTGAATCGACTCAAATAACTCTTCATTTTTTGACCAATAACCATCTTCAAATACTAAAATTTCACTTCTGATTTCTGAGTTCCACTCACAAACAGCAGCAAAAAAGTTTTCAGCAATCTCTTTGCTATCAGCTAAAATCCAGTAATATTTTGTTTTACAATAACCCTCCTGAAAACTTATCAGTATAACATCCAATTGATGTCCTTCCCATGTCACCTCAAAGTTGGCATTTTCAGTATAATGGTCAATTTTGTTTTCCATACCATTCCAACCATAGATAATCTGGTTGTAAATAGAGGTGTCATACTCAATAGTGCAGAAATTTGCCTGAGCGTACTTCTCGACATCAAATGCTGAATCACTTCCTTCTAGCAACACTTTTTTAGGATAAAACGCTGCTAATTCCTGACTAATATGATAGGTAATGGCGTTAGTAGGAAGGTTAAGTGCTTCTAAAATAAGTGGTTGAATTTTCACAGTTTTAGTGGTTTTAAATTAACAGAAATACCTGTTTTAGGAAGGTGGGTATTGCCTACAAGACTTCATACGATTGCGTATGACATCTAACTGCGAACTCTCTAATCTGTTCTCTAGTTAGTTCTGTTGTAGGAATACATTCGCCTTTTAATTGATACAAAACCTTTGAGATTGATTCCAGAAGATGATACTCAAAAATTTACTTGCTAACTGAGTCTGAAAAACTCATCATTTAAACAAATCTCAGCGTAAACTCATACATCAAATCGACTCTTCCCTTGCGTAGCATTGCTGGGTCTAATCTTTCTGTTGTATTACAAGTCATCAAGACAACTAACTGCTGCTGCATATGAATACCAGCATCATCAATCACGCTTTGATACAGCGTGCCATCTAGCAAACTCAAAATATGTTCGGTTTTGTTATTATACTGCGCTACTTCGCTAGCGCGATTTTGTGCTAGGTTATCTGCCTCGTTGATAATAATACAAATTCTTTCTAGATATGTCGGTGGGACAAAGTTGGCGATCGCATCATGATCCAAAATAAAAATCACATACCCTAAAGGGACCAAAATTTCTTTTGCAACTGCTTGTGTCCATACAGTTTTACCTGTACCTGGTTCTCCATGTACCAAAACTGCTAACTGTTTTTGATTAAGAATCGCTTGCTGTACTAAATCAGTAAAGCTTTGAATATCTGTAGGAAAACTGCGAATCGGAAACTGACTATAAAGTTTACCTACACGAGTTTGATATCCACTCAGCATGATTGCTAAATCATATGTTGCTTTGGTAACAAGTGGAGCTAGATTTTTTGCTAATAAAGTGTACTGTCGTCGTCCTCTATCAAAAGAGTTAATTTGTAGCCAAATGTCATCACGGGACCAATAAGCATAAACAGTATTAACAACATCTAAACGTTCCCAATTGACAAACTTTTCAACTGGAAAATAAAAATCTCGTTCCAAATAATATTGTGTAATAACATCAGGACATCCCAATACATCTAAAACGCGTAATACAGTAATTTCTTGCAGACGATTAAGAACATAATCAATTGGAATACTGTTGCGGCTGACAAATTGGACGATAGGCGTTTCTGTGGTTAAAACATCTTTGTAACGATAATCTGGTGACAGAGGATCGGGTGTGATGTAATTCCAAAACTTGTCTACTTCGTAGCGCGTATTATCAGAGACAACATTCAATAAGTTAGCCCACCAAGTATAATTATTGCGTCCCAAACTTTCAGCAATGTTACTTACTAAATTCAAACTTTTTTGAGTAAACTCTTGCGTGTCGTGACGCAACAATTGCCAGACAAATTCCCAATCCAATTCTCTATGGAAGGGTCGCCAGCCACTTGCTAGTAAGCTTTGACGGTTACTACTGGCAGGACCACCTTCATTGTTTCTATAGTATTCAAAATCCATATTGTCAGTTGTGCAGCAGTATAACAGCTTTACGAATCAGTGCATTATGTTTGACTAACGCACCATCTGATATTTAAGAGATATCTTCAGGCATAATTGTCATCATCATTTCTTTGCTGATTCTAGAATTTTTTACGAGTCGATTTGCTTGTCTCTCAATTGTTTTTTCAAAGATATTTCTCACAAGCCTTCCATTCCCAAAATTCTGATCTCGATTTGTATACAACTCAGTGAATTTCTTCAGTAATACCTGCTTTGATTTTTCAGCTAGCTTGAAATGGTTCTGCTGACAAATTTTTTCAAAAATCTTGAGTAGCTCATGAGGTTTATAATGATCAAAGTAGAAATACTTGTTAAATCTCGATTGTAGCCCAGGGTTGGCAGCAATAAATCTTGACATTTGGTCACTGTAGCCAGCAACAATGACTACTAGTCTATCTCTAGAATCCTCCATTCGTTTGAGTAGAGTGTCTATAGCTTCTTGTCCGAAATCATTGTTAGATCCTTCTGGTGCAAGTGCATAGGCTTCATCAATAAACAGCACCCCGTCCAACGCACAGTCAACAAGTTTGTCTACTTTGATTGCAGTTTGTCCAATGTATCCTGGAGAACGCTATTAAAAAAATAATTTTTACTTTTGAATGAGATCTTACGCTACGGTTCGGACGCTACGCGATGCGTGAATTCCTCACAAGGGTATGCGGTTGACACTTTTTTGGTTAATATGTGGTCCTTGACAACCGAGTTGGCTAGTCACTTTATTTACAAAATTTTGACTTTTGTTTATTGATGCTTATATACTACTTAAATACTACAAAAAGTGTCAAGGGTCTAATAAACTTTCTGATTTTTATCCCAATACAAAAAATAAGAGGTTTAGAGGCGTAATGCTCTGTAACCGTACCTACATCCTGAGATCATCTCCTGACAACCCAATTCTCTTGCCCTTAAAGGGTTTTGCTGAATTTGGTGTCATATACTGCCATGCAGATATGTATATTCAAGAATACTACGTTAAAAAAGTGTTAAATATAGAAAGTATTTATGACTTCTTTGTTAATATTTCCTTCCACTTTGCCTATAATTTAGGAAGTGTATTCTCACTCTGTTGGCTAATCGGTATTCATTCCCTGAAGTTGATGGAGTGAGTTAAAGATAATCAACTTCGTAGAGTTGAGACACGAGCCAGTCTGATGTGAGCGCTACCTAACCGCTCACGGAGTGCCTCGTTTATTTTCTCAAGACAGATGATTAATTTCACATGAATCTTCTGGAGAAGACATGGAGCAGGCACAATTATTCAGCGATCAAAAAACGCAAAATCCTCAACCACCTCTCATTCTAGCGGTGGAAGATAATGAAGATAACTTACTGCTATTGAGTTATGCTCTTGAGTCGATAGGTTGTAAACTTATTTGTCAAAAGGATTGTTCAACAACATTACTTGTTGCAAAAGAGTATCAGCCAGACTTGATACTCTTGGATATCTTGTTACCTGGTGTGAGTGGGATAGATATTGTGCGTTCTCTCAAACAAGAACCACTAACCAGTCATATTGCAGCTATTGCAGTGACAGCTTTGGCTAGTGCAGAGGATAGAGAACGCATTCTGAGTGCAGGCTTTAACGACTACATCAGTAAGCCTTACATGATAGAAGACTTAGAAAGTCTTGTTCGCCGCTACCTCTGTAAGAGGTTGAATCCAAATTCGCTGTGTAATCCCTGTCAGGATTAATTTAATTATCTCATGCGGATTTTGGAGTGTTACTTCTATCTCTTCTATCTGATGAAACTCTTGTAACTTTGTTAGAATTAGGAGTAGGAGTGCGGATAGTTGGTGGCTCCGTCAAAATAGCAATGAAGCCAGTACGACTGGTCTTGATTGTGGTGTCAGCTAAGACTTCGATCACTGAGACGTTTAAAGTCTCTTCAATCAATGCCTTAAGTTGTTCCTGAATCACATCATCTAAATCTGACCGGACCTTCTCGGCTAATTCTTGGTGACCTGTTTTAGCTAGCAATTGTTCCGGTTGAGTGATGGAATTTTCCATGACAACGACTACGTTTTGATCCGACAGCTGACAGATGACTTTATCAGGCTGATGACCAAGTTGATCACGATATAAGGCTTGAATGCGTTGGGCTAATGTTCTTTCTACTTGACCGCGAGTTGGTATTGGTGTAGTCATTTGCTTGTTCTTTTCTCTAGAGGTTTAGACCACCAGCGACAAGTCAAAAAGTAATGTAATGAGTTGTGAGTGACTTAAGTTTTCACGCATCATTCACATTTGAAGTTCAAACGAAGAGCGATTTTCACTCTTTACTTTGTGAGTACTTTTTGAGTTGTCGATAGTAGTGTAGGTTTACCATTGGATGTTAAGTAAGTGTTTGGTGTCAAAACCCTCGGAAATACCGAATGACTGAGAGTATTATATTAGTCAAAATTGTTGAACATCACCATCCAAATGCAGTATTTTTCATCAATACCTATAAATGTTGACTTAGTTGACTTAACGTTGATTTAACCTCTAGGCATAAATTTTAATATATATATCCGTAGACTGCAATTCCAAACCATAAGGAGTATGTCACCCAAAGATAATAATAACGTTTCAAGCTGACTTCGGCAGACGTACTGTAAAGACACTACCTTTACCAAGTTCAGAAAAAACCTCTATTGTTCCTTTGTGTGATTCAATGATACGCTGTGACAGGTGCAACCCCAAGCCACTGCCAGAACGCTTATTTTTACCTTGACGAAAGCGCTCAAAGATGGTTGCTTGGTCTTCCGGAGCAATGCCGAATCCTGTATCTTGAACTTCAATGATCACCCAAGGTTTACCTTGAGGTTTGACTGATGTCTCCGACAGACGAATGTTGACACTTCCTGTATCTGTAAATTTAATAGCATTTCCAATTAAGTTACTGATGACGCGTCGCAATTCTAGGCGATCGCCTTTAACGACAGATGCAGTTTCGTCTTGTTGATCTAAATTGCTGGAATCTATATTGATAGCTAAGTCTTTCTCAATTGCAAGAGAACTGAGTTCTTGAACCACTTCTTCTACTATTTGTAGTAGATTGCAGCTATCAAGTTGTAGAGTCTTTTTACCTGCCTCAAAGCGGTAGACTTCTAGTAGGTTGTTCACCATTTCCAACAAGTTTTGATTGCTGCGAATCATAGCGAATATCGCCTGTTTCATGTCTGACGAAATAGCACAAAAAGTTTCCTGATGAAACAAATAGAGCATCCGATCTGCGGCTACTAAGGGGGTTCGCAAGTCGTGAGTCAGACGTGACACAAAGTCTTCGCGTTGGCGTGCCATTTTTCGTTGTTCATCAATACTGTGCTTCAGACGCAGCATTGATCGAACTCTAGCTAGTAGTTCTTCATGATTAAATGGTTTGCGAATAAAATCATCTGCTCCTGCATCCAAACCTTCGACAACACTCGCGTCATGATGAGCAGTGATTAGTAGTATCGGAATATATGATATCTCTGGATTGTTACGAATACGGCGTGTCACATCATAGCCATCCATTTCTGGCATCATAACATCCAATAAAATCAAGTCGGGTGGAGACTGAGCAACTTGCTTGAGAGCATTCCTCCCATCACAGACTAATTCAACTGTATATCCTTCACTCTCTAAAATCGTTTGAAGTAAGATCAGATTATCAGGATTATCATCAACAGCTAGTATATGTTCTACTTTAGAAGTATCTTCTGATAGCATAGTTATTTCTTTTTGTAAAAATAAAAATTCTCGATTTGACTTGTGGAATTTATTTTAGAATTATCTTTCTCTACTCTTTCCGTTTACACCTTCTTGAGCCAAACGAAGATTTTCCCGTTGTTTCCAAAAAACTTTTTTGACTGAAGTCTTATGAGAGTTTGATGTTCCATCTGAACGTTGCTGACTCAAGGATGATATGTGACGTGGTAGTTGAATCCGAAAGACTGAACCTTCACCCAGCTGACTTTCAACGCTGATGTTACCACCCATTATTTGCACCAACGCTTTGATAATTGGCAAGCCCAAACCTGTACCCGAATATTTGCGAGTGATACTCTGATCGACTTGTCGGAAAGCTTCAAAAATCTTTTGTAAATCAGTAGAAGGAATGCCTATACCAGTATCCAAAACAGTAATTCCCACTTGATTTTCTGACAGTTCTTTCAGTTCAACTCCAATACCGCCAGACTCTGTAAATTTAACGGCGTTTGAAAGCAGGTTTGTTAAAATCTGCCGTATACGCATTGGATCATTGAACATCACAGGGTTTTGTAAATCCATTTGAAGGAACAAAGACAGATTTTTCTCCTCAGCTAGAGAACGCATCTCTTGTACAGTATCATTGACCACCTTTGATAGATCAAATATTTGTGGTTTTAAATCTAACCTTCCTGCTTCTAACTTGGAGAAGTCAAGAACTTCATTCAGCAGCATCAGCAAGTGCTTAGCGTTGTTGAGGATACGCTCTACCATATCTCTTTGCTGATGTGTCAGTTCACCACACCTAGGACGCAGCAATAACTGAGAAAATCCAATGATAGCATTCATTGGAGTCCGCAACTCATGAGATATTGTTGCTAGAAACTGTGACTTGAGCCGTGATGCTTCGATGAGTCTAAGGTTTTGTAATTCTATGTGTTGTTGCTGTGCTTCTAATTCCTGGTTTTTACGAATGAGAAGTTCATTGCTTTGGCGCAGTTGTTGATTGACTAAGGCGACTTGCTTTTCTGCGCGGTAAACCCGGATAGCATTCCGCAAAACTTGCACTAAGATTTCTGATGATAACCTCGATTTGGGAAGATGATAATCGATCGCACCTGCTTTAATTAGTTCAACTGCTATCTGTTCATCTTCTTGACCTGTCAGGACAATAACAGGTACTGTAATATGACTTGAACGTAGGTTTTGGAGTAAGCTTAAACCGTCTTGGTCTGGCAAACGATAGTCGAGAAAGACACAATCATACAAAGTATGACTCAGGAAGGCGATCGCACTTTTGCCGTCACCCACCTCAGACAGTTCCATTTCTACGCCTGCTTTGATTAAGACATGACGCACTGTCATTCGGTCTACTTCGTCATCATCTACAACTAAGATTCTTAGTTTCTCTTCCATTGTTTCTAGCCATTGCCATTCAACACACTGTTTTGATTTTCTCTGTCATGTCGTTCTTTTTTAGTACTTTTATAACAGTACTATAGTTATGATATGCTTGAATTTTTTTTGAAAGTTTATAGTAGCTATTAGCTAGTAAAACAACCAACATCTTAATAACTAACAACAACTTTTTCATCATTTCAAGCTTCCTTATATTCATCGAAAGTGCAGCAGTCTTGTTGCTGATACCGCCCTTTCTCCTCATGTCAACACAAATCATCAACAACAAAGGGCTAATCTAATTGATAAACGTGCAAGTCAAATCTACTGCAATTTACCTGCTTTTGAGCTTGTCATTGCAATAAGCACAAAGACAAACACGACTTTGAGACATGACGATAATTATTTACTTAGTCATCAGAACTAAACGCTAGTAAAATATAGTACTCAGTTTAGTTCATCATCATTGTAGACTGACGATGAAATAGCTGTCTTCAGCCATTAGTCAGAACTGCACACCAATAATCAGTGATCAGTGATCAGTTAGCAGTTGTTCGATAACAGACGACTACAACAAGGCAAAATCATGCCTTTGAGGCGAAGCGCGTGGCGTGTCCAGAGGACTAACGCCGTGATGGGATAGCGTTGCGGTCAAAAGAAAGAACTAAAGTGGAGGAGTGAGCAAATGTTAGCGTTTGCGCAGCGCCCCCTAGGGGGCGCTTCGTGCTGTAGGCTGGGAGTAGGTAATTTTTTCAAAACTCGACTAACGACGATAACGAATCAACTAGGAAGCCTGCCAGACCGCTACTAAAGCGAACCGCGCTATGCGTTTTTTACGTGTAAGATCCCCGCGCACTTATTGTTTTAATTGTGAATTTTCAGAGAAGTTGGACCGGAGGAAACCTCCGTAGACGCTTTGCGGTGAGACAGCACGGCGCAGGAGGAGCCAGTACGCCCAGGAGGGGAGCCAGTGCGCCCTTGGGGACGCATGAATCCATAAAAAACGGAGTCAGCCTTATTAGAACGAGTACTCG
>NZ_QMEA01000185.1 GCF_012912105.1 Brasilonema sp. UFV-L1
GCCCGCAGGGCATAGGACATAGGACGCATTAGCGTAGCGTGCCCGCAGGGCATAGGACACATTAGCGCAGCGTGCGCCCTTGGCGCATAGGAAGAAGAGTTTTAGAGAGTTCTTGCGTAAGTCCTATGGTTATCCCAGCACACAAGCTAATGTTCACGCTAGAACTGCAGCCAGCAAAAATAGACAGTCTACCAAAATAGTACTCAAAACGGCTCCACTAAAAGCATAACAGTGACGCCGCTTCCCAGATAAAGACAAAATTCCTACTGTTAACAAAACTATGGCGAGAGTCAGCGCCCAAGCCTGTCCCCAAGGTGTTTGGACTTGTGTCAAAGCACTTTGTAAAATTGCTGTTACATCAGATGTGGATTCTACTCGCACGATTTGCCGCCAATAAGGAATTAAATCTACCAGATAGAAATACACATCTGTTAAGACTGTACCAAATAATGAACCTAAATAGAACCAGTTACCGATTTTGCACCAACTCCGACTCAGACTCCACAACGCAAACGGTAAACCTATACATTCAACAGGTAAATGCCATAACGGTTCCCAGCGCAACCAACCCCAGTAAATTGAACCAGCCAGCCAACTCCAACTAAATCCTAAAAGCAAATCTCCCCAGACATACGTAGAGGGACGCGACATTAATTTAAAACTTAACCATACCCAACCTGCTGTTAGAGCCAAACTTAACCAGGGAAGCGATCGCACAAGTGGTGCTTCAATAAACACAGGCACAGACACTAAAAAGACAGCCGCCGCAAAAACTAACCAAGCTGGTTGAGAGACGACTTTCCATAACAAAGGAACATCAGCGCTTTTCGTTGGCAGAACTGGCTGGATCGTAGTAGTAGAAGCAGCGTAAGAAGACAAAGTATTGTTAACCAATGTTTTTAATATTTGTTACTTATCTTTATCTTATTTAAGATATCACAACAACAATCCCCCCTAGGGGCATATTGATTCTAGCTTAATCTGAGAATTAAGAATGTGTTAATGTTTGAGCATTTCATTTACGTATTTCCCTATTTTGGGGAAAATAGGCTCCGAACCGTAAAGTGAGGACTTCATGCGGAAGTTTTTCCGTGCAGCACTCCAGCAAAAAGCTATTTTGCCTCCGGGTTTGTGTGTGGGCTGTTTGTGTATTTGGTTGTAAAGACAGTGAGCGTAGGTAAAGGAATGGCTCTATCAAAACGTCAATTGTTCTTGTTTTTGGGTGTTGTTTCTGCGATCATCTCGGTTGTCGCAGAACCAATAAAAGTTCTCAGTACCGAACCCAAGGTAGCAGCGGATGGGGTGCAACAAATGAATATTTTTCAGGCTATTGTTTTAGGATTTGTACAAGGAGCTACAGAATTTCTGCCAATTAGTAGTACAGCACACTTAAAAGTTGTGCCTGTCGTTCTTGGTTGGGGTGATCCAGGAGTTGCTTTTACCGCTGTGATTCAGCTTGGAAGTATTGCGGCTGTACTCTGGTATTTTTGGAGTGATTTGAAGCAACTTTTCACGGGAGCAGCAAGAGCGATCGCCCGTTCTGATTACCAAGACAACGACTTTCGTATCACCCTGGGAATTCTCATCGGAACATTGCCAATTGTCTTTTTTGGACTTCTCATCAAAAAGTTTATTCCTGATTTTGATAACTCACCCTTGCGGAGTATGGGGGCGATCGCAATTGCTTCAATTGTGATGTCGCTCTTATTAGGGATAGCAGAAAAAATTGGTACACGAAAGCGGGAATTTAGTCAACTGAATATGTCAGATGGTATATTCATGGGATTAGCTCAAGCTTTAACAGTAATTCCTGGTGTCTCTCGTTCCGGTTCAACTCTGACAGCCGGATTATTTATGGGTTTAGAAAGAGCAACAGCAGCAAGGTTTTCTTTTTTGCTGGGTATGCCTGCTATTACCTTAGCTGGGTTAGTTGAGTTAAAAGATGTTTTGGGAGGAGGGTTAGAGAATGCAGGGATAGTTCCTCTGGTTGTTGGCGTTGTTTCTGCTGGAATATTTTCTTATATAGCGATCGCCGGATTGTTACGCTTTTTGAAAACTCAAAGCACTTGGGTATTTATTTGGTATCGGTTGGTGTTTGGCGTACTTATATTAGGAGCGATTGGAGCAGGATTCTTGAAGAATATTTGATAGTCAATAGTCAATAGCCCACAATCTCATAACTATGGGCTATTGATGACTGCCTGTAGTGAAGAATCAATTATCAATGAACAATGAACAGTTATCAATGAACAATGAATAATTATCAAATCGATCATTGATAACTGACAACTGATAATTGATAATTGACAATTACTCCCGAACCGCCAGAAGAATACCTAATTTAACGAACCACAAAGACGCGTTAGACGCGTTTGCGCAGCGCCCCCTTAGGGGCTAGCGGCGTGCCGAAGGCTAGGACACGGAGCGCGCAGCGTGCGCCCTTGGCGCATAGGAAGAAGAAAAAGAAGATAGGTAATCTTAGACTGGGAAGGGAGTAATTGCTCACTAAGAAAATTTCTCAACTGTATCTACACAGACAAGATGGACAAGTCTGTGATAGTTGAACTTGCAGACTTGATGATTTCTTGAGGCTTTGAGCTGATTCCTAGGCAGTCTGTTTGTGTTGCTTGAATTTGCGGCGTAAAGCCACACCAAAACCACTTGCTGCTAGTACACCCAATATTGTTGCAGGTTCGGGGACAGGTTTAGAAGATTTTACCTGATTCAACTTGGCGACAGTTACGTCATCCAAACCGAAAGCATCACTTCGAGAACTTTGTGGTTGAAACCTGACTTTGATGAATTCTTCGCTAGGGTCTTGTGCGATGATACCGTAATATTGTACAGTTACATCGAAAGGTAATCCAAAACTAGGGATAGGCAGCCTTTGTGTACTACCGTTCACCCGTGTGAGTTCTAGCGAGACAGGGGGATTTATAAAGTAATCGCTAACAGCTGTAGCGTAAAATCCTAAAGCTGCGACTGGCTGAGAAAAAGTTATCGAACTGAAGAAAGTCTTAGGATCTGAAAGTGGACCAGTGCTAACATGGGCTTCTAGATATTGGTTGCCTGATATTGGGTAAGTCCCCCGTATAATATTGCTGGTGCCGGTAGGTAAATTGCGTACAGTTCCTCTACCCTGAAAAATTGCAGTTCCCACACCAGAGAAAGAGAGAGTCAGGGGCTGGGTGGTTTGAGGGGCAAACCCCTCAAAAGTTTCAGTTCCGTAACTATCTAAATTGGCAAGGAACTCATCACGAGTTGTGTCAGCGTTAGGGGTGCTTGTTAGACGAGGGTAATCAGGTTCTCCACGTCCTCTTTCCCCACCAGTATATATTTGATAGGCATGAACTCTAAACCCAACTCCTATGACTGCTGTTACAGCAATAACTGGTGTACTCACTTGAGCGATTAATTTTCCTGAACTTGTGTGTTTCCAGGTTAGTGCTTTGAGAGTCGTGTATTTTGCTTTAGTACAAGCCTTGCGTAACTTTTTTCTAATCCTTAATCGAGTCATGAAACTAGCTCCTACAAATAGGTAAAGGTTGCTGGTAGATTTACCCTAAAGTAAGAGTTGCAAGTACATCAAAACTGAAGACACTGCGATAGGTCATGAGTCAATTTGCCCTATCGATTGCAAATATTATACGGGATGTTGGTAGCAAACGAAAGAGAAAGCTATATTTTTCCTAGTTGGGGGATTCTCTTTTTACTTTTTACTTTGATAAAGCGACTTTTAATTGCTGACAAGCTTTTTCAATCGCATCTATACTACCAGGATTGACAAGTCCGTAATAGTCGAACTCGTAGACTCGATTATTTTTCGTCGCTTTGAGTTTATCCCAAAAAGACTCTGATTTGAAAGATTTTAATAATCCAGGTTGAGGACTAACAACAATTAAGACTTCTGGATTTGCTTCTAAAACTTTCTCAGCAGAAAGCGTCACATAACCAGGTATTGAAATTTTACCTTGCAAATCTGCTGACACATTTTGTGCTTCAAATTTCTCTAGTAAACTTCCTGCCCAACTTTTTCTGCTTGGTGACAAAATGGGTTGACGGCTAACCAGTACTAATGTATAAGGATGCTGAGTCTGTTTCTCTGGCAAAAATGTTTGATAGCGGTTTAATAGCGATGTTGCATCAGCATTAACCATTTTTGCCAGAGTTTTGGTTAAATTTTGTAGTGCCTCCCAATTATCAACTTTAGTGAGTAAAGTTGTTATACCCAGTTCTTTAAGTTTGTCGGTAGTCAGGTTAGAAAAACCTGACGCGCCAATCACCAAATCTGGTTTCAGCGCAACGATTTTCTCTAAATTTGGTGTTGCTTGTCCCTGACTCACACGAGGAATATCTTTAAATCGTGAGACATTTTTAAATAAATCACTACCAGTTATACCAACGAGTTTTGTGTTATCAAGTTGAGAAATAATATCAGATGAAAGAGATGTGAGGGTAACGATTCTTTTGACTGACTGTTGTGATTGCTGCGATCTAGAGGTAGGACTTGTATCTATATTTTGTGCCTGCCCAGTCGTTACATTTGTGCAAGCAAAAGTCACAAGACTTAACCACAGTATTAACCCAAATAGTATGATACGACGTTGCATAGTTACCCTATCATTTTTATTCATGACTAGATGCAGCTTGCTACTCCGAAGCAATAGCAGCTAAGGAGCAAATTTGCAAACCAACTGGTGTTTCCAAGACAGCAATTTCTACACCCAAAACATCAGCTAAATTTTCAGGTGTCAAAACTATTCTTGGTTCTCCCACTGCCCAAATTTTACCTTGACACAACAATGCAATGCGAGAACTATACCTTGCGGCTAAATTCACATCGTGCAATACTGTGATAATGGATAAACTTTGTTCTTCGTTGAGTTGTTTGAGCAGTTCTAGTAACTGTAACTGGTAGCGGATATCTAAATAAGTCGTTGGTTCATCTAATAGCAGAACTTGTGGATCTTGAGCTAACGCTAACGCTAAAAAAGCTCTTTGTCGTTCACCACCGGATAATTGTTCGACAGGGCGATCGCACAAAGATTGCATCCTAGTTAATTCTAAAGCATTCTCGACTTTATCTCTATCTTCTGAGTCTAACTCCCATTGCCACCAAGGTTGATGAGGAGTTCGTCCTAAAGATACCAACTGTCGTACTGATAACCCCGGTGGTATCGTTTGCTGTTGCGGTAATAACGCTAATTTTTGAGCGACAGCAGTAGCCTTTTGAGTGTGAATGGCTTTCCCATCGAGTAGCACAGCGCCTGTTTGCGGTTTTAGCAGGCGACTCATGAGTTTTAGGAGGGTGGATTTTCCCGAACCATTTGCACCAACTAGACTTAGCCATTCTCCCGCTTGGAGTGCGATTTGGATTTCTTGGACAATCGGTTTACTATCGTATCCACCAGTGAGATTTTTTGTTTCTAATGGCATTTTATGACGCCAATCCGTGACATGAGAGCAGTTACAGTTTCTCACCCTACCGCAAATTCTGTGTACTGTCGCACATCAGGCGCATGATATATTACTAATTACTACGCATCTGTCCCATTCTTTTGTGAAATAACTGAATGCAAAGTTTTGAGTAACTCGTGTGCTGTATGGGGCTTAGACAAGAATTTTATGATCTTAAAGGCTTCATTTAGTGGGACTTGTTCGCTTGTGGCAAGTCCACTCACAGCAATGATACGCAGCAATGGATTCATTTTGTGCAAAGTATTGATGGTCGTGACTCCATCCATCTCTGGCATGATCATATCGATAATTGCCGCACTAATTTTTTCTTTATGCTGAGCGTAGAGTGCGACTGCTTCTATGCCATCACTTGCAGTCATTGCTTTATAATTATTCTTTTCTAACGAAACTTTTGTAATTTCTCTGATAGCAGGTTCGTCATCTACAATCAAAATCCATTCTCCGCATCCTGTCGGTATTGTCTCTAAATCTTCTGTTAACTGCGTCACTGCTGTCTGAACCGCTGGTAAGTAAACCTGAAACTTTGTGCCTTTGCCTACGCTACTAGATACGGTAACGAACCCATCATGGCTTTTAATAATACTTATGACAGTTGACAATCCAAGTCCGGTTCCTTTACCAAATTCTTTAGTGGTAAAAAATGGTTCAAAAATTTTATCTAATAGCTCGCTAGGAATGCCAATTCCTGTATCAGAAACTGTGAGGACAATATAAGGACCCACTTTAGCATCAAGATGCATTTTGGCAAAGTTTTCATCAATAAAAGTATTCTTGGCAGAAATTTTCAAAGTTCCGCCATACGTCATAGCATCACGTCCATTAACACACAAATTCATCAACACTTGATGAATTTGTGTGTTGTCACCACATATGGGTAATAAATTTGATTCAATTTCAGTTTGAACATCTATTGATTTAGGAAAAGTTTGTTCAACAATTTGCGTCATTTCTAAAATCAAGTGCTGCAATTGAAGTGCAGTGCGAGCACCTTTTGGATGACTCACCAAGGGAGAATCGGCTTTTGTTGAATAGCTCTGTTTGAGAGAATTGTGCTTTACATGATTTCCTTCAAGAGCATCGCCCCAAACAGACTGATGATTCGCACCATCGCTGCTCAGGGTGCTAGATTTTGCCCAATCTTCTTCAATTCCCCTTGCAAAGGATAGCACCTGTTTCACTAAATTTGCACCGCGTTTAGCGTTATTTTCTACAATCGTTAACACTCGCTGACTACGTTCATCATGGCATTCTGTTTTGAGCATTTGTGCGGACATTAAAATTGGAGACAGCACATTATTTAAATCGTGAACAATGCCACTTGCGAGAGTTCCTATACTCTCCAGGCGCTGATTGCGTAAAAATTGTTTTTCTAGTTGTCTTTTCTGTGTGATATCAGTATCAACCACAAGAATTGATTTCGGTTGAAGATTCTCATCTCGAATGAGTGTCCAATGACTTTCAACAATAATTTGTTTGCCAGATTTAGTCATTGTTTGTAACTCACCCTGCCATGAGTCAAACTCCAAAACATGTTTGTAAATTTTCCTGTGTTGTGGCAAGGATTCGTGATCTAAAATCTCCTCTGCATTTTTACCAAGAGCGTCTTGTGCATTCCAGCCGTAAAGGTTCTCAGCACTTTTATTCCATTGTAAAATTTGATTGTTTAAATCACGCACAATAATTGCGTCTGTAACGACATCAAGTAATGCTTTTTGTTCGCGAACTTGCTGTTCTGCTAGTTTGCGTACGGTAATATCCTCAAAAATATATAGCCATGCAAAATATTGGTCGTTTTCCTCTCGAATGCGTTCAGAAAACTGCCTGATAGTACGACCATCATTCAAGAAAATTTCATCTTCACATATACACACTTCACTATAAAGAGATTGGCAGGAAATAAAAGGGGAAACTTCTGTTAATTTGCTGCATTGGTTCAGAATATCCAGATGCTTCAATTTACCGCTTTCAATTTGCTTTTTGAAGTTTTCAAGTCCCCAGATTTCACAAAAGCGTTCATTGATATAGAGAATATCACCACTACGGTCATCAACAATGTAAAATGCTAGTGGAGAGACGCCAGTTATTGAGCGCAAAAGTGTTTCTTTCCAACGCAATTTTTCTTCTATTTGCTTACGTTCAGTAATTTCCTCTTTTATACTAGTTATCTGAGTGAAATTCTGTCTTAACTCTAGTTGTTTCATCACTAAGCGACTAACTGCTTTGAGTGACTCCACTTGTTTAGGGCTGATTTCCCTCGGTACGTAATCAGCAACACATATTGTACCTAATGCATGTCCTTCTGATGTTACCATAGGAACTCCAGCATAAAATCTCACATGAGGAGCCGAGGTCACCACCGGATTAGTCGCAAATTGTTCATCACTCAAAGTGTCAGGAATAATCAAAACATCACGTAGTTGGATACAAAGGGGACAAAACCCAATATCTACAGCCATTTCTTCTACATCCAACCCAACTTTAGCTTTGAAGCACTGACGGTTATCGTCTATCAAATTTATTAATGCTATGGGTGTAGCGCAAATCTGGGCGGCTAAGAATGCCAAATCATCAAATGCTTGTTGTGTTGATGTTGTACCGAGAATCTGATATTGATGGAGAGCCACAAGCCTTGCTGCTTCATTGTTAGACAATAAAGGGTTCATTATATCTTTTCCTATAAACTTGAATAATTGCTTGCTTTGATGTAAGAAACGGTTCTCCAGATTCTTCTACAAAGGAAGTTTTAAGGTGGCGGCTTGAGAACAACGTCTACTGTAAATCGGTTTGTCACTGTCATGTACATTTACTTTTTTATTTTCCCAAACCAAAGGTAGTTACTTAGACTACTTGAAACTAGTGGCTTGAACTGGACTCAACCTCTAGGTTAAATCGCTCTTGCTACACCAGATAGCTTAACTACATGACGGGGTCTAACACGTAAGAAATGGGCAGGCTTTAAAGCTTTACGATTAATCGTGGAGTCAAGACGACTGTCGTAGTAAGCGAGAAGTTTGAGCGGAGGTTTCCTCCGATCAAAGCTTCGGTGCTGCCCATTTCTAGGGGACAATGCGTTACACAAATTAAAGGCGAAACACCACAGCTTTAAGCCGTGGCTTGTTTACTGTCAGATTCTTCAAACGAGTTATCAGACAACTTTATAGTAATATGTCTAAAGGAGGATGACAATTATTTTTCAATTCAGTATTTTTACGTACAGTCAACAAAATATCCATAATTGTTGGTATTCTTTTTTTTAGAAGTCAACTTAGAATACTTCGTGAGAAAAGCTCAAAAGTCTGTTCGCGAAGCGTAACAAGATTTCTTTCTATCAAGTCTGAGGAGTAAAAAAAGAAAAGTTCTCAACAGACTTATTTGTCATTTGATGTAAAATATAAACGCGGTGAAATGTATCAACTCCCTGATTAGGGAGAAAAATTATTAACATGAACTTGGGTCTGGTGGCTTCATCTGCCTTTTCTGTTAAGCCGAGAACTGAAGATAGCTTTTCAATTAGTTTTGCGCCATTGTCTGTTGAGGAGGTTTACGCGAAAGCAGAGACTGATGGAAATGGTGCGATTGTAATGATGAGTGGGATGGTTCGTAATCAAACAGATGGTAAACCTGTAGTTTCCCTAGAATATCAAGCTTATGAACCGATGGCAATGCAGGTGTTTTATCAAATTGCTGCCCAAATTCGTGAAAAATGGGCTGTTGTCAACCGCGTCGTCATTTCTCATCGTGTTGGGCGCTTGCAAGTTGGTGAAATCAGCGTTTTAGTCGCAGTCGGTTGTCCCCATCGTTCTGAAGCATTTGAAGCTTGTCGCTATGCTATAGATACTCTCAAACACAATGCCCCGATTTGGAAAAAAGAACATTGGGCAGATGGTTCAAGTACTTGGGTGAGTATTGGTGCGTGTGAAGTTCAAGACTGTTAATGAATAACAATTCATCATCAACAATTAACAACAAACTTATAATTTCTTTGCACTTATTTACAAAATTGAGAGTTATCTATTTCAGTTTGTTACTATTTGCTTATCCCAAAAGATTATTCCTTTAGACTGATCTTTTATAGAAAAAGAAAACTTTTGGGATATCAACACATGCATTCAGTAAATTTAGTTTGTCACGATTTTTTTGTACTTCTTTCCTTCATCGCTTGTATTGCAGGTCTATTGTTACTATGGGAAGGTGAGCAGAAAAAAGATGAAACAGAAGAAACAGAAGAGATTCTTTTTAGGATGAGCTTTTCTTACTGGCTAGTTTACTGTGTTGCTTTTGCAATTCAAAAAATAGTTTTACCTGACTGGGAAACTGTCATGATGAGTTTAAAAATCACAGCCGCCCTGTCATACTTTTTAACATTTTCTTGTATCGTCAGTTTGCCACTACATAAATTTGCAGTGCGTCATGTTGAGGAATAGTGATTAGTCATTAAGAGTCACTGCGCTTTTGCGGCTTCGCCCGAGAGTTGGTGCAAGTTGCGTTCATTGGTAGAACGAATGGCGATTGGCGATTCATGACTTTTTCATTGCAAAGGCGATCGCCTCTTCGAGGCGACTTTGCTCTAAATTTGTCAGGATAAACACCTCTTGCACTGTTTTCCCGTGGCGTGCGATCGCCTTAAAGCCACCTCGAATCGGTACAGAGATTCGTAATTGTAAATGAGGGCTATGACCTTTGACTCGCCCAATTTGTCCCGGTGTGACGGTTTGAATTCCATCCTGCTTGATGAGACGTTCTAGAATTGGGATAAGACCATGAATGTGGGTTGAGTGATTCCAAACAAGTCTGCCCTCTGTGGGTTTTGCCATGATTTTACACTATTATGCGGCTTCAAGAGGAGCCATCGTCAAACCAGCTCGGCTAAGCTGCTGATGATAGAATTCAGCAGGTTCTTGGGGACCGGTCCAGACAATAGCTTGACCTTCGTAATGCACTTGGTTAGTGAGTTTCCAAGCGCGATCGCTAGTCATACCCGGAATATACTTTACCAAACAATCGTGAACATGCTGGAAAGTATTAAAATCATCATCTAATACAATCACTTTATAATTCGGATATGGCTTGCGGGTCACTTGACTAGACCGTTCAGGAGCTTTTGTTGGTGCTGTTGCCATTCCGTAAACAGCTGCTGAAAGTCTGGTTATCATAAAGCACCTAGCCAATAAGCTTAATAAAACAAAACTACAGTTAACTAGTTTAGTCCATACTCAAGAGTAATGCGGAGTTTTTGAGCAGAGATCAGGAGGTGGGGAGATCTCCTGCGGAGGAATTCAAAATTCAAAATTCAAAATTCAAAAAAAGAATTATTAATGAGCGAATTTTGAGATTGCTTCGCTAGCCCCTTTGGGGGCCTGCGCTAACACTCGCAACGCTACGCGATGCCGTACCTTATGAGCGCAGCGAGTGGGGAGATGGGGAGGTGGGGAACTCACCGGCCCCCACGGAGGAGCCAGTGCGGTCTTGGGGAGGACAGTGCTGTGGGCGGGTTTCCCGACTTGAGGCACCTGTCCGTTGAGCCAGTGCGCCCTTGGAGGTTCCCTCCGTTGTAGCACAAGCGCGTGTTTCCCCAAGTGGAGC
>NZ_QMEA01000186.1 GCF_012912105.1 Brasilonema sp. UFV-L1
ATGAGATTGTTTTGTGCCGTCAGGTGTAACCAATTCAACCGTTAGAATCCCTTGCTCTTGTCGCTTGCTGGGCCAATACATCGACGGGATTTTGGCTCTAACGAAGTTAGGGGGTCTTTGTTATGCCCTGCTTTACTTTGGGTTGCTTTTTCAGGTTCTGTTTCACCGTATACACCCCCTATTAGCGCCAGTGTCAGCCCATAACAGCCGTCTGATTGCGCCCTGCTTCCAGCTTCACTCTGCAAAATTCCGAGTTTGCTCGGTGTGGACAGGTAAGGAGTCACTCCTGAGCTTGGAGGGCAGGGTTTTCACCTACATCTTTGTCTGAAGTTCAGTCAATGGTATTGACTGGATATCTTATTTTTGCGGATTTTAACCGTGATTCAGATATCAACGAATCGCACTGCCCAGAAGTACGCAAAAGTGGCACTAGCTGTAGAACCTCACTACACCTCACAGCAGTGCCCTAATTGCGGGGCGATGGTCAAAAAGTCGCTGTCAACTAGAACACATGTTTGTAAATGTGGTTGTGTTTTGCAACGTGACTATGCTGCCGCCATCAACATACTTCGTAAAGGCAAAGAAAAGATTGCTACCTCAGGGCATGGGGGAAGCAAGGTTTCTAAGCGGAAACCAAGAAACGCGCTTGGGAGTTGAAAGCTCTACTCATGCTGGTGCAAACTTGCTTGAGCAACTTTCGACGTTGAGCCTAGAATCCCACGGCTTTTTGTTAAACTGAGCGCAGCGAAAGTTTAACAGCCGTGGGAGTGTCAAGAAAGTCTTTATTTATTTACAAAAATAAATGCGCATACTGTTTAAAGACAAAAACCTTAATTTTCAATGTTCATGTCAAAAAGTCCTAACTTAATCAGGTCATTAGCAAACATTTTCTTCTGAAGTTAGATTCTATTTTCTTTAGAAAATGAGTAAAATAACATACAATCTAAAATAAAACTTTACTGTATCTTCAGAAAGGGGGAGCTATGAGTCGTCCTATCATTCTTGGTATTGTTGGGGATAGTGCAGCAGGGAAAACAACACTGACTAAGGGGATTGCTCAGGTTCTTGGACCGGAGAATGTTACGGTTATTTGTACAGATGATTATCATAAATACGACCGTAAGCAGCGTGCTGAAATTGGTATTACAGCTCTTCATCCTGACTGCAACCATCTTGATATTATGCAGCAACACCTGTCCCAGCTTCGGATAGGACAGCCAATTCTCAAGCCTGTATACAGCCACAAAACTGGTATTTTTGAGCCACCAATTTATGTCAAGCCAAGTAAATTTGTGATTGTAGAGGGATTATTGGGTTATTCAACCCGTGGTGCTTGTGACTGCTACGATGTGAAAGTTTATCTTGCTCCCCCTGAATCTGTACGTGCGCAGTGGAAAATTAAGCGGGATACGCAAAAGCGAGGTTACACAGAAGAACAAGTGCTTGAGGAACTTAGAAAACGTGAACCAGATTCTGAGCAATTTATTCGTCCACAACGACAATGGTCTGACATTGTAGTCAGTTTTTACCCTCCAAATGATGATTTAGACCAAACCAATGGACATCTCAATGTACGTCTGGTACTTCGTCCGACAATTCCTCATCCAGATTTTAGTCAAATTATCAACTACGGCGATGGCAGTTTTGAGTCAGCAATCCGCTTAGGATTAGATAGAGATATGAGCAAACCAGTTGATGTTCTGGAAGTAGATGGTCATGCCACTCTGGAACAGGTTAATAAGCTAGAACATATTCTTTGTGCTGATATGCCCTATCTCAAAAGTATATGCGATCGCGAAGGAAACCCAGAGTTAGGCAAAGTCGCTGGTACAACAGGAGAAACCATCCAGAGTTACCCCCTTGCCCTCACCCAACTATTAATTACCTATCATATGCTCAAGGCAACACAGATTTATCAGTAGAAAAGCGGATAAAATACCAAAAAAGACCTAAAAATTAAAGATTTTGTCAAATATCTAGAGATTTTGAGATTTACAGGGGATAACTAGGAATAAGTCTATATATTATTATTTATCCTTTGTATTCGTCTATGACTTATTGCCTCAGAATTGCTGATATACCTGTGAGTGAGCGTCCGCGTGAGCGGTTGTTAACGTATGGTCCTAAAATTTTAGCTACAGCCGAGTTAATAGCAATTCTGCTAGGCACCGGTCAAGGACACGGAAAACTTTCTGCGGTAGGTCTAGGACAATATATTTTACAGCAACTGAGCAAACATCAGCGAGACCCCTTAGCTGTTCTGCGAGATGTTAGCGCCGCCGAATTGATGCAAATTCCTGGTATTGGTCCAGCAAAAGCGACAACCATATTAGCGGCGATAGAATTAGGAAAACGAGCCTTTCAATCACGTCCAGGAGAACGCACGTTAATTGATAGTCCAGCAGCAGCAGCGGCTGCTTTGAGTCAAGACTTAATGTGGCAAAATCAGGAGCGTTTCGCAGTATTATTGTTAGATGTAAAGAATCGCCTGCTAGGAACGCAAGTGATTACCATTGGTACAGCTACAGAAACTTTAGCTCCTCCTCGCGAAATTTTCCGTGAAGTGATTCGTCAAGGAGCAACACGAGTTATAGTAGCACATAATCATCCGTCTGGAAATGTGGAACCTAGTCAAGAAGATATCGAATTAACACGACAACTGTTAGTGGGAGGGCAATTTTTGGGTATTCCAGTTTTGGATCATCTGATTTTAGGCGATGGTAATCATCAAAGTTTGCGAGAAATCACAACATTGTGGGAGGATTGTCCGCAGGGAGATTAGATTTAACAACAAAGAACTCTTATCAAGTCTGGTTCATCACTGACTATTTGTCTGCTGCGAGTGGAACGAAGTAAAACATTGATAGAGTGGTACAAACCAGACTTAACCCCTCCTGTCGCCTCAAGGCTTTGTAATTCTCATTGGTGATGAGTGTCAAACAAAGTGAAATAATGTGATTTACTTTTTAGTTGTTAATTATTATTCGACAAATCTCATTAATAAACTGATTCATAGTCTACCAAGTTTTAAAAATCATGATTACAAAGTAGTCATCATTAATAACTCTCCCGATGACAACTCTATCTATGATTTGAAAAATGAATCTGTACTCATCTTTAATGCTGAGAAGAATCTCGGGTTTGGTGGTGGTTGCAATTTAGGGATAAAATGGATTTCTAGCCAAGACACTCAAGGAATTGTCTGGATAATCAATCCTGATGCTTATTTTTCAGAAAATGTTTTGGATCAAGTTCAGTTATTTTTTAAGGAACATCCAAAAATTTCTATTCTCGGCACAATTGTTCATACTCCTACAGGAAAAGTTTGGTTTGCAGGTGGTTGCTTTCTTCCGTCAAAAGGAGCAATTATCACTCAAGATTTGTTGAGCAATACAGATGCAGATTACGTTGATTGTGATTGGATTACAGGTTGTAGCTTTATCATTAATCTTGCGAATTTTGATGAGTGTCCTCAGTTTGACCCTGCTTACTTTCTCTACTATGAAGATTTTGATTTTTGCCGACGCTATGCGAATCAGGGACATTTCATTGCTGTGACTAAGCAGTTTGGTGTCATACATCAACCTTCTTCAATTACGAATAGGTATGTTTTTAGAAAAATCAAAAATAGTACTTATGGTTATTTATTATCTTTAGATAGATATACAAGTAAATTGATTCTTAATCTCAGGTTAATTCGCCTGATGTGTCATGCTTTGGTTTTGATTTTTGTCAAACCTCAAGTAGCGTTGGGCAAATTTGCTGGCGTGTTAATGTATTGGAGGCGATCGCTTCCTTAAACCTTTCTCGACAATGCTAGGCTAAGGTCATACCACAAAATTAAAAACTCATAGGCTTGTGCTATGGTTGTACAGATTCCATCCCGTCTTTACTCGATTGAAGAATATTTTGCACTTGAAGAAACCACCGACTACCGCAGCGAATACCGTGATGGAGAAATTGTTCCCATGACAGGTGGTTCGATTAACCATAATCAAATCGTTGTTAATTTAATAATTGCCCTTACCCTCGCACTTAAGGAGCAAGATCACCATGTTTACGCTAATGACTTACGCCTATGGATTCCTCGCTACCGCCAACACACTTATCCAGATGTCTTAATTATCAAAGGTACACCGATTTTTGAGGAAAGACGTACTGACACAGTACTTAATCCGTGTATTATCTTTGAAGTTCTCTCTAAATCTACCAGTAGCCGAGATAGAGGTGACAAATTCACATACTATCGTTCTATTCCTCAATTTCAAGAATACATTCTCATTGACCAATATCAAATCCACATTGAGCAGTTTAGTAAAACCCCAGAAGGTAACTGGCTATTTAGCGAATCTGATGCTGAGGATGGAGTTTTGACTTTAGTTTCAGCTAACTGTCAAATTTCGCACCATCAGATTTATGAACGGGTTCAGTTTGATAGAAATGAGCAAAATATTATTTAACTTATCCATAGTTCTTTCCCAACCTACAGGCATAAGCAACTATGCAAAAAATCTTTTTCCTTTTTTAAAAACTCTTAATCCCACCCTATTAACTGCTCAAAACTACCCCGAATTTAACTGTTATTCAATACCAGATAATTTAACTCCTGCACAGGGAAGCAAAGGACATTTCGACCGACTTGTGTGGACACAATTTCAACTACCAAAAATCTATGAAAAGCTGAAATCTCAACTTATATTTTCTCCACTTCCAGAAGCGCCTCTTTATACTGATTGTCGCTTTATCGTGATGGTTCACGATTTGATACCGTTGCGCTTTCCCAAACTTTTGTCACCACTGACACATTACTCACGTTTCTACGTTCCCCAAGTTCTCGCCCAAGCACAACATATTATTTGCAACTCTCACGCTACAGCAAATGATATTATAGATTTTTATCACATCAGCGCAAACAAAATCACTCCTATTCCGCTTGCACACGACGCCAATCACTTTCGCCCGCTTCATTTAGAAAATAGCAGACAAGATGCCCAACCTACAAGATGTCCCTATTTTCTCTACATTGGGCGACATGATCCTTATAAGAACTTGCACAGACTTATTACCGCCTTTGCAGCATTATCTCATAATGGGGAGTATGAACTTTGGTTTGCAGGACCACAAGATAAACGCTTTACTCGTTTGTTGCAAACGCAAATTCAGGAATTGGGCATAACCGATAAAGTGAAATTCCTCAACTATGTTCCTTACAGCGAATTACCCAAAATTATTCATGGTGCGATCGCCCTCGTCTTCCCCAGTCTTTGGGAGGGTTTTGGTTTCCCAGTTCTCGAAGCAATGGCTTGTGGTACTCCCGTCATCACCTCCAATCTCTCATCTTTACCAGAAGTAGCTGGCGATGCTGCGATCGTGATCAACCCTTACAACGTTGAGGAAATGACTCAAGCGATGCAAACAATTGCAACTGATACAGCATTGCGTCAGCATCTTTCAACTCAAAGTATCAATAGAGCAAGTCAATTTAGTTGGGAAAAAACAGGACTCGCTACTGTTAAAGTTTTATCACGTTACGTTTAAAGTGTGTGCGACGCGAACTTTATTTGACAAAACACAAATTTCACTCGTCAGCACATTTTGCAGCATATGCTTAACTCAAGTTTTCAGACTTTTTGACACATCTAGCACAAACAACAAGTGCATAGCGAGGATCATGGTAATTGAGTTGTGCTGTGGTAAAGTCCTCAACTGTCATTCCGCGCAATTCCCCAGCTGCTGTCATAGAATTGCCATAAGTTTTTACAGTGACATTTTCATCCCCAAAAGACTTTGCAAGCAGCAGGTGTAAACCTTTTGCTGTAAAACGCCAAAGTTCATTATATTGAGGATAATTTCTGGTAATATCAGGCACTGCAACCAGTAACACGCCACTAGGTTTTAAGATGCGATGCAATTCTCCAACCATGTAGTCTAAATCTGGAATAACGTGCAGTGTATAGGTACAAATAATACAATCAAACGTGTTGCTAGGAACATCATTGGGTTGAGTTAAATCAGCAACAATAGTGGCTTTAGGATTGTCTGTTTCCTTGTGTAAAATGTCTAGCTTAGTGACTTGAGTACGACCAAAGCGTGATGTATAGGAATCTTCTTGAAATTCTAAACAGTGTCCTTTAATGTCTTTAGAAAATTCTTGTAAAAATTGCTCTAAATAAGTGCGATGAATGCTCTCTCCACGCTGATTCCATGTATTGGCGAGGGGTTCTACACCACTCATTAATAACTCGGCTCTTGTCTTGAGCATTAGGGGAAATTTGAGTATTTTTTTGGCAGACTGCTTGAAGGGTTTGGGTAACGTTTGTAGAATTGCTTTTTTTTGAATCATTGTATTGTGTGTATGTATAATATGAGACACCTATAAAATGAATCGTCGAAGTTGCTTGAGCACAAGAAGACATCATAGATTGTATTGTGTATAATTTTTATTTTTTCAAATCTTAATAAAAAAAATTTAACGCAGGATAAATACAAACTCCCTCTCATTTCTCTAACGATAAAGAGCAAGGTATCTGGCTTGTTCCATAAAAGATAATTAGTCATTGGTAACAGGTAAGTGGTTGTCTGTTCACTTGTTTCCTTCCATTACCCATTACCTTTAATCTTCTTTAAGGTGTTCCCACTGCACCTGAGTAAACCAAACCGCGTTGCATATCCATTGTTAAAATAGTTCCATCCCGAATCACTTGAGTTGCCTTTTTCACACCGACGATAACTGGCACACCAAGACGTAAGCCAATGATTGCTGCGTGACTATTAAGACTTTCTTCTTCAGTAATAATGCCACCTGCTTTACGAATTGCTTCCACAAAATCAGCACTTGTACCTGAGGCAACTAAAATTTCTCCATAATTAAAGTTACTAGCATCTGTACCAGTCTGTACAACTCGTGCGCGACCACTGACAGAACCTTGCCCCAGTCCGATTCCTTGACCGAGTACCGCCGTCACAACTTCAACCTTAATTAAATCTGTTGACCCAGAAATTCCTTGGAGAGTCCCAGCGGTCATGACAACCAAATTCCCCTCAAACAAGAGTTCTCTTTCTTGGGCTACGTTAATCGCTGCTTGGAATGTCTGACCAGTGGAAGGAAGTTCCAACATCAACAACGGCTTGACTCCCCACACAAGTTGCAACTGTCGTGCGACATTGACATGAGGTGTGACTGCCAGAATCGGTGTTTTGGGACGAAACTTGGAGACATTGCGCGCTGTTGCTCCTGTTTGTGTTAAAGTCATAATTGCTGCAGCTCCTAGCTGTTCTGCAATTTGACCAACAGCTTGACTGATGGCATTCGGAATAGAATGTTTGGTTTCTCTCACACCAGAGGCGTTTGTGTTCAACCACACCTCTTGTTCCATACGTTCAGCAATTCGTGCCATCGTTGCTACAGCTTCGACTGGGTGTTTGCCGACAGCAGTTTCATTTGAGAGCATCACCGCATCTGTCCCATCTAATATCGCATTTGCCACATCGGACACTTCAGCACGAGTCGGACGGGGGTTGTTAACCATGCTGTCTAACATCTGGGTAGCGGTAATAATGGGAATTCCCAAACGGTTGGCGGTTGCAATCAACCGCTTTTGTAGCACTGGGACATCCTCTGCTGGTAATTCCACGCCCAAGTCACCTCTTGCCACCATCACACCATCACACAAAGCCAGAACAGCTTCCATTTGCTCAATAGCTTCGTGTTTCTCAATTTTGGCAATGACTGGTACTTGTTTACCTGTAGTGGAAATGAGTTCTTTAATTTCTATCATGTCTTGCGGGTTGCGCACAAAGGAAAGTGCTACCCAATCCACACCTTGATCCAGACCAAACATCAGATCCTCACGGTCTTTTTCGGTCATTGCTTTCACAGACAGGTAAACGCCTGGAAAGTTCACCCCTTTATTGTTTGAAAGCACTCCTCCTACACTCACGCGACAGTGCAAATCTCCTTTGTCGCGGTTAATCTCCTCTACGACCATTTCTACGCGCCCATCATCAAGGAGAATTCTTGCACCTACAGGGACTTCTTCTGCTAAATAATCGTAGGTAACGCAGCTAATTTCCTGTGTACCAACTACTGGACGATTGGTTAAAGTGAAGCGATCGCCTTTCGCCACAACTATAGATCCGTTGTCAAACTTTCCCAGGCGAATTTTCGGTCCTTGCAAGTCTTGAAGGATGGCGACTGGTTGATTCAGTTCAAAGGCGGTTTGCCGAATGAGGCGAATATTACGCTGATGATCAGCATGAGTACCGTGGGAAAAGTTTAGCCGCAGCGTCGTTGCACCAGCTTCTATAAGAGCTTTAAGCGTTTCTGGGCTGCTGGTTGCAGGACCAATTGTGGCGACAATTTTTGTTCGGCGTACAGAATCTTTTAATTGCATAAAAGCTAAGTTTAGGGAGCTACTCAGGGAATTATCCTAAATCAAGAAGCGCTTGTTGTCTGTTGCTGCTGAGTCAATCACGAATTGGGTAGATGAGTCAGGTCATGGGGAGGTGAGGTTATGAAAAAGTTAAGAAACTGATTCCTCTTGTTGCTTTGTTAACGGGGAACCCCTGCACAAAATTGTGCCTTAATGAGCTACTTGTCACTAAAGTTGTTCGACTCATTTCGGACAAGCCCCTAGCCTTGATAGGTGGTATTGATGACTCTATTGCGCCACTGGTGCACAAGCTCAGATTCTTTTGAAATAATACCGTTATTCAGCCACTGATTTGTAAAGAAATAGATAAATCTTGTGACACACAAATTTATTATTCGTCATTATGTCTTGCAAAACTTCACTTTCCTTATAGAAAAGTGGCATTATCTAAATACTATATCTCGTTAAAGCAACAAGGAGTTCATAATGCTGATGTCGGAGGCAAAGAAGCCACTGACAATCCCGCCAAAGGAATTTTTAGCACCTCCGGGTGATTTTAATCCGACGCTGCTGATGTTTTTGGCAGCGGTGGCAATTCTTGTATTATCCAATTTTGGTTACTGGGTCTGGGAGTGGCCACACTGGTTATGCTTTAGTGCAAATACTCTTGCTTTACACATTGCAGGAACGGTGATTCACGACGCTTGCCATCAATCTGCCCATCGTAACCGAGTGCTAAACGCCATGTTAGGACATGGCAGTGCCTTGATGCTAGCTTTTGCTTTTCCCGTATTTACACGAGTTCATTTGCAGCATCATGCTCATGTCAACCATCCTGAAGACGATCCAGATCATTATGTTTCCACAGGTGGTCCGCTGTGGCTGATTGCGGTTCGCTTTTTATACCACGAAGTATTTTTCTTTAAACGGCAACTGTGGCGCAAATATGAACTGCTGGAATGGTTTCTCAGCCGCTTGATTGTGATTTCAATCGTTTATATCTCAGTTCAGTATCACTTTTTAGGTTACATTCTCAATTTTTGGTTCATTCCAGCATTTGTCGTAGGGATAGCACTCGGTTTATTCTTTGATTATTTTCCCCATCGTCCCTTTGCTGAACGTGATCGCTGGAAAAATGCTCGTGTCTATCCCCATCCAATTCTGAATCTCCTAATTATGGGTCAGAACTACCACTTAATTCATCATTTGTGGCCTTCAATTCCCTGGTATAACTACCAGCCTACATATTATCTCATGAAACCTCTTTTAGATGAAAAAGGTTGCTATCAATCTATAGGTCTTCTGCAAAAGAAAGACTTTTTTGAATTTGTTTATGACATTTTTTTAGGAATTCGGTTTCATCATCACAAATCAACAGAAAATTAGCAAGCGGTAAAAAACCCGGTAACTTTATCGTTGAGCGCAAGCGTTAATTTGGTCTTTCCAGCCAAAACCGGGTTTTCAGGATGACTTTACCTGTGCTCTAGACCGTACTTGCTTTAATCAGTTAGGCTAGTTTGAATAAATTTTGTGGCTTTTGTCTGTAGCTGTTGGCGGTTGATTTTGCCTTGAGAGTTGCGAGGTAAAGTTTGTACAGCAATCCAATTTTTAGGAATTTTAAATTTGCTGAGTTTATCTTTGAGTAAATTTCGGATTTCTATATCAGAGGTATTCGAGTCTTTGGGAATGTAAATTGCTGTGACTGCTTGTCCCCAGAGTTTATCTGGTATGCCGATAACACAAACATCGGCTACTATTCCTGTAGCTCTAATAGAGGATTCAACTTCTATTGGATAAACATTTTCACCGCCTGTAATAATTTTGTCACTGTTACGTCCGACTATATGTAAATAACCTTTGTTATCTAAAAAACCCAAATCATCTACTTGTAAATAAGCCTGATTCTCACAACTATTCGGATAGTACCCTAGGGCAAGAGATTGAGAATAGATTGTGATGTTTCCTATTTGATTTGAATTCAATTCCTCACCTTGCTCATTGCAAATTTTTACAGAGACATGGGGGAGAATTTGAGTACAGTTCTCTTTACCACTAAAAAATTCATCTGGTTTGAGGGTAGCAATTTGAGAGGCTGTTTCCGTCATTCCATAAGTGGGAGCCAACCGAATGTTATAGTATCTTGATTTTTCAAGAAGTTCACTCCACGCTGGCGCACCTCCTAAGAGTACAGTTTGAAATTGAGATAACCACTGAGTTAATTGTGAATTTTGTAGAAGACGCTGTAACTGTGTTGGTACTAAAGAAAGAAAAAAATCTGATTGTTGAATCTTCTTAATTTGTCCAGATTCTAATTCTTTAAATGTTTGAATAACGAGTTTTCCACCAGTGGTAAACGAGCGCATAAATTGCATCAAACCGCTGACGTGATAAAGCGGTAACACACAGAAAGAATGAACTTGCTCACAATGAAAAAATTCTGTAAATCCTCGCACTGATACCATTAAAGTTTCCCAGGTGTGGACAGCAAACTTCATCTTTCCTGATGAACCACCAGTAGGAATCATGATAAGTTCTGAGTGGGGAGGTGGGGAACTCGGGGCCCCCACT
>NZ_QMEA01000187.1 GCF_012912105.1 Brasilonema sp. UFV-L1
CAACCCTTGAGATACACTGCATACGCCTTTTGTCAATCAGGGAAGTTCAGCTTAATTGACAATTGATAATTGACAATTGATTGGTCAACCACTGATATTGCTCTTAAATAGTGTTTAAAGATACTCAAAAAACATTTCCAGTTTTAGTCCATTTTAATGGACTTCGCCTATAAGCAAGCGGACTTACAGTTCTAGGCGGACGAGAACAAAGTGAAATAATATGTAATTATTTTGATATTTGTTTCACCAGGTGCAAGATGTAAAATTTCCAACTTCTCGCGAAAAGTCAGGAATCTAAGCCCTATCAATAAATCCCCATGAATGCGGCAAGATGATTGACAATAATTAGCATCAACTTCTTACCATATATTTCTGTTTGATTGGAATCAGTCATGACTACTTAGCAAGACCGTGTTCTAAAGCAAAACGAACTAACTCTGTACGGCTATTGGTACCGGTTTTACTAAACAAGCGGCTCACATACTTTTCGACATTTCGGACACTCGTCTCTAGACGACGAGCAATTTCTTTATTCATTAACCCCTCAGCAACTAAGTTTAAAACACTTTGTTCTCTGGGAGTTAAGTCAATTGCAAAAGGTGCTGGAGATTGGGCTATTGCATTTTTTTGAGTTAACAAAGCTTTAATTTGGGCAATCTGATTAGCAAGTTCAGTAATATTTGGCGCTTCACCTTCTTCATTTGGAGTTGGAGTTCTGGCGGTGCGACGTTCCAGTAAATTTTCCACAATAGCCACAAGTTCATCTGGATCGAACGGCTTGGGTAGATAAGCGTCAACACCAGCTTGATAACCTTGGATGCGATCAGTCGTCATGCCTTTTGCAGTGAGAAATATCACTGGTAGCAATCGAAAGCGGGGATCGTCCCGCAGTTGTTTGAGGAACTGGTAACCATCCACCTGAGGCATCATAATGTCAGAAATGACTAAGTCTGGTGTGTTTTGCTGCACCATCTCCCAGCCTTCTCGGGCGTTACTGGCAACTTGAACGCTAAAACCGCTCTCTTGCAAATAATCTTTGACGGCTTCACGCAATCCTGGTTCATCATCTACCAGTAACAATTGTGCTGCCATTTACCGTTTCCTTTGCGCTACTTTTCTCCAATTTAGCGAACTTGAGTGACACTGGGCTACTGGCAAGACGAAGAGATTTGCAACTCAGGCAGAAAGCTTCTATGTCCTGACTTTTGAGCGTATGTGGATTCATGTCATTTTGACGGTTTTCATAGCCAGAACAAGCTCAATCATCAGCCAGCTTATCATTTCTATCTTTTGACGGTTTCATAAAATTCCGAAAAGTCAATAAATTCTCCTTGGTTTTGCAGCCATGTTAAATACTCTTCCAAACGCTCAACCATTTGTTTACCCGAGTATTTGGTAATATATGCTGGCATCCGAAAATTGGTAATATCAGTAAATTCCCAGGGATGAAAATAAAGACTTATGTAACGGTCATTTTTGAGAGTCAGTCGAGAACCTAATTTGATGAATGATAGGGGAAAATTCTTAAAGCTCAACCAGAACAAAGGAAATCTGATGAGCGGTGTCACTGAAACTGGAATATTAACTAAGTTGTTTGAGTCATAAGCTGTTCTTGGTTTGAAAAAGTTATTGTATCTTCCTGGAATATAAGTAGGATTCATTGACGAGTTATACTGATATCCGGCTTTTGCTATTTCTCTATCAGAAACCTCCTGAAGTCTAGGCATCCTGAAACCAAGCACTTTTTTACCAGTTATTTCTTCCAAAGTTTGCCGTGACTTCTTTAAATCTTCTAATCGAAAATTGCTGTGGCATAAACCATGAGAAGCGATTTCATGTTTTTCAGAAATCTCTTGAATGATTGCTTTGTGATAAATAGCAAATTTGGCTGTGACGAAAAACGTCGCTTTGATGTTTAATCTTTCCAAGACTGGAAGAATTTCTTTTAAACCTTTGTAAGAAACTTCAAGTTGGACTGTTTCTTCAACTTTTTCTCCATATTCCTCTGGAATATCAAACTCTTCTAAATCGAAGCTTAATAAAATCAAATTATTCATATTTTTTTAAAAACTTATCATAGTAGACTATTTGCAATAAGTGAAATAGCATTTCTATCGAATGTTTAAACAAATTGACTTGTGATTTTTTATGTACATGCTTCTTACAAACAACAACTGGGATTTCACCAATCGTATATTTTTTCTTTTTGGCTAAATACAGTAACTCCACATCAAAGGCAAATCCAAAGATAGTTTGAGTTTTAAACAAGTCCTTGGCTACAGATTTTTGGAATCCTTTGATTCCAGCTTGCATATCAGTAAATTTTAAGTTTAGAATCTTTCTAGATATAAGATTAAAGATTCTACCAGCCAGGACTCTATTAAACTTGAAACCGTTGTGACTTGCACGAGTGAGATTTCGACAGCCAATGACAATATCAAAATCTGCTAGTTTGGCTACCATCAAATCAAGGTGCTCTAAAGAGTAAGCTAAATCTCCATCTAAAAAGCAAATATAGTCGCCATTCGCATATAAAACTCCCGTTTTGACCGCATATCCTTTGCCACGATGAGTTCCATAAGAAAGTAATGAAATCTGGCTATTATTCAATAGTTTTATATGACTTTCTAATATTTGCCTAGTTCCATCAGTTGAGCTATCATCGACAAAAATAAAATTGTACCAAGGTTTATTGACAACGAATTTGAAAACTGATGAAAAGGTATTAACAATACATTGTGCCTCATTATAAACAGGCACAATTATGGAAATTGTGTTCATTCATTATCCTCAAGCACTCCTCACATATCAAGTACATCCCACTAAGCTGTGGCGCATTCTATAAATATAGTTATGCGATTAGAGAACATACTTAATTACTACCCAGCATACCAACCTTATTTCGATTAGTTAATAGGTAAAGACAATCAGATGTTATAAAAACTGTCCCGATAGTTACCGAAGAAGAATTCAGCAATTCTTGAGCCAGAATCCCTTCTGGATTCTGTGCGACTGGATGGAGAATCGAGGTTTAAAGCCCCCGGATTTATCCGTGGATAAAAAGAAAAGCGGTAGCTTCTTTACCGAAACCCCCGAATTCATTTATGGGGTTATTCTGAATTCTGAATTCTGTCTTCTGACTCCTTCTCATAAAATATTCTGTTTCTGAATTTGCTATGACTTGCAACCAAGGAAAAGAATATCACTGTAAGGACGACGTGAAGGCAGAGGTACAACAACTGGATGTAATCCAGCAGTACGAATAGCTTGGATTGATTCTTCGTTGTCCATAAAAAATAGACCAGCACCCTTGGTAGGACCAAGCTTAGTCATGAGCCATTCTTGAGTATAGGTAATAGCATACTTCCACCAAGGTTGGTGAGTCTGCGTTTTCCAAACTAAGACACCGTTTGGTTCCAAAACACAAGCAATACTTGTCAGAATCGCACGTTGGGTGTCAGGGGGAATAAGGTACATGACATCAGCAATAGTGACAGCGTGGAAAGAACTATCTGGCAAAAAAGCAGCGTCGCCAACTTCAAATTGGATGTTACTTCGCTTACCAATCGTACGTTGTGCAGCAGCAATTTTTTTTGCGTCAATGTCAATACCAAGTATTTGTCGCTGTGGACTAGTGATAGCTAGTAAATTACTTAGTACACCGTGACCACAACCGATATCAAGAATTTTGCCTTCTCTTGGTACATAACGCTCTAACTGGTATAAATTACTCAGAAGTAAGCGAATACGTACAAAAAGGCGATCGCCTAATGGTAATGGCTCGTACAGTGTTAGTAGAGTGCGGTGAATATCGTCAGTCAAAGATTCGTTGCTTGTAATCATGTTCCTAACGCTTAACGAGTTCCATAGACCAACCTGGTGGATTAATAGGAATTGTGACTTTAGTTCCTATCGGTGCTTCAACAAATTGCCTTGCATACTTTTTGAAGTCTAAGTCAGCAAATGCAGGATATCGCCAGTCAACTATAATACCAGCAATCATAGTCACCAAAGCGATTTTAGCAATTAACTGTAGCTGACGCGGTTTTTCTGCACCCAATAGCCAAGTTAATATTGTTATAAAAGCAAGCATAGGTAGAAACCAGTAGCGAACACCAGTTCCAGGAAGCCACAGAATCGACCACTGAGGTACAGTTTCGCTGACGACTGGAGAAAAAAGTGAGAGAGCAAAAACTCCAGCAGCAAAGATAGAGAAAAGTCGAAGTTCTAAAGAAGCTTTCAGTAAGCAGTAAAGGAATGCGCTGATTCCAGCAATAGCGACGAAGATTGCTATGATGCTATACCCAAAAGAAATAGAACTGATGAATTTACTTCCTTTTTGTCCAAGCAAAGCACCTAAGAAAACTTGACTCGCAAGGATTTTGGCGAATAGCCCTGGTGTTGCTCCAAGAGGAGTATGAAAACGGCTAGAATGACCAGTGAATAATATGGCTAAGCCTTGAATTACAGTTCCTGCACTCAAACCTAAGAATAAGATAAATGACCATTTTCTACGACGTAACCACCACATGATTGCAGCAATAGGAGTCAGCAAAATAGAAAAAGGTCCACTTAATGCCGATAAGACAATGACTGCGATGTCGAAAACCTGCCATACTAAAACATGGCTAGGTGTAGCTAACACGACCATGCAGGCGAGTAGTGCTAAATGCCAGTGTGCATTAGTGATGTTGGCATGAATTTCAAAAGAGTTGGGTAACGCTAAATAGAGAAGTGCTAGAAACAACCTGGTATTAAGGTTTGGTATTAACTGCCAGAAGCGTACCGAAGCAATGAGATTAACTGGCAGAATCTGAATAACAATTGCAATGAGATTAAAAATGAGGGGTACCCATACTAGTGGGAAAAATTGCGCGAAAGCAGCCGACAGCCTAGAAATAGTTTGGAAGTAGCCACCCTTCGGCAAAACGAGAGATTGCAGAATTCCGAGGTTATAAGCCTCAGCATACCAACAGTTGCCATCTTCAGCCCAAAATTGAGCATTGAAAAGCGCATCTGGTCTTCTGGAAATTAGAATTGCAAAAGCAATCATAAAGATGAAAACTTGAAGACGCCAGCCAACATGCAGCTTCATTTGTTGTTTGTCAATTCATTAGTACTGGGCTGTTCGGGATTTTACCATGTAAGTTAGGTAGTATGGTATCTACACCAGATAAACTCGTTGTTTTTAAAATTGTGCTGTCAATCTAAAATTTGAAATTTCTACAACTGCTCAATGATCTTGGCATTCTCCGGTAACTTTGCTTCCCTTTGCCCAGCCGCACGTGCTCTGGCTGTGTACAATCCAATAGGAGTACTCAGTAAATCTACAAAGTTAGCTTTACCTTCTAAAGCTTTCACACTGTCCCTTGGTAGTTCCTTCAATAACCAGCGTCCTAAACGATAGAAGCATCCGGTGAGTGTGATATCCCGCATTAAATCTACGCCGTGGAGTTCATGCAAATAGCGATTTGAGCGTCCGTAGCGCCGCCATTGACTTTCTAGTTCCTTGAGTGTGGCGCGGTGGCGATGCTTCACAATTGCATTGGGTGCAAATTCCAAACGTCCAATTTTCTGTTGCAAAATTCGCCAACACATATCAGCATCACCACCACTGGTTAGGTAAGGACGAAACAAACCCACTTGCTCAAAAGCTTGGCGTCGAATTGCTAAATTTGCTGTTTGACCGTAGGGACAGAAAGGATGAGCAAGAGTATGCTTTTGTGACAAGGTTTCTTGGCGGTCTGCGTGTTGTTCTAGCAGGGTTTTTCCTGGTAGCGCTAAAATCTCACCTGCGACAACGACGACATCGGAGTTGACAAAAGGAGCAATTAATGCATGTAACCATTCGGGTTGTGGACGACAATCTGCATCTGTAAAAGCAATTATCTCACTGGTTGCGGCACGAATGCCAGCGTTACGAGCAGCGTAGGAGCTTTGGATGCGGTTTTCGCTTTTGGGACGAATTGTGATGTCGCTATTTTCAGCAGCTTGTTGGAGTAAAGCAAAAGTGCGATCGCCACTATTATTGTCCACCAGCAAATACTCTACCTGGTGTTTTGGGTAAGTTTGAGTTGATAGACAATAAAGCAACTCTGGTAAATCTGCCTCACCGTTATAAACAGGTATAACCACCGATACCTTCGGTAAGAAAGTATTGGTGGTTTTTTCAACTGGTTGATGATTCATAAGTTTTGAGATTTTGGATTAAGAATTGCTGATTGTTAGTTGCTCTACTAACACTTAACCACTCAGCACAACTTACTAACTGTGTACTGGGCGCATAAATAAGCCAAGCATTAGATAGCCAACACTTTACCCTTATACAGCACATTGTAAGTAAAGGAAGTACAGTACTAAGGTCTAAAAGCCAGACAAAAAGCTCTTTTTACTGCGAGCATCCCAATGCATCCAAAAATAAAGGGACAAACATTATTCGTAAAGAAGACGACTTTGTTGACGAAATATTTCTTAAAATTAAGAATCTTACGAAAAACCTATGAAGACAGTACATGTTGAGTTTCTGTTCGTTCAACGAAACCTACGAGATAATCAAAATTTCAAGAATTCGCCAACAGAGTCTGAAAACTCGTGAATAAATTTCTTTTTCTCTTGTCTTCTTGCAAAATTGGCATGCTCTCCTTTTTACTTCTGTCCCTTGCGCGTGCCCTCTGGGCATATTCTCAGCGTAGGTGTAGCTCCGCTCAGGAATAACTGCTGTATCTTGACATTTTTTGATGATTCTTAGCTCTATTTGTCTAAATTTTTTAGCTTCTTTGATAAAAAATCAAGGATAAGCAGCAATACTAAATTTTAAAATTTATCAGGAAATTTTTCCAAACAACAAAATCATAAAAAATCTTTACAAAAAGTCAGATGAAAATCAGAAATAAGTGAAGACTCAATAAAATATACACGTTCATTTTGTATTTTTTTGACAAAATAAAATTATAACTTCAGAGAGACTATACCATTTACTATGTCTGTCCTTAGAGCGGTTCACTTGTTATTTGTAATCGTTAAATTTGCGTATGAAGACAATCTAGACCAAGAGAGCGTTAAAGCTTTTTAATAAAGGAAACAATAGACATGGTTGAGAGCGGGCAGGCTTTGGATAAGCAGGGTGTAAATACTGCTAACAGCATAACTACAAATCAACCTTATGCTGGTACAGTAGGCACAAACGTAGGGGTTGGGACATCCAGAACAGATGATGCTAACCGCGTGAGCATCGGTCAACCCAGTGTGGGTTCATCAGGGACAAACATAGGTGCAGGAGTATCTACAGACGCCAATACTTCTTCAATTAGCAGTAATGGTCAATCTGGTGCTCAAGCAGCAAACGGAGGCAAAAATCCTATGTTAACTAGAGCACTGATAGGCGGACTCATTGGTGGGACGTTGGGGTCAGTAACTGCAGCTTTTGCGGGTAAAAGAATAGCTCAAGGGGTTAGCGTTGCTGCAAAAGGTTTAGGAGAAGCTGCAAAAACTATAGGTGGAGGTCTTAGCCAAACAGGAAAAGGTGTCGGGGAAGCGGTTAAAAGTATCGCTGATGGTGCGACACAAGCTGTTGTAGGTGGCGCAGTGGATACGGCGAAGGGTGTTGCTGAGGGTACTAAGCAAGTCGTAACGGGTACATTGGACGCAGTACAGAATACAGCACAAGGTGTTAACCAAGCTGTACAAGCTGGAGCAGGCATACTACAGGATACAGCAAATAGTGTTGCCGAGGGTACTAGGCAAACCGTAACAGGTGCATTGGACGTAGTACAGAGTACAGCACAAGGTGTTAACCAGGCTGTACAAGGTGCTGCAGACACTGCAAAGGATACAGCAAACCGTGCTGCTGAAGGAACTAGCCAAGCCGCACAAGGTGCTGCGGACACAGTTAAAGATACGGCACAGGGTGTTAACCAAGCTGTACAAGGTGCTGCACAAAATGCTAGACCTTCTGAAAATCAAAGCAATCAATATCAAGAGCGGACGGTTGCAAGCAACCAGCCAATCAATAAACATGAAGTTGAAATAGATCGTACACCGGTGGTCTACATTTCAACGCCGGAGCAGACAGAGCCACTTGTTGTTGATCCAATTGTGCCTGCAAATGCTGGAACCTCACTAGATTCTGATGAAGAGGACTCACTGAAGCAGGAAATAGCTCGGATTGACGATTACAAATAGCTATTCAATATTTTGAGGGTCATCAATAAAATCTAGACTGTGTAAAAACGATGTCCCCTTTTAAATAAGGGTAATCCAATCGGACTACCTGTCAACATAGGAAACTCGCAAGTTATACGAGATAGTTTTTCCGGCTTAGACCTTGTCAAATCAAAGACAAAGGTCTAAGCGTGGATTTTTTGTCGTGTAACCACAAAGAAATTAATTAGTTTTGCTACAAAGGAAACGATTGTTATGAATGGGAACCAGGACCTTTTGGATCAGCCTGATGTTGATGTAGCTACAGAGCAATCTGAGGCTTATGAAGTAGGTCAAGATACGAGTAATGGGTTATCTAAAATAGCCATTGGAGCACTGATTGGTGCTACGTTGGGCGCAATAGCTGGGGCTTTAACTATAAAAGGTACAGCCGAAAGGGTAAACCAAAGTGTAAAAAATGTAGGCGATAAGGTAAAGGATGCAGCCCAAAATTTTAACCAAACTGTACAAGGTGTAGGGGGCGCAGTTAATACAATAGCTGAGGGTGTTAACGACACTGTTAAAGATGTAGGAGAAAGCGTCAGGGGTTCAGCTTTAGGTGTTAATGACACTGTAAACACAACAGTGGGTACTGTTAAGACGACAGCAGTAGGCATTAATGACACCGTAAACAATACAATGGACGTTATCAAGGGTGCTGCTGAAGCAGTTACCCACTCTGTCACAAATACAATGGACGTAGGCAAGAGTTCGATTGAAGATACCAAGCCGTCTGGCAGTCAAAACGTCAACGTAGCTAACATACCTAATAACCAGACAACCTATCTTTTAGTCCCAGTGGAAAACCAGAAGTAGAGAGTAGGGTGGGTATTGCCCACCCTACTGATTTTAAGTCTTACCTAGAATTGTTTGGTTGGTGATAAATAACGAGCTGCTTCAGCTAGCGGTTATGCTCTTTGGTGTCATTTAAGGAGTTATTATGAGTAATAACAACCAGCGTATTGATCAGTATGACGAAAATGCTAATCGCATGACAGAGCAACGCACGGCTCATCGAGCAGGTGTAGGTCTAGGCGGTGGATTAGTAGGAGCAGCCATTGGTGGTTTACTCGGTCGCCGAGTTGGAGGAGTTTCTGGTGCTATAGTTGGCGCAGTTGCTGGAGCTTTGGTTGGGAAGGGTACAGCGGAACGTGTTAACCGTACGGTAGATAGTTTGGTAGATGCAGCCAATAGTGTCGCTGAGACTATTAACCATAATGTAAACGGTGTAGGAAATGCCGTAAAAGATACTGTTGAGGAAGCCAAGCCATCTGTAGTAGCTACAGTACAGGCACTCAAGGATACAGTTGAGGAAGTGAAGCCATCCGTTGTAGGTGCGGTACAAGCAGTTAAGGATACAGTTGAAGAAGCGAAGCCATCTGTAGTAAGTACAGTACAGGCACTCAAGGATACAGTTGAGGAAGCGAAACCATCCGTTGTAGGTGCAGCCAAGAATGTTGCTGAGGCTGTTAATCAGAGTATAAATGATGTTGGGACTACATTAAAAAATACAGTTAACGAGGTCAAGCAATCTGTAACAAGTGTAGAAGAAACCGCCAAAGATACAAATGAGGAAGTCAAGCCATCTAGTCATCACAACAATGAAATACACCAAGAGCCTCAGGTGAGCGAGCAACTGTCGAACTCAAGCAAGAAGTATCCTCTTGTTGAGGATGTTAAGTCAAGTCCATCTAATTGTCCTCAATATGAAGATTTCATCCCGCCTACGGTAACTCTTTCCACATCACCTCCTTCCACTCCCCCCTTAGACCTAGAGAGAAGAGATTGTTTGATGCAGAAGTTGAAGGTGGAGTTTCAAGAGAATACTGAGTCGTCAGATGAACTTGATATTCAAGAACAGGTTGCTCAAGGATTAAATGATTCACAACAGCCGAAGAGTCCGCAAGAAAGAGATATCAAAGAGATTAAATATAACAATATTCAACACAAAGAAAAAGAATTTCAGCACAGTCAACAAGAAACTATTCAACCACAAACTGAAAACAAACAAAAATTTCCTGGAATTATTGTAGGACTATCTATCATAAGTTTGATAGGTGTAACTTTGGGATTTCTTCCAAAAGAAAATCAATTAGTCATGCAATCATCAGCATCTTCTCAAAGTTTACCTCCAATATCAGAAACAAAATCTAAAACAACACCGGAAGCAATGACTGATGGTTGGATTTTTATAGGTAATATAAACGAAACCTCAGATTCAGTACTGGTTGGAAAGACTCTCATCAAAAGCTCAGAGTCTAGTGATTCACCGATTGTTCCATCCGTAGGATCGATAGTAGCTGTCGCTGTTGAACCAGGTATTACGTTGAGGGACAATAGACCACAACCGCCCAACTTTAGTCATCAAGAACAAAAAGCTTTAGCTATTCTTAAACCTCAAGAGAAGCTAAAAATTCTTAAATTAGAGTTTATAAAATCTCCCATTATCACGAAATCACCAATAAAAGTTTGGGCAAAAGTCTACAGATGTGGTGATGGTTGTTTTTAACACTCCCACGGCTGCTAAACTATCGCAAGTGGACGTTTACCGAAAAGCCGTGGGATTCTTGAATCAAAGGAGTTCGGGAAAAACCTAGAAAAACTGCGGTGCCTCTGGAAAAATCCCCGTCATGTACTAGTTTCTTTTGTGCGGTATTCCCAATCCAAAATCACCCAAGCTGAGGTGAACTACCACACACTGCCCTAACGGGTCAGTGTGGGTTTCTCAAATCCCCGTAGAGATCTGAGAGCTTCCATCGCGGTACTATGAGTGTGCG
>NZ_QMEA01000188.1 GCF_012912105.1 Brasilonema sp. UFV-L1
AGCCGTCGTCGTTTTGGCGACACCTCCTGCTTGATTGAAAAGTGAAATTACCTTGGTCATCTATATCATTGTCATTCTGCATTTAGTATAATTGCCAGGATAACCTGAAAAGTCATATTAAAGATTTTTCAAGCTGTATGAAAAACTAAACCGCTCTGGGGTAAGGAACTGTAACTTAATCCCTACCCGACTCTAGAATTTTAATCATGCTCAATCAAACCAAATCCGCAAGCACACTACTCACCTTCAACTGATGCTGCTGCCGATTATCATCATAAATCATCAACGTCTCCAACTTGCTGTGCCGACTGAGTTTCTGCACCTCCCGCACACTTTGCCCCGCATCCAACGCAGCTGTAATAGAACTATGCCTTATGCGGTGCGGACTTAACCGCTTGCTAATACCCGCCTTTTTCGCCCTAGTTCTCACCATCTTGGCAATCCCAGCATCCGTCAAAGGATGCCCCGGTGTATTCAAATCCAACGCCACAAACAAAGCATCCTTCGTTGACGCCAACCCCCGAAACGCCAACCAATAACAAATCGCATCCCTAGTCTTAGGAGTCAAATCAAGCTTTTCCTTCTGGCTACCGCGTCCCTTACCCAACACCAACAACTTACTATTTTGACGGTCAAAATCCCCCATAGTCAACGCCGCAATCTCCCCCCGACGCAAAGCATTATCCCAAAGCAAACGCAGTAGAGCATAATCCCTAACCCCTTTCGCCGTCGTCGGATCGCAAGTCAGTAATATCTGCTTAAACTCCTGGGGAGTCACACCGCTGGTATCCCGGTACTTCATCACCGTCTCACCCTTAACATCCTCCAAGGTATAATTGCACACCCCCAACACCCGACCCTTATGCACCAGCGCCCGAAGCGCCGACAGCCTCCGGTTCACCGTTGCTTCAGACAGCCCCTGCTTTATCATCGCTGCTTTATACCGCACCACCCACGACAACGCCTGCGCCTGGGACAATGCCAAAAACCGCACAACGTACTCCGCAGTAGATTCCACCCCAAACATAGTTAAGAAGAAATGCTTAATATCCCGGTCATAAGCTTTACGAGTGGATTGACTGCGTTTCTCTGCCAACAACATCGCCAAAACATCAGGCGCTTGCCACCACGAAACCACTGGAGGTAAAGTATTATTAGCTACTTTGACGATGCGACCGGACATAAAAATCAGGTGACGATAATAGGTCTTTACGTAACCTTATACATCAAAAGGGGGTCAAAAACCCAATAAATTTGCTTGCGCTTTTACTATTGTGGTATAAAACGACTAGAGAAAGAACCAGCTTTTTGTTGCGTTCGGCGGAGTGCGATGGAAATGAGATATCAGCTCGCTACTCGGCATCCCTGATATTTGTAAGCACTTTAATTGCTACGTAAAAACCCAAACTGCCTGGTAACCGCTATTTCCCACTCTGCGAGAGCTTTCTCGCATTTTGCGAGCGCGTTCCCGTTGATAGCAGCAATGATATTGATAGCAGCAATGATATCGATTTCAAGTCACTCAACAGCTTGAGAATTGTTGAAACAGCAAAGCGCAACAGTTGATAGCAGCAATGATATCGATTCCAAATCACAGTCACGGCTGACCTCACGGTAAGGCTGTCAGCCAAGGGGATACAGTCGCATCGATTCCTTTATAATCTTCTCCGTGTATTGGAGTTGAGGAAGGTCTGTAAAGGTGGGAACGAATCGCACTTGCTCTTATCTCGGCACAATCCAAGTACACCTTGTGTCACTTTAGTTAAATCATTAAGTCATGGACATCAGGTTTTCATGCGTGATGTCGATTTTTCCAGCGATACGTATTGAAATCCCGTTGATCCGTGGAAAGGATACGTCCATGTCCTAAATGCTCTGCCAGAATAACTAAAGATGCATCTGCCAAATCCATAGGTAAATCAGCATATTTTTCCATAAGTTCACTAATACGTCCGCCATGACTCGGTTGCAGGTCAAAGATTTCAAAAGCCCCGATGGACAGACTATCAATAAACTTCCTTTGGGCTTGATTGCCCATCCGGTCCAGCAACAGGTAGCAAGTTTCAGTAACGATACACGCCCGTAGTAATTAGGGGTTCGTTAAATTTAGTAAGGGCGAGTTGCGCCCTTTCATGATAATCATCCCGCCGATTGGCAAGAGTATTACTAAATTGCCAGAAACATTATCACACCTTTGTTAAAGTTGGGAAAATTCAGTAAGTTTTTGGAGATGTATTGTGTTTGCGGTATCTGGTATACTCAAATTAATGCCCTTAACCAAGGCTAAATTCTCGCGCTTTGTAAACCACAGTCGCGGTCATTACTAGCAAGCCTGTAAAAAGGTCAAACAGAAGTCCACGATTTCTTAAATTTGCTGAAAATAACCGATGACGAGTGGCTAAAAGCTTCAAAAAATATTTGACTTCAAAAATAGGGTGGGCTACACCCGAATTTACGCTTGTGGACAAGTAGGAGCCGACTCCCTTGGTAGAAGCAAGAAGCAGACCCTCTAAAGGAAACTTTAGTTGAATGGCGAGCTTTAAATAAGTTTGGTCAAGTTCTGTATAGCAGCTAACCAGAAACCAGAATCAGCGATTACCATATTTGGACTGCAATTTGGTTTGCAGAACGGATTTGTAATTGACGCATTGTCCCCTAAAAATTTAGCCATGCCGAGGGACTAAGCGACAAAAAACTGGCAGCCTTTGTTCTGTTGATCTGTGAGACAAGACGGGTACGCGTTGTAATAAGGCTGCCAGTTTTTCTAGCAGGATGCGACACCTTGTTTTGTTGATCTGTATTGCCCCACGGTGAGTCGTGGTATGAGGGCTGGCTAAATTTTTTACGTGTAAGACCCCGTGACAGAAAGATTTGGTTCGGCTTCCCCACAGCCAATAAAGCCAGTTTGCTCTAGCAGCGCCAGTGGTTTTTTGTGTTTAACCTGAAGCTGCTGGTAGTAGAGGTCTATGGCGTGTTTAACCACCTCTGTTACATCCTGATTGGTCTGCTGTTGAATGTAAGCCAGCTTGCTGGCATCGCTTTCATTGAGTTGGGTATTAATTTGCATGGCTTTTTCTTTTAGATAATAATCGACGGAGATGCTTTGAGCGTGTTGGTACAGGATTTTTTATTCTATTGCTACGACAACGCCTACTATTCGAGCCGCGCGAGCCAAAAGTGTTCTTCACTTTGTGATGCGCGAGCATACAGAGAGAAGCTGTTTTGAGCAACTGTTTTTCTTTAATAACAAACATACTGATGGATGAGTCACAATGCCACATCTGAGCATGGAATCATCCCTATGTAATTTTCATCACGCTGTTATCAAGCCAATCAGAGCCATTGCACTGGGGGGAACTAGTCGGTGCAGTGGCGAATACTATGGTTTCTCTAAGGTCAGAAAAGAAGATTCTCATTCAAAAATCGCCACGACCCCTAAAACTACGTTAAGTATTCTCATTTCAGCGCAAAAATGGGTACTTGGTACAGGCGACGGAACGCTTGAAACCCTTATTATTTCGTTCTGTACTTGGTGCTGTATAACGAAACAATAAGGGTTTCAGACTACAATGTCTCGAATTAGCGCAATCGATTAATGAGAATTCTTGTTTACGTATTAATAGCTAGTTTTATGTATGATAAAATATCAATATTGTAAACCTCTTTGCTTTAGTGCTTCCTTGCAAAGTTGTACAACCATCATTGAATTGCTTCTAGATTCATCTGTTGCCAGTTTCTCTATCACCTCAAAAAGTTCTTGGGGAAACACCACACTTATCTTTTTACCTCTGTATTTGTCTACGGTCATCTGCTAAAACCTGCTAATATCAGCTACTTTGATTGTCCCATACAAATTTCTTCCCCCTGTCTTAGCAGATTTTAGCTGCTATATTCTGCTATATTCTGCTATATTGAAATTGTCGATGTTTGAGAAATCGCGATTATGGCAGTTACACAATCTGCCTTACTTAGAAAGCACTACCAAAGCTTAATAGGTCATCAGGTTTCTGATTCTCATTGGTCAAGGGTTAAAAAAGCTTTTGATAAATCTTTCATGCCTTTTACCAAAGAAAACCTATCAGCTTTTGTAAATTTTCGTAAATCACTAGGCAGAGTAAAAATTCCACTGACATCGTATTTGGTGATTCTATCAAAAGTCTCACAGATTAGTTATAAGAATGAGACTTTAACGGGCAAAGAAATATGGGACTTGATTTCTAACTTTGATGTCCCAAAAAGTACTAAGTATCGATGGTGTCTGGATGGTTTAGGCGAAGGTTTTAGTATTATAAAAAGTTATGAGTGTGAGCAAGTTTTGAATGTGATGCTAAAGGCTTATGCCTACAGTTACCGTAAACAGAATCTAAAAGTCGTCAAGGAAAATTAAGAATGAATAACACAAAACACCCTGTCATTAAGCGTATCTACTCTGCTTTAAAGAATACTGTCAAACCTTCAATAATTCTTAGTTATTGTTTGACAAGCGTAGAAAATCTGGATGACTTGACTAAAGAACAGGAAGTAGCTGTCAAAGAATACTTCGTTAAGCAGTCTAAAGCTTTGAGCGTAGTTGAGCCTGCACAAGAAATGATGGATAAAACGAACGATAAAGAATTAGTGACATCTTCTGACATTTCTGGACAATCTACAGAATCTATTGAAGTCCAACAAACAGAAAACGGTGATGAGGAAATGATTTGTGACTTTTCAAATTCTGATGCTCTTCATCCGACTGATGAAGAATTGTCAGCGATTAAGCAACACTTCATTGCTGACGACTCTGTGCCGGAATCAGTGAATATGATGCCAATTGAGTCAAGCTCATGTCCCAAAATTGAAGAGCAACCCAAAATTAGACTTCTTGCAGAAGTCGGGGAAAAGGTTAAGGGGGAAGGGGTAAGGGAAAATAAAAACCCTTTAACCTTTCCCCTTTCCCCTTTACCCAACTCTTGCAAGAGTTCTATTGAAGAGGAGACAGATATGGAAGTAGAAACCACTCAAGAACTGGAGCGACAAGAGCACTCTTCCCCTGAAGAAATCACACTCTTCACTACTCAGAATGAAGTCAAAGGGATGGTCAACTACAAGGCATCTCTTATGGGTATTCAACTGGCAGCTAGTGAAGTTGATGTCATTGCTTCAAAAATTGATGCTGCTGGTTCTAGCTTTACCGAGACATTGAATCAGATTGAATCGGCGCTCATCTCATACGTAGATTATCAACAATCCAGAGAAGCAAGCGAAGTTGATGGGATGTTAGACAGGGTGACTAGAAGGGTAGTTGAGAAAAATCAATCAACCATCAACCACTTTACCTCTGGAATTAACCAGTTCAAAACCGCGATGGAGGTAGCCCAACAGCATCAAAAAAGGGAACTTACAAGCATCCTCAACAGGCTCAAAGTTCCCAGTTAATCTAGTTTATTTGGTTGTTGTAGGAGTGTTCTTACTTCCCCTGTTATTTCAGATGTTGACTAGCCTAAGACCCTTAACACCTAACCAGCAACGTCAAAGATTAATTGAACAGGGTTATATCTGTTATCAACAATGTAAGGATGAACTATGAAAGCTAAGTACGTAAAAGACCACGTATCAACCTACGGAAAGCAAATTACCAAAGCTACTTTTCAAAAGTTTGGTATCAACAACGCTCTGATTGTTCGCGCTATCAGCGGTGATGAAAAAGCCCTTACTCAAATCGGGGATATGGGTAAGACGGGAGAGCGTTTACTTATGGCTATGCCAACAATCAGAGAGAACCTAAAAGCTTATATTGATGGGACTAAAGAGTACAACACTGCTCTTGCAGACATCTACAAAACAGGTTCTAAAGGGTCACTGGCTATTGATAAAGCTGCTGGTGATATGACCCTAGAGAACACCCGATTTAACAATTTAATGGAGGAGTACAAAACTAAACTCTTCTCTGACTTGGAGAAAGAGCACCAACGTCATGACGATGCTTTAGACGTGATTGAACTACAAGCTTGGGTCGATGCTCAAATGGCTACTGTAGAGGCTCAAGCATCTCTAGAAGGAATCAGTAACAAGCCTTTTATAGCTCAAATGAAAGCTGATAGAGACTATGAAGATAAGAAGATACAGCATCTACTAGAGAATGGTTCAGACAGCGATTTAAGCTTGATTCCAAGAAAGCATTACAGCACTAATCCTATAGTGAAACTTTGGAATCAGGTAAGAGAAGTCTTTAGTTGATCTGCTTGAGTTAGGAATCAATAGAAATTAAGCGATTGCTATTAGCTTGAATCGCTTAATTTCTAAATGAAAACATACTTTGATTATGTCACAGTTCGACAAAGAAGATAACAGCACTACTAATGACAACTATCCTCTAGAGACTGACACGGCATTTACACCAGATGAAATTGAGTCAATTAAGGCATATAAAGAGAAACTAACTAACAAATTAAACAAGAATCGTAGCATTCTTAAGGGTCTTGAAGTCAGCTTCTGGGGGATAACATCTTACAGCTTGGCTAGATTTTTAGTATTAACCAGTGGTACTCAAGGAATCGGACTAGCAATAGCAGCTTGTTTCTTGATAAATCAAATCACAAACCGCGATTGCTTAGATGCTTTTAATGTTAACAGAAGGGATGGACAGTTTGAGGTAGATGGGATGGGGAAGTTAGTAAAGTTTGGATTCTCAACTCTGGTCAGTGCTTTTGTTATTTGGTCGGCTTTAGGTAACTTCATTCAAGTAGTCGAAACCTCAAAATCCACTTACAACAGGCTACAAGATACGGTGACAGAATTCAATAGGTTACCATCAGACAAACAAAATGCAATCTTTATTATTGGTGGATTATTAGGTTTAGCTGGTATCTACACTCTTATTGATGGAGCCAGAAGAAGATGAAACCGTATGCAGGTTTGACAGTTTTCGGGGTGACAGTTGCTCTTTCTAGTACTATGTATTTAGGTCAATCTAGCCGGACTTATGACTTGGTAGCAATCAAGTTTTGTCCGACTACTGCTAACATCAATAAATTTGACTCAAGAGAATCACAAGAGAATTTAGACAGAAGATATTGCCTGTATGAGCACAAACTTCTCAAGGAAGTTTGGGAACAGAAGCAGTTTGAAGCATTACATCCTCTACCGGAATCATCTTTTGTGATCCGAAATATTCCAGCTATTGATTCTGGTGTAGGATGGTTTCTTGTTGCTCCTGTAGCTTCTGGGATTGCTTATCTGTGTTGGTCAAAGAAGTCAGAAGATGATGAAATGTCAGCCCATAATGAACTAGAGGCTTATAAGACCTGCATTAAGCTAGCGACGGTAGGTAACCAGGGTGAGAGAGAATTCAAGACATTGCAGACAAACCGCACATGGGATAAGCAGAAAATTAAGCACGGGTTTATCTCTGTTGAAGCTATGCAGGACAGGTTGAACCGACAGACTGAGATACAGGATAAGACTCATCAATCAACACTCAAGCAATTTGACACTGCTAATTCTCAGATGGACAAGCAGATTTCAGAGAACCTCAGAGATGCAGCTAAAGCAGATAAAGAACGTGAGAAGTTTTTGGGTAAAGTGTCTATGACTGAACAAGAGGGTATATCACCCGATTCACAAGCTAAAACATCTCTGATAGAAGCTCTCAAAAGCCATGAGGATGGATGGTTATGGAAAGTCATAGACAATATGACGCCATTATGGTTAATTGGTCGCCAAGGTAGCGGTAAGACATACACAGCAGCAACAATAGCTCTCATCAGAAAGTACTGTTTAGATGCTTCTATCAACTACTTAATTGACCGTCACGCCACTGGTGATAACCAAAAAGCTTGGAAGTACCTAGAACCTCAAAATAAAGCTGAATCAGAGGATGAAATAGCAGATTCTTTTGATGCTTTATGCTCACGTTGGCTGTTAAGAATTAAAGGGAAAAACGAGTTAGAACAACCAACTCAAGTACAACCTGAGCAAGTGCTAGTTGATGAGTATACCAACCTCAAAACGCTCATTGGTGAGCCAGCAGAGAAATTTTATAAGTTGCATTTAACCGATACCAGAAAAGCCAAAGTCCATGTCATTGGCATCACCCACAATGACACAAACGCTTCGTACCCAGAGAACACACAAGCAATGAGGGAAGCTGGGACAATTTTGATACAGAAATTTTCAGCTAACGGTCGTAGTCCCTTGAATCGGGTGAAAGTTGTGAGGGGACTTCTTTCTGATGCTGGTGATGAACTAGCTGATGCTGAACGGACACTGCCCGATTGGTTTAATCCAGAAGCGATACACAGGCACTTTCACGGTAAGCCCATCAACTTTGAATGATTGTTTACATTATGTTAGACATTTTGTAGACAGTCAAGCTGCTTGACTGAAATTGAAAAACCCCTAAGCACAGATACCTAGGGGTTCTTCATGTCTTTTTTTTTATTTGAATAAATAACTAAATATTTTCGTGTGGTTGTTGATATTTTTGAAATTCTGGAATATTGACAACATGCTTTGTAGTTGTTACTATCAACCGCTATATCTAAAATCTATTTCTAAACACTTATGTTAATCCCCCCTTGGGTACTCTCCAAGGGGTATTTTACTGATAACTGCCAGGTATGCCCACACTGTTTGAATGATGAATAATGGCAGAGAAGTTTCCTATTATTGAAGTTCCCCTAGACGCTCCTGAGTCTTCTGAGGAGATGGGAACTAAATTCAAATTCTGGTTCCAACATCCGGAACAAGGGTATTGCCTGTATAAACAAGCTCGTCTCAATACGGGTGAGGATTGGGCAGAAAAGATAGCAGCTTCGTTGTGTGAGTTGCTTGGATTGCCCCATGCCCATGTTGAGTTGGCTACTTGGAACAGCAATTGCGGTACGGTTTCACCATCATTTCTACCTAATGGTGGCTCACTTATCCTTGGTAATGAGATTCTTGCTCCGATAATACCGGACTATCCAAAAGCAGAATCTTTTAAAGTGTCTCAACACACAACAGAGAACATTTTTACAGCGCTAACACAGACTTCTGTTAACCTACCAGTCAACTGGACACCGCCAAACGGCATCACGACATCTGCGGAGACGTTTGTCGGTTACTTACTTTTAGATGCTTGGATTGGAAACACAGATAGACACCATGAAAACTGGGCGTTCATCAGTTTGGGATCAAAGACTTATCTAGCACCGACTTATGACCACGCTTCTAGCATGGGACGGGAACTGCTTGATGATAAAAGGCTTTCATTACTGAATAACAAAACCGTCACAGGCTATGCACAAAAATGTGCTTCTGCAATTTATGCTAGTGTAGAGGACACAAAACCCCTCAAAACTTTTGATGCTTTTCGTGAAGCGCAACAGCGCTATCCGAATGCTAGCAGTGTATGGTTAGACAATCTTGCAAAGGTGTCAAGCAATGATACTTTAGAGCTTTTTCAGCGTATTCCATCAGAATGGATATCACAAACAGCAATTGAATTTGCACAAAAAATATTGGAATTTAACCAAAATAAGCTGCTAAAGCTGCGGGACACTTTACCATGAAAACACTGTTTTTAGCTTGGCAAGATCCAATTAGTCGTTGTTGGTTCCCCATCGGTCGGTTAACATTTGACGGGGATAAATATCAGTTTGTTTATACCCACGGTGCTACAAACGCTCAATCTGAGTGTGGATTTCAACCTCTGCTTTCATTCCCCGATTTGAACAAGGTATATAAATCCGTCGAGTTGTTTCCCTTGTTTTCTAATCGATTAATGCGGCGCTCTCGCCCTGAATACAAGAATTTTGTACAGTGGCTAAACATCCCTCAACACTCAGACGATCCAATCGCCATCCTTGCTCGCAGTGGTGGAAGCAAAGTAACGGATCACCTGGAGGTGTTCCCCTGCCCAGAGCCAGATGAAAATGGCTTGTACCATATTCACTTTTTTGCACACGGACTGCGACACCTGCCGCAATGTGCAACCTCACGCATTAATCGCGCCCAACCAGGGGAACTGTTGTGGTTATCTCACGAAATTCAAAATCCATACGACCCCAACGCATTGACTTTAAACACAGAAGACCATCACATAGTAGGTTATTGCCCCCGTTATCTTGTGCATGATGCCTTGAAAATGCTGCGGCAAAACCCAACACTTGTACACGTACACGTCGAACGCGTCAATCCAGTCCCGACTCCGCTCCAGTTTCGCTTGTTGTGTAACATGACTGCTGAATGGCATCAGGACTTTCGCCCATTTTCTAGTGATGACTATCAGCCGATTGTAGCTGATGCTCCTTCTGCCGGGAGTTACTGCTACCCCTAACTGAAGACCAGACAGCAGTAGAGATATATAAACGCTGCTGTTTAGATATTTTGGAAAGTGACTTTCCAAAATATAGAAAAATTTTGGCGCTTCAGAAGTAGCTAGAGGTTTACCTTGAAACTCAAGTATCAACTATGTGTGTTACCTAGCTTAAGAATCAAGTCAACAACTTGTTGCAAAGTCATTACATTGTGATACTCATCAGGAATATTGATATCAAAATCCTCTTCTATAAAAATTATCAGTTCTGTTCCATCTAGGGTGTCCATCCCTAACGAATTTTCAGGGGCATCATAATTTTCGCTGGTAGATAAACTACCCCAAAAACCTGAACCTGTAGATTTCCAACTGTATTCCCCTAAAAATACAGTTGACTCTAACTTTATATCATCTAAAGGAATAACACATGATTCTGAAAGATAATGCTGTAGTTTTTTAAAAACAGCTTCTGGTTGTAAAACTTCTTTTTTTTCTTTAGAATTAGAATCTAAAACCGGGTCAGGATAAGGAAGCGTATGTCCTGATTGATTATTTTTTACCTGTTCTCTCTCATTTCTTTTTTTTTAAAATTGCTTTTGTATCTATCAACTGGACTTTAGACTAGTAAGCACAAAA
>NZ_QMEA01000189.1 GCF_012912105.1 Brasilonema sp. UFV-L1
TAGCTAGTGGTAGGTGTTATGTAACGGAATTAGCAGACCAAATACGAACAGTAGTACTAGTGACTCATGCTACAGCAAATATTGAAGTGTGCGATCGCACAACTTTTCTGGGTCGAGGTGGTAAACTGTGCTACTTTGGACCACCTCAAAAGGCGCTGCATTTCTTTGAAATGCCTTTTGGTCACCGGACTTAAACCCAAACGTTTGTCTAGCGCCCCAGAGAGGCTAGATGCATTCTTTACTGATAACTGATAACTGAATAACTGTTAAATCAATGGGCGATACTGGATTTGAACCAGTGACCCCTTCCGTGTGAAGGAAGTGCGCTACCACTGTGCTAATCGCCCAATCCCATCTAGAATAACATAAGTAGCAGTAAATTCCAAGGTACAACAACGGAATGAAGACATAAGGATTTCAGAATTTACAGTTGCACGCTCCCATGTACAAAATATCGTAAAGTGGTTTGACACAAGGCGCAAAAGATAAAAAAGTTGTCAGGGGTTTGAGTTGTTAAGTCTTGTGTTCACTTGAAGCAAAAACCGCTATGATAGGAAGTTTTAAGGGACATGGCTATTTGTGTCGAGTCCGATGTGTATCTGGCTTATAAACACTATGAGCAAGCTGAGCAAGCCTTAGCATCGGCGATCGCCTGTTTGGAGCATCGTCCTTGTTTGCCCAAACGGTTTCCTCTAGGCATCTTTTCTCAAGTAGATTTAGAATGCAATGATTTAAGGCGAGTGTGTGAATGGGGAACTGTTGCTGGGGATGAATTGCTAATAATTGAAGGTTACCGCCACGTTATGCACCTTGTCAGCAACATCAAAGGTAGCTTAAAATCTGATTGCAATGCCGTTGGCTTGATTCGCGCCATGTTAAGCGGTGGCATAGTCATAGCTTCCCTCAAAGTCCGCTACATGGAAACAATTGATGAACTAGAACCAATGCGGCGTAGTTTGTTTTATGCTTCCTGCAGCTATTTAGATTGGCAGGGTAACTTAGATTTAAATCCCTTGAGCCTTACTTTCCCACTGACTTGCTCTACAGAGGAAGACGAGGCGACAAGGATAACAAAAAGGAACTCTCTTGCGTTTGCCAATCTCACCACTCTCCACTTCCGTACGGACGCAACGTCTTGCGCTTCCATAGCTCTCATTTTTTATTTCAGAGCTATTCACTAATGAACGGTAGTTTGTACACTCCAGGAAACCCCAACGAACACTTGCAACAAAAGCGGTACGACGGCGACGCCCGTCGCTACCCGACACAACAGATCTACCCCCTAGGGGAGCTACGTGAAATCACTGTAGCCCGCAGCAAGCCCTATGGCTGACGCTACGCCTTATGGCTATCGGGTATGCCTGAGCCTTCGGCACAGCTTCCCTCAACGGCACGCCTGCAGCGAACTGACACGCTTTGCGAACGACGAACGCAGTCGCCTCTGTGTGTCGGGAAAGCCGTCATTCGCGCTGTCTCACCGCTTTGCGGCTACAATCGTCTACAACCGGAATCCCCAAAGGCACCGTTTTCTCCTAATTTTGGGGTTTTTGGGATTTTTAGCAAAATTTTGGCGAAATGCGTCCTTCGTCGTCAAAATTTTCTCCTCAACTGCAAAAATATATATATCCATCCCTCAGTATTAAATGAACTTAGACAACTCGGAAACTTACATCAATCATCCAACTTGGGGTTTGCTCTATAGGATTTGTATGGTAGACGAGAACCAAGAGTTGTTCACAACACTGTATGCCCAACGTTTATTCTTTTTAGTAACAACGACTAATGTCAAAAATGTGAAATTTCAGCCGATTGGACGCACTGAGGCTAGAATGATGATTGAAAATCGCCTGCGTAGTTTGCGTCGTACAGGACAATCTCAGGAGTACGATCAGCTTCAGAGTGTTTTCCAACGCACCTTCCAATGAGCAGTTCGATTCGTGAACGTATTATTACCATTCGTTCCTCTTTACCAGATTCAGTCCGGTTAATTGCTGTTACTAAGCAAGTCTCTGCCGAAATCATACGCTGTGCTTACGCTGTAGGAATTCGGGATTTTGGCGAGAGTCGCATCCAAGAAGCAGCTAGCAAACAAGTGCAGTTACAAGACTACCCTGATATCACCTGGCACTTTATTGGACATTTGCAAAGCAACAAAGCCAGAAAAGCCATTGAACAATTTCAGTGGATTCATTCTGTAGATAATTTACAGCTTGCCCAACGCTTAAACCAATTGGCACAAGAGTTAAAAATGAGTCCTCAGGTTTGTCTGCAAGTCAAAATACGATCCGATCCAAACAAGTCGGGTTGGAGCACATCACAACTTTTGGCTGACTTACCTGCTCTAGCTCAGTGCAAAAATTTACAAATTCAGGGCTTAATGACAATTCCGCCTTTAGGATTAAATGATTCAGAAATTATTGATGTATTTAATAGTACCAGTAAATTAGCAAAAGAAATCCAAGCACAAAACTGGTCTAATGTTCAAATGCAACACCTGTCAATGGGTATGTCAGGGGATTATAAGCTGGCAATCCAAGCAGGTGCAACAATGGTCAGATTAGGAACCATCTTGTTCGGAGAGCGTTCTATCTAAATATTCATGCAAAGAGCAGTAAGTACGTACTTTTGCTCTTTTTTTGGCTTAAAAAGGACATTATGTACTGAAAAAAACGGCTCTTTAACTCTCCGGAAAATTTTGTCGAGACAAACTTCATCAGACACTGGTTCAATCGGTGACAAAGGATATAGTATTGACAAAAGTAAAAATCAATGGAATCTGAGAAAAAAACAACTTCTCCAAAGCAACGGGTTAAGATATAATCTTGACTCATTGTTACCTAAAAAACATATACAGACCTTCTAGAAGCCTTTGTTCCAACGAAATCCTTTAGTAGATAGAACAAACAGCGATAGAACGGCTGAATTCTCTGCCCTTTACGAGGGTAAAAATTGATGAAATCAGTTTTTGCCATATCAGTTAAAGTTAAGCGGCCCTAGGAGCGCAAACCATGAATAATATATTTTCCAAACTGAGAGATTTCGTCGGTCTAAATGAGCAAGTAGAATACGAGTACTATGAGGAAGAACCAGATACACAAAGTTATCAAAATCTGTATCAGGAACAAAGTACTCAACAACCAGCACCACAAGAACCTCCAGCTCAAAATCGACGCTGGCGCGAACCCATGAATACAATGGGAGGAGACGTAACGGCAGGGTCAAAGCCCATGAGTAATGTTATTGGTATGCCAGGAGCAATAAATGGAATCTCAGAAGTTTTGGTGCTAGAACCACGCACCTTCGAAGAAATGCCCCAGGCGATTCAAGCATTGCGAGAGCGTAAATCAGTAGTATTAAATTTAACAATAATGGATCCAGATCAAGCGCAACGAGCAGTGGATTTTGTCGCAGGTGGTACTTACGCGCTTGATGGACACCAAGAACGTATCGGCGAAAGTATATTTTTGTTTACACCAAGCTGTGTGCAAGTCAGCACTCAGTCTGGAGTTCTTCATGAAGTTCCTCAACACCCAGTACGTCCCTCACGTCCTGTCGGACCAAATCCAGCTTGGGGAAATGAAGTTAACAGAATGGCACAATAAACGTAAATTAGTGATTAGTCCTTTGTCCTTTGTCCTTTGTCATTTGGCTTGATACTAATGACAAATGACGAATGACTAATGACAAATAACGAATGACTAATGACTAATGACTACTAAATTCGGTTTGATTGGTGGCGGGGTTATGGGAGAAGCGCTCCTATCCCGCCTTATTGCTCGTAAAATTTATCAACCATCACAAGTGCTAGTCAGTGAACCACAAACCTCACGCCAAGGTTTTTTAGAAGATCAATACGGTGTGAATGTGACAGCTGATAATCGTCTGGTGTTCACACCAACAACAGAAGTCGTGTTTTTGGCAGTGAAACCTCAAGTGTTTAGTGCGATCGCCCAAGAATTGGCAGATGTCATCACCACAGGTTTAAAGCCACTGGTGATATCCATCTTGGCAGGCGTGACATTAAATCAGTTAGAAGCCGCTTTTCCCCACTTCCCAGTCATTCGAGCAATGCCTAATACCCCAGCAACTGTGGGGGCAGGAATGACCGCCATCTGTCCAGGTGCATATACCAAAGCAAACCACCATGAAACCGCAAAACTACTTTTTTCAGCGCTGGGAGAAGTTGTAGAAGTTTCAGAAAACTTGATGGATGCGGTCACAGGATTATCAGGATCTGGTCCAGCATACGTCGCACTGCTTGTAGAAGCACTTGCTGATGGAGGAGTCGCAGCAGGTTTACCCAGGGCAATAGCCAATCAACTTGCCTTGCAAACTGTTTTAGGAGCAGCCAAGCTGCTGCATGAAACAAAAATACACCCAGCAGAACTCAAAGACCGCGTAACTAGTCCAGGTGGTACTACAATTGCTGGTATTGCTCAATTAGAGCGAGCAGGGTTTCGCTCAGCTTTAATAGAAGCTGTCAAAGCAGCAACAGCCCGCTCACAAGAATTGGGAAAATAGTCAAAGAACTAATGACTCATAACTAATAACTAAGTTGACAAAAGAGTCGTTAATATAGTAAACAGTTTTGGTTGCAAATGTGATTGAGTGAATTACCCTGCGCTGTCTCCAGAACTTGAACCAAGTTCGATATTTCCGTTTGAATTGGATCAGTTCCAGAAGGATGCGATCGCGTCGTTGAATGCTGGACGTTCCGTTGTTGTGTGTGCGCCTACAGGTTCAGGCAAAACATTGGTGGGGGAATACGCCATATATCGCGCTTTATCGCGCGCAAAAAGAGTATTTTACACCACTCCCCTCAAGGCGCTCTCTAATCAGAAACTACGTGACTTTCGCGAAAAATTCGGCTTTGACAATGTTGGACTCTTAACTGGAGATGCCTCAATTAACCGAGATGCATCGATTCTAGTGATGACCACAGAAATTTTCCGGAATATGCTCTATGGCACACCTATCGGGCAAATTGGCATTTCATTAGTAGATGTTGAGGCAGTGGTGCTAGATGAGTGCCACTATATGAACGATCGCCAACGGGGAACAGTTTGGGAAGAGTCCATTATTTATTGTCCCCGTGAAGTTCAACTTGCCGCCCTCTCAGCGACTGTTGCCAATAGTGATGAGCTGACCGATTGGTTAAACCAAGTTCATGGTCCTACCGACCTTATATACTCTGACTATCGCCCAGTTCCTTTAGAATTTCATTTTGGCAACACCAAAGGATTATTTCCTCTGCTCAATGATGACAAGACCCACATTAATCACCGCTTGCAGAAGAAGAGGAAAAAAGGAGATAAACAAAAGAGCAGAGCTCATATTAAAGCAGAAGCTCCCAGCACTATTGACGTTCTAAGCCAGCTACAGGAACGGGATATGCTGCCAGCAATTTACTTTATCTTCAGTCGCCGGGGATGTGATAAAGCGGTGGCGGAGGTGGGTGATATGTGGCTAGTGAATTCGGAAGAATCGCAGCAATTGCGTTGGCAAATTGACGAATTTTTAACCCGTAATCCTGAAGCCGGACGTTCTGGACACATTGGACCGCTTTACCGAGGAATCGCCGCGCACCATGCTGGAATTTTACCTGCGTGGAAAGTTCTTGTCGAAGAACTGTTTCAACAGGGGTTAATTAAAGTTGTATTTGCTACCGAAACTTTGGCAGCGGGAATTAATATGCCAGCCCGGACAACGGTCATTTCCACACTTTCTAAGCGTACTGATAGCGGACATCGCCTGTTAAATGCTTCCGAATTTTTACAAATGGCAGGTAGAGCCGGCCGCCGGGGAATGGATGAACGAGGTCATGTGGTGACGTTGCAAACTCCTTTTGAAGGAGCCAAAGAAGCAGCGTACTTGGCAACATCCCAAGCAGACCCTCTTGTTAGTCAATTTACACCAAGTTACGGTATGGTGTTAAACTTACTGCAAACCCACACTTTGGAAGAAGCCAAAGAACTCATAGAACGTAGTTTTGGGCAGTACTTAGCAAACTTGCAGCTACGACCGCAGCACGAGTACATAAGTCATTTACAAACACAACTTGCTCAACTTCAAGCGCAAATCGCTGCTATTGACGAAAAAGAACTGGCTGTTTACGAGAAATTACGGCAACGCTTGCGAGTAGAACGCCAGCTTTTGAAAACGCTGCAAGAGCAAGCTCAAGAAGCCCGACAAGCAGAACTGGGAATGATGTTGGACTTCGCAGTGTCGGGAACACTTTTGAGTCTCAAGAGTAAAAACTTTACAATGCCCGCACCCGTAACAGCAGTGTTAGTAGGGAAAACCTTAGGTTCTAGTCAAACTTGTTACTTGGTATGCTTGGGGCGAGATAACCGTTGGTATGTAGCGACAGCCTCTGATGTTGTAGATTTGTTTGCAGAACTACCGCGAATTGATCTGCCTGCTGACTTGCTACCACCACCAGAAATGCCTTTGAAACGCGGACAGTCACTTATTGGTAATCAGGAAACAGCAGCAATCACTCAACAAATTCCTGAACCGAGCGAAACTGTATTTATGGCGCAAGAAGTTGTAGAACAAATTCGTCGCGTGAGTGCTATTCAAGAGCAATTAGAAAATCATCCCCTGCATCAATCAGGCAATGGTGCTAATATCTTCAAACGCAGAACACAAGTTGCTGAACTCGAAGCCGAAATTCAACAAATACAGGCACAAGTCGAGCAACAGTCTCAACGCCATTGGGAAGAGTTTCTCAATCTGATTAAAATTTTACAGCACTTTGAATGTTTGGATAATCTTGTTCCCACGCGACTAGGACAAATTGCCGCAGCCATTCGAGGAGAAAATGAGTTGTGGTTGGGTTTAGCACTTGAGCATGGAGAATTGGATAATTTAGATCCACACCATTTAGCAGCGGCGATCGCCGCTTTAGTGACAGAAACCCCACGTCCAGATAGCATGGTTCGCTTTGATCTCAGTGAAGAAGTGGCAGAAGCTTTATCAACATTGCGGGGGATTCGTCGTAAGATGTTCCAACTGCAACGTCGTTATGATGTCGCTTTACCGATATGGTTAGAGTTTGAGTTAATCGCCCTAGTGGAACAGTGGGCGCTGGGTATGGAATGGGTAGAACTTTGTGAAAATACGAGTTTGGATGAAGGTGATGTGGTGCGAATTTTACGCCGGACGTTAGATTTACTATCGCAAATTCCCCACGTACCCCATCTCTCAGAATCCTTACTGCGCAATGCCCAACGCGCTATGCAGCTGATTGATAGGTTCCCAGTGAATGAGGTAGGATGATAAATTAATCAATTTTGGATGCGTGGATTTATTCTACAGTTGAAACTAGTACAACGCGGCAGAAATAAAGCTACTATCCACTCATGAGTAAAGAGCTTGTGATGTAAGCTTTTTGATTCTTGTAAGCGCAGGGCGCACGCTCTTAGCGTGAGGAAACCCAACTAAACCAGATAAATGTTGGGTTTTGCTACGCTCTACCTAACCTACACTTCAAGAAAGTTTTTATCAGGAATACTAAGAATTATTCATATTCTTTTTAATGAATAAGTGTATAATTACACCATTTCAATTACTTATAAAAGTTATACTAGCTTTTAGGTTCTACCTGGGAATTACGTAAGAAGTGGCAAAGCCACTTCTTTTTCTAATAGGTAAAGCTAAAGATAAAGTCCTCTCAAAAATGCAGGACTTACACAAAAACTCTTCTTAACTGAGATCTTGCACCATTCTCAACAAGACCAAAAAACCGGGTTTCTTAACGAAAAATCAAGGTTTCTAGATTGTATGAGTTGCAAGAAACCCGGTTTTTGAAGCTGGTGCAAGATCTGAGTTAACCTCTTTTCTATGCGCGCTTGGCGCACGGGATCCGAACTTGTCCAAAGACTGGGCCAAGCCACTGAAGGTTTTTCCATAACTTTGCTTAAGTCCTAAAATGAAGTCTGTTCCTGATCACTCAAACAACACAGCTACACCGACTAGGTTCACCGATACATGCTACCAAAAATTTAGTCTTTGATAGCCTATGTAAAGAAGTTTTGCGCATGAGTAAACTAGCAGTAGTGATGGTTTCTCAAAATTCAGGAGATAAAAATATTTATGATTTTAGATATCAAAAGACATATAAATACTGTATAATTAGGGAATTTTACCATGTTAACTCAAGAGAAAAAATTGCTTTTAATTGGTCAGGTTACAGCTTTGAGTGGAATTCCTATTAGGACAATTCGCTATTACGAAAGTTTGGGTTTAATTCAGTCTATCGGACGAACAGAGGGAGGGTTTCGCCAGTTTTCATCAAATGTGTTAACCCGTCTTTCGTTTATTAAACGTGCTCAAAGCTTAGGTTTGAGTTTGCAAGAAATTGGTGAAATTCTTGAAGTTTATGATAAAGGAAAACCTGCCTGTGATGAAATTCATCACAAGCTGAAAGATAAGATATCAGAAATTGATAGACAAATTGAACAGTTATTGACCTTGCGGGAGGAATTGAGACAATTACTGTCCGGATGGGACAGTTTATCCACAAAGCCGCAAGAGACGATATGTCCCATCATTCAGAACAATTGAACAGCTGATTACGGGGGTTAAAGCCGTTTGTGTCGCGTTGTTTTCATGCTCTGGTGTTTGTCATGTCACTTAAACTACCGACAAAATTACGGACAAAACAAGGTATCGCGGGTATCGCGTCCTGTGGTTGGATTGGTACCTTTGGCGATTTTGCACAATTGCTCTTGTTCATATGTACGAAGCAGCACATCGGTAAAATCTGCTCCGTCAATAATAGCGCCATCAAATCTGGCGTTAAAAGCAGAAGCACCCTCCAACACTGCATTTGTCAAATTTGCTTTCCTGAAAAGAGCCGAGTCTAAAATAGCATTTGTAAGATCAGCTGCTTCGAGATTTGCTGATTCCAGCTTTGCAGAAAACATACTGACGCCACGTAAATTAGCGTGGCTAAAGTTACTGTTGCGCAGGTTAGTTTGATTAAAGCTGGAGTCTGTCAAGTCACGTCCTGAGAAATCAGCCTCTATCAAAGTTTCCTTATTGTAGTCAAGTGCTAAAGCTTCTGGAGCAAAACTTGTAAAACCCACAGGGGCTATGATGCAAATGACAACCCAAAGTAAGAAACTAAGTATGTTTACCCAAATTTGATTGCTTAACTTACTCATTGTACTTTTTACCAATGGCAGACCATTCTCCATATCATTATCTCGATATAGGTATCGCAGGAGAAGACCTAGTAGCCCAATGGTTACAATCCAATGGTTGGGTGATTTTGCATCGTCGGTGGCGTTACCGTAACGGAGAAATTGATATCATTGCCCAATATGCTGGACAACAGGAGACGAGGAAACAAGGAGAAACAAGAGTGAGTAAGCCAGAGAGTAGTGATAACACAAGGGAAACTTTTCTAACTCCCTCACTTTCCTCATCTCCAATACTGGCATTTGTTGAAGTTAAAACTCGCAGCCCAAACAATTGGGATGCGGGGGGAAGAAACGCCATTACGAAACACAAGCAAGCAAAACTCTGTCAGACATCCTTGATGTTCTTAGCTAAATATCCTGAGAAGGCAAACTACCCTTGCCAATTTGATGTTGCGATTGTGCATTGTCAGCAAATGTCACAAGGGTTAGCTGCGCTTACAATTTCTGAACAAGCCATAGCCACTCTATCAGTGGGTGAATATCTATTGATGCTACAAGAGTATATTCCAGCGGCTTTTGATACTTAAGTCTGTGCCGTAATATAGCAAGTTATATAAATCAAAGGCATTACGCTAGTGTCTCTGGACAATAGCCCAACCCTTTGACAAACTGTTGCCGGAACGCCTCTATTTCCTCTTTTTCTGGGTTACCATGAGAGACAATGGCTACTTGGTAGCGACGCATCACATCAACTGGAGACTGTCCTGCTTCCAAACTCCAAAACGCCATTTGTACCCGCATTTGCGGCTCGTAGCGAATTCCTAATTCACTGAAGAAAGCCCGAATATTACCATCTTCTTGAGGTGAGAGGTGATGTTTTAGTTTAACTCTAACCACCCAACCATCTATCTGATGAATGACGGTGACGAACGAAACAGGTATTTGGGGTTTGCCGTGCAAGAATTGAACAACTCTTAGAGTTAGACTGGCATTTGCCAGGTAATACAAGTATTCCATCTTGGTGCTTGGGATCAAAGCCAATCCTACACTTTTATTATTGGTATAAAGACCCTATTACCCGCTAGGGTAAAAGCCCCCGTTTTTGGATAGGGAGGTTTACCCAATTCTCATACAGGTGTTTCCATGTTATTCAACAGCATTCGATAGCAAGGTTGGGAAAATAAATAAAATGGGGATCACCGATTTCCCAGAAAGAAAAGCTAAACCATTATTAAACTAGTCGAAAAATAAATGCAGCAACAACAAGTAAAAAGCAATTTAAACACACTATCTAGCTATAACAAACCAGACTTGGAATTAGATGATTGTCTTTCTGGATATAACTATGAATTACCTCAAGAACTTATAGCCCAAAACCCAATTGTTCCAAGAGATCATTCTAAGCTTTTGGTAGTAAATTCTTTGAGTACAGGTGTAGAAACGGCACCTATGCACTGTATTTTCCGAAATTTGCCAGAGCTACTAAACCCAGGGGATTTACTGATAATGAATAATACTAAAGTTATCCCTGCACGTTTGTATGGTTGTAAATCTACTGGTGCGGAAGTAGAGGTGTTGCTGTTAGAAGAACGTCAGCATAACTGTTGGTTAGCTTTAGTTAAGCCAGGAAAACGCTTCATACGGGGAGCGAAGATTATTTTTGAAGCAAGGGGAGTAGGGAGAGTTGGGGGAG